>CAZLGB010000042.1:0-21308 GCA_964558825.1 uncultured Intrasporangiaceae bacterium
CGAACGACTCCTGCTCGGCCAGTCACCCGTTGCCTCCACGGCTTGACACCGCCGGGCCGCGGGTGCTCAATTGGTATCGGTGTCTGAGCAGATCGATGAGACCCCAGCGGGCATGCTGCTGCACGGCATCATGGCCAGCATGGCGGAGTTCTACTCACGCAACCTGTCCACGGAAGCCAAGAAGGGAATCGCCGAGAAGGCCAAGAAGGGCGGCACCATTGGCTACGCTCCCACTGGCTACATCAATACGACCCGGCGGGTTGGAGACCGCGACGCCAAGACGGTCGTCCCAGATCCCCAACGCGCTGAGCACGTTGTCTGGGCATTCGAGACCTATGCCCAAGGCAACACATCTCTGAGTGATCTGGTCATCCAATTGGCGGCACGAGGCCTAACCACACGGGATTCGCGGGCTGCCGGACGGTCGCTGTCGCGCGCAGCCGTGCACCGCATGCTGACCAATCCGTACTACACCGGCCAAATTCGGCACCTGGGAGTGCTATACCCCGGGCAGCATGAGCCGCTAGTCACCACTGCAACATTCAACGCCGTCCAAGACGTTCTGGCTGGACGTAAAATTGCTGGCGATCGGTCTTGGCGCCAACATCATTATCTTAAGGGCAGCGTGGTCTGTGCGCGCTGCGGCTCACGACTGGGCTACTCGATCAACAGTGGGCGCGGTGGGCAATACGCCTACTTCTTCTGTCTGGGACGAGCCAAGAAGCGAACCGACTGTGACCTCCCCTACCTCCAGGCGGAACATGTCGAGTCCATGGTTGCTGCCGAGTGGCACAAAGTCGCACTTACCCCCAAGCAGGTCGCTCGAGCCAAGCAGAGTGGACGGGATGCCCTCACGGAAGCAAGGCGGACTCGGAGCCGCGAGCTGACATCGGCTGAGCGTGAAGTGGCCCGCCTCACCACCACCAAACAGCGCCTACTCGATGCCTACCTGGCAGAAGTCGTTTCTCTAGATGACTTCAAGCACAAGCAGGAGGAAGTCACCCTTCAGCTCAACGCTGCCCAGGCCCGCCTCAACCAACTGACAGTCGACGACGAGCGTGTCGAAGCCAGGCTCAACATCGTTCTCAGCCTGCTGGAGAACGCCGGCCGGTTCTACGACAGTCTTCCGCCCGAGGCACGGCAGGAAGTCAACCAAGCGGCCTTCCGAGCCTTCGAGATCGGCATCACTGACGACGAGACCAAGGCCGACCCCACGGTTGCCGTAGAAGCAGCAGTTCGCCTCAGTTCCGACCATCCAGACGACGATGAGACGCCCCAACGCCCCCAGACGAACCCTGACGGGCCCACACCCACCGACCGGGCGGCGCATGGCCCAGGAGGCCCAGAACCGGCCCAGAAGGCCCGGAGAGGTCGCCGTGCGAACGATCCTGGTACCCAAGCCCATCCAACACGAAACCCCCGCCCGACCCCTGAGGGGCCGAACGGGGGTTCCAACGTGAACCTACTGGCGGAGGCGGCGGGATTTGAACCCGCGAGGGGTGTTATCCCCAACCCACTTAGCAGGCGGGCGCACTAGGCCACTATGCGACGCCTCCATGCCCGCAGAGCATGCGAGCCGTCACAGGCTACCGGGGGCGACAGGCGCGGCCCAAACCGGGCGGGGTGTTCAGCTCAGCCGCCCCGTCCTGTCCCTCAACCGCCCCGCCCCTCGGCTCCGCCCCGCCCCTCGGCCCCGCCCCGCCCTGTCCCTGGGCCAGACGTGCGCCACCCGTCACCCTGTGACTTGGCGGGAGCCGGCGTCGGCGGCTCAGCTCGAGCAACCTCCGAGCGGCGTGCGGCGTCCTACAGCGCGAGGGGGCACAATGGCGCAGCAGCATCCGCTCGATCCCCCGCCGACGGAGAGGCCCCCATGACCCGCGATGTCCGGCTCGACGCGCTCGGCGTGCGGGCCCGTCGTCGGATGGAGTCACGGCGCGCCACTCGGCGCTCGATCGTCCTCACCCTGCTCGGCACGCTCATCCCGGGCGCCGGCCTGATCCCCACGCGCTACCGTCGGCTGGGCTGGCTCGTGCTCGGCGTCCTGGTGGCCAGCATCCTGGTGCTCGCCGGCATGCTGCTGGTGAAGGGACCCACCGCCCTCGCGCTGGCGGTCGCGGTCAACTCCAACGCCCTGCTCATCGCCGCCGGGGTGATCGCCCTCCTCACCCTCGCGTGGCTCTTCACCATCGTGCTGACCCACCGCGGCACCGACGACCCGCGCCTGGATAGGGTGCAGCGTGGTGGCCTGCGGGCCTTCACCGCGGTGATGTGCCTCGTCGTGGCCGTGCCCATGGCCACGGCGGTGCGCTATTCGCTCATCCAGCGGGACATCGTCGGCACGCTCTTCGGCAGCGGCCGCGACGGCAACGGCGCTCTCGCCCGGCCCGGTGAGGGCCCCGACCCCTGGGAGGGGGTCGCGCGGGTCAACCTCCTGCTCATCGGCTCAGATGCTGGCGATGACCGCATCGGCGTGCGCACCGACTCGATGATCGTCGCGAGCATCAACCCGCAGACCGGGGACAGCCTGATGTTCAGCCTGCCCCGCAATCTCGAGAAGGTGCCCTTCCCCAAGTCCAACCCGCTCTACAAGCTCTGGCCCAATGGCTACAACTGCGGCTCCGACTGCCTGCTCAATGCGGTCTGGGCCGAGGCGGCGGTCAACCACAAGGAGCTCTTCAAGGGGGACAAGAACCCCGGCCTCACCACCGTCCGCGGGGTCATCGAGCAGATCACCGGGCTGCGGATGGACTACACGACGGTCGTCGACCTCAAGGGCTTCCAGGCCCTCGTCGATGCCATGGGCGGGGTGGTCGTCACGGTGACCGAGGATCTGCCGATCGGCGGTCATGTGGCCAGCAACGGGCAGCTCATCGGCGTGACCGGTTGGGTCCACAAAGGGACCCAACGACTCGACGGCTACAACGCGCTGTGGTTCGCCCGCTCGCGCATCCTCAGCGACGACTACAACCGGATGCGTCGGCAGCGCTGCCTGGTCGGCAAGATCCTCGACCAGGTCAATCCGGCGACCATGCTGCAGAAATACCCCGAGCTGGCCCAGGTGGCCAAGGACAACATCCAGACCGACATTCCCGCCGCCGACCTGCCGGCCTGGGTGGATCTCGTCGGGCGGATCAAGGGCGCCAGCATCCGCTCGCTGACCTTCACCGACCTCAACACCAAGGTCTATGACCCCGACTTCCCCAAGATGCGCACGATGATCCAGGACGCCATCTATCCGGAGCTCGCCACGACCTCAGCCCCGCCGACGACCACGGGGCCGACCAAGAGCGGCAAGGCCACCTCGACCAAGACCTCGACCAAGTCGCCGACGACGTCGACCTCGACAAGGACGTCGACCTCGACGACAACGACCGCCACGACGCCGGCCGAGCCGACGAGCGACACCCTCATCAGCCTCAAGGACGCCTGCTGAAGGGCGCGCCGGGCAGACCGGTGGTCAGCCCGAGCGCCACCCGCGACCAGCTCACCCCACGGTGTATGCCGTGTCCGACCCCTTGACCGGGCTGGTGCCACGGATGATCCGCACGACGCAGGCCGCCCCGCTGGGCGCGACCGTGAGGTCGATGGTCTGCGCGCTCGTCGAGCCGGACCCAGCGGCATACCACGGCCCGAGCAGCGGATAGGTCTCCCGCGAGCTGGCCGGACCGGCATACCGCCCGGAGAACCAGCACCGGTTCTCGAGCGAGAAGTCGTAGGGCACGATCGGGTAGACGCCGTAGAGGGTCACCTGGATGTCGAGCGGCTGGCCGGCGGTCGGCGACCCGGTCACCTGGGTCTTGCCGGTCACCGGCGGCCCCGCGTATGCCGTGACCGCCGGGGCGGCGACGACGGCTGCGGCCGCGAGCACACCGGCAGCAAGACGGAATCGGCGCATGGGAGTAGTCCTTTCGGTCACTGGCAGTAGTCCGTGCGAGAGGCCTCGCCGTAGCCGAGCTTCCACTTCAGCGGCGTCGTGCCCGGGTCGATCGTGTCGGCCTCCCAGATCGCGTCCGCGATGCACTGGTGGCCGTCGGAGTTGGGATAGACACCCATGCCCTTGGTGGTCTGGCTCCACTCGATGAGCACACCGAGGGCGGCCGGCAGCAGGTAGTTGGGCTTGGCGGTGCCATCGGAGCCCTCGACGAACCACGTGCTCGAGCACCCGAAGTTGACCTCCGGCGAGTCATGCTCGTGGACGACGCCATCCTCTTCGGGGTGCTCGACCTGGGTCTTGATCTGCACCTTCATCGTCATGCAGTGCTTCTCGAACTTCGGGTTGATGTCGACGAAGACGTAACGCCAACCGTTGGGCCCCGACTGGAAGGGCACGAGGGCACTCTTGAGGGTGTTGTTGAGCTTGGTGAAGACCCGGTCGAGGGCCGTCAACGCGAGCGGCAGCTGCGCCCATCGCGCCGTGCACGTGGGGATGGTGTCGATGAGCGGCACGCACAGCTCCGCGATCTCGTCGACGACGTCCCCCGCGCGGGGATAAGGGTTGGGATAGCCGATGACCGCGACGACGAGGCCCGGGCGCTGGCTGGCCATGATCTTGTCGGTGGCGAGCAGCGTTGTGTAGTTGTTGGTCATCGCGGTCCACACCGACGAGTTGGCCTCGATGGCCGCCGCGCACGCGGTGGCGCCGGCGAAGTCGTGGTCCTTGACCTTGTCGAAGCAGCTCTTGATCGCATCGACGACCGTCGAGTTCTGCTCGCCGAGCTGGATCGTGTGCAGGTCCGGGCGCATGTTGTAGGCCGAGGACATCCCACCGCCGGAGATGAACGACGAGGAGGTCTGGCCGTTCTTGCCCTGGTTGTAGGCGCACCATCCCGGGGCGATCAGATGGTCGGCGAGCAGCTGCTCGGCATAGCGACTTCCGTTGTCGTTCAACGCATTTCCGTTGGTGTAGTCGTCACCGCTGGCGACATAGATCCGGCAGCCGGCAGCGGCCTCGCCGGGTGGGGATGCGGCGAGCATCCCCACCCCGGCGAGCACCGTGGCGGCCAACACCGCGAGCGCGCGCGGCATACGCCTGGTCATCGTGCGTCCCCTCTCGTATGCCGTGCTCACGGCGCGACGGTGTCGACGCGCAGCGTGCCGCTGTTGTTGGCCTCGTTGAACTCCGCGACCAGGTGACCCGGGTCGGCCACAGCGTCGATGTCCACGTAGCTGGGCACACCGGCGGTGTTGGCGTGCGCCTTCACCGTGACGAGTGAGCCTTGGCCGGGCGCGAACCCGGTCGGCGCCGTGCAGATGATCTCCGGCAAGTTGTGGTTGAAGCCCCACGCCGGGTTGGCCTGGCAGCTGAGCGGCCCGGTCGCCGACACCGACACGAGCGAGGACTCGTTGCTCGTGCGGTCGAGGTCGATCGTCAGCAGCACGTCGCTGCTCGGGTTGAGCGTCGTGATCGCCTGGTCCCCGATGTTGGTGACGACGAGCTCATAGGTCACGTCGGAACCGTTGGGGATCGGGTTGGGCGTGGCGATGATCTGGCCCATGACCAGGTCCTTGCACGCCAGGCAGGTCGTCGGCGAGACCGTGGTCGTCTGCGTGGCCGTGTTGTTGGCCTCGCTCGTCTCCGCGATCGCGTCGAGCGGGTCGACCGTGCCGGTGACCGTGAGGAGCAACGGCGAAGCCGGCTGCGGCGTGATCGGGATGCTGACGACCGTCGAGGCACCGGCCAGCAGGTCGCCCTTGCAGGTCACCACGCCGGTGACCTTGGTGCACAGGAAGCCCTGCGATGCGGTCGGCGTGCCAACGATGACCCCGGTGTCCGGCACGGTGAACCGCGCAACCACCTGGTTGCCATCGGCGACGAGGGCATCCTGCGTGCCGGCGTTGGTCACCGTGGCGGTGTAGACGATCAGGGTGCCCACCGGAGCCGGGTCGGGGCTGTCGGAGATCGGGCCCATGACCAGGTCGATCGCCGATCCACCACTGGAGACGGTCACCGACGAGGTGTTGTTCGTCGTGATCGTCTCGCCGACACAGGTCGAGGTGTCGCACGGCGCTGCCGTCGAGTCGGCCTGCACCGACCCGTCAACCGTCGCCGTGTTGGTGAAGGCGGTCGTCGCCGTGTCGAGGACGGTCACGTCGATGGTGATCGTCGTCGTCGCACCGACACCCATCGGGCCAGGAATGCAGGTGACGACGCCACCGGTCGCCGAGCCGTCATGGGTGCAGGCGGTGCCGTTGTCGGCGTTGCTGCCGACGAAGCTCACGACGCCCGGCAGGGTGTCCTTGATCGTGAACGAGCTCGAGTCTGCAGGCGCATCACCGATATTGCTCGCGGTGATGATGTATTGCAGCGGCTGCCCCGCGGTCACCGAGCCAGAGCCGGCGGCCTTGTGGACCGAGATGTCCGGCTTGTGGCTGACGATCTGGGTCTCCTTGGTGGAGCAGTTGTTCGTCTCGTCGAACTCGACGATCGTGTTGCCGGTGTCGACGCAGGCCTGGTTGTCCATGGTCCCGCCGTCCTGAGTGACGAAGACGTGGACGGTGATCTTGACCGAGCCGCCAGGAGGCAGGTCGCCGATGCAGGAGACGCCGTTGACCGGGTTTTCGGTCACCTGGCACTGCCAGTCGCCGGCCGCCTCGACACTGAGCGGGATGAGGCCCACCGGCATCGGGTCGACCATCGTGACGCCGGTCAGCGAGCGACCCGCGGCACTGTTGTTGGTCACCGTGATGACGTAGTCCTCGGTGCTGTTCTGGTTGGCCGTGCTCGGGCCGCTCTGGTCGACGGTGACGTCGAACGGCGAGTGGACGACGCTGGTGTCGCTGGCCTGGTTGTTGGTCTCGTTGGACTCGGGGACGGTGTTGTCCGGGTCGACGAAGACCTGGTTGGTGATCGGCAGGTTGTCCTGGTTGGGCACCTTGATCGCGATGTCGATGTCGCGCGTGGTCGGCATACCTGGGATGAGCCCCGCGGAGCCGTCGAGGGTGCCGCCGAAGCAGGTGACCACGCCGCTCACGTAACCGCAGAGGAAGGAGCCATTGCCGCCGAGCACGTCGTGCGCGGAGACGAAGGTCGATCCAGCCGGCAGCGCGTCACGGACGACGACCTGGAAGGCCGGGTCGGTGCCGAGGTTGCTGACCGTCACGGTGTAGTGGTCGACATCGTCGGTGTAGACGGTGTTGCCATTGGTCGGGCACGGCCCGCCGTCGCACTTGCTGACGGTGAGGTCGATGTAGCCGGCGCCCACGACGACCTTGGTGTCGGCCGAGTCGTGGTTGTCGGTCTCGTCACCCTCGGGGATCGTGTTGTCCGGGTCGACGAAGGCGTTGTTGGTGTAGGTCCCCGGCTGAGTCGGGGCGAACGCCAGGATCGTGATCGTCCGCGTCTGCGGAGCGCTCGACAGACCGAGGTCGATGCCGCCGAGCGTGGCACCCGTGCAGGTCACGACGCCCGCGGCTGCGGAGCAGGTGAACTGGTTGGGGCCAGGCGCGCTGTCGACCGCCGAGATGAACCCGGTGCCGGCCGGCAGCACGTCACGCACGACCACGCCGAAGGCGGGATCCGTGCCCGTGTTGGCGACGGTGAGGTGGTAGGTGATCGGGCTGCTGGTGGAGACCTGCGCGCTGGCCGTCTTGTCGATGGTCAGCTGGTAGACCGAGTTCTGCCCACCGTCACCAGCGGTCTTGACGACGACCGGGGCCGAGGACTGGTTGTCGAATTCGTTGCCCTCGGGCACGACGTTGTCCGGGTCGACCTTGGCGATATTCGTGTAGTTGCCCGGGACATTGGGCGCGAAGAAGGTCACGAGGATGTCGCGCGAGGTCGGCACACCCGGGATCGTGTTGAGCGATCCGGAGAGGGCGCCCGCGGTGCAGGTGACCACCCCACCCGTCGCAGAGCCGTCATGGCTGCAGGCGAAGGAGTCGGTGGAGGCACCGGCTGCATCGACGGCGGCGACGAATCGCGAGCCGGCGGGCAGGGTGTCCTTGACGACGACGGTGCTCACCGGGTCGGTGCCGTCATTGCCGACGTGCAGCTTGTAGGTCGTGCGACCGTTGGTGGCGATCGGGCCACTGGCCGGGTCGAGCTGGGTCTTGAGGATGGTCAGCTGGTTGAAGGCGTTGAGCGGGACCCCGCCGACGGTCACCGTCGTGTCCTGGGTGGCGAGGTTGTTGGACTCGTTGAACTCGGGGATATCGCCCAGCGGGTCGACGCGCACCTCGTTGTGCATGGCCGGCTGGACGGCATTGGTGGCGAAGACGCGGATGGTGATCGTCGCAAACTGGTTGCCCTTGGGGACGATGCCCTGCGTCGGGTTGGCGTAGAACTCGCTCTCGGTGCCGAGCAGGCTGCCGCCGACGCACGTCACCTTGCCGCCGGCATACGAGCAGGAGAAGCCCTGATCGGCCGTCGCGCCGAGGTAGACCGTGCCCGCCGGGAGGGTGTCCTCGACGCGGACGCCGGTGGCGTCCTGGGTGCCGAGGTTGTCGACGTAGATCGTGTAGTACTGCGTGCCGTTGGTCGCGATCGGGTCGACGCCCTGGGCGATCGTCGGGTATGGCGGAATGGTCCCCGCCGGGTCGGCGGCCGGGCCGGGCGAGTCGTACTTGAAGATCGTCAGGTCGATGCCGGTGCCCACCTGGACGGTGGACGTCGCGGTGTTGTTGGTCTCGTCGGCCTCGAAGACCGCGTTGGCGGGGTCGACCTGGACGGTGTTGCTCAACGGGCCCGTCGTGGCCGGGGCGACGACGTTGACGGTGAATGTCTCGGTCGACGCGGCAGCGATGCTCGGGTTGGTGCACTCGAGGATGTTGCCGGGTTTGAGCGAGCAGGTGAAGTCGGCGGTGGGCACGTTGGCATAGCTGTCGTAGATGGTGCCCGCGGGCAGCACGTCACGGACGAGGACCGGCGCGGAGTTGCGTATGCCGCTGTTGCCGACCGTGATCGTGTAGGTCAGGCCGCCGGTGCAGAGGTCAGCCGGGTTGGGCGAGGGCCACGAGCGCGCACACACGGGGTCAGGGGCGCCGCCCTTGGTCACGGTGAAGTCGACGGCCGGGCGCACGGTGGTCTGCTCGGTGGCGCTCGCCGTGACGCCGGTGTTCTTGACGTTGGCCGTCGCCGTGGCGGTGTTGATGAGCACCGTTCCGGCGGGGGCGACCACCTTGCCGGTGATCGTTACGGTCAGCGTGCCGCCGGGGTTGAGGCTGCGGATCTTGCACGTCACCTGGGGCGCGGCGACGGTGCAGCCGTAGCCGGTGCCGAGCGTGCCGTTGACGATGACCTGGGTCGCGACGACCGATGCGGCCTCGAGGCCCTGGGTGCCGTCGACGACGGTGACGTCATCGGCGCGCGTCGTGCCGGCGTTGGTCACGCGGATCTTGTAGGTGAGGGTCTCCGTCGGGGCGACCGGGTCGGGGCCGGCGCCGGCGATGACGGCCGGGTTGTCGGTCTTGATGATGGTCAGCGGGTTGGGCGCCGGCGGTGTCGTCACGGCCGTGTTGACCGTCGCCGAGGTGTTGTTGAGCTCGTTGCCCTCGGCGATGGTGTTGGCCGGGTCGACGACAGCGGTGTTGGTCAGCGGGCCGGCAGCCGGCGCGATGACATGCAGCGTGATGGTGCCGTTCTGCCCGGCGTTGACCGCACCACCGGTGCACGTCACGGTGAGCGGGGAGCCGGCGGAGGCGCAGGTGAACAGGCTTGTCGTCGCATAGGGGCTCGCCTGCAGGGTCACACCGGTGGGCAGGGTGTCCTGCACGGTGATCCCGGTCGCGTTGACCGTCCCGAGGTTGTTGACCGTCAGGGTGTAGTCGAAGTTCGCGCCCGCGACGACCGAGCTCGGCCCGGTCTTGTTGAGCGTGAGGTCAGGCAACGGCGAGCCGGAGCCACCCTGCACGAGGGTCTGGTTGCCGGTGCTCGTCGTGAAGTTCTGGGCCGAGCGCGTGCCGGTGATGGTCGCGGTGTTGTTGATCGTCGACCCGCTGGGCGCGATGACCACGCCGCGGATCGTCACCGTCCAGCTCGCCCCACCGGCGAGCGCGCCGCCGTTGCAGGTGACGAGTTGGGCGGACTGGGTGCACGTGCCCTGACTGCTCGTCACGGCATACTGCGGAGCCGCGGGAGGCGACTGCAGCGTGCCGACGCCGTTGAGCTGATCGGCGAGGACGAGGTTGGTGACCTTCGAGCCTCCGGTGTTGACCGCCGTGATCGTGTAGGTGATCTCGGCGCCTGAGGCGACGGGGCTCGGGCTGGCGGTGTTGGACACCGTCAGCGGGCTCACCGGATCGGCGAGCGCAGGGGCTGCCAGCGGTGCGCCGAGCACCACCAGCCCGAGCGTCGCGAGCGCGGCAGCGAGCCGACGCCACCTGGCACGCGAGAACGGGAGAGAGCGGTCAGAGATGGCAGGCACGGCCGAGCTGTTCATGCGACTTGGTCCTCCGGGTGGGGAGATGAAGGACCCCCGAGTAGTGCAGTGACAAAGAACCGCTGGGGCGGTGACTCTGTCAATGGCCTGTCGAGTGACCCGGATGGACTAGTCCGTTGGGGTCACACGACGATGACACCGGCTAAGAGCCGGCCGGGTGCACCCAGATACATGTCGCGGGCAGGAGTTTTGCTCGGCGCGGTGGCGGCCCCGGTGGGGGCACGGCATACGGCCGGCGCGACCTGGCGAGGCGAGCGAGCCGGAGGGGGAACGCACGAGCCCCCCGGACCGAAGTCCGAGGGGCTCGAGTGGCCGACCGGGGTCAGCCGTGCGTCACACGCAGATCAGAGCGGACGAACCGCATCGGCCTGCGGGCCCTTGGGGCCCTGGGTGACCTCGAACTCGACGCGCTGCGCCTCGTCGAGCGTCCGGTAGCCCTGGGTCTGGATCGCGGAGTAGTGAACGAAAACGTCGGGGCCGCCGCCGTCCTGGGCGATGAAACCAAAGCCCTTCTCAGCGTTGAACCACTTGACGGTTCCCTGTGCCATGGGGACAACTCTTTCTTTTGGACACTGGAGCCCGCACCTCGCGAGCCCCGGTGCTGCCGCCATACCCCACAACCGGGACGTGCCCGAGTCTTTGGGTCACGAGCCGCTGCCTGGGTGGCCTCGGCGCGTGTCCGTCCTGCGAGGAACTGCAACTGCAACCGGCGCTGACGTTAGCACGCCCTAAGCACCCCGTGCCGTGGAGAACAAGCTCAATTTGCCCTACCCGCCAGTAGTCTCACGGGTCGGCACGGCCGTCTCACGTGGGACGTGTTGAGCCGTCAACTTCCTTGCTGCGCGGGCCGATCCCGCGCACGGAGACCGCCGGCGGTCGCTCGCCACGGATGGAGGCGACCATGTCGATGACGCGACGAGTGGCTCTGACATCGTGCGCCCGAAAGACGGTGGCGCCGAGCCATCCCGCGACGGCCGTGGCGGCCAGGCTCCCCTCGAGCCGCTCGTCGGCCGGCAGGTCGAGGGTCTCGCCGACGAAATCCTTGCGGGACATCGCCTGCAGGACCGGAAATCCGAGCGCGACGACCTCGGCCGTATGCCGCAGCACCCGCAGCGAGTGGGTGGTCGTCTTGCCGAAGTCGAGGGTGGGGTCGAGCAGGATCTGGGTGGACGGCATACCCGCGGCGACCGCCCGCTCGGCCCCCGCGCGCAGGACGGTAAGGACATCGGTGACGACGTCGCGCTCGCCCGGGCCGTAGGTGACGTCGACGGGGTCGGTGCGCGGGGGCAGGCCGCCGGTGTGCGAGACGACGTAGCCCGCGCCCGCGGCCACGGCCGCTGGGAGCAGGTCGGTGTCGAAGCCCGCCCAGGTGTCGTTGACGAGATCGACCCCGACGTGAGCCACGGCGGCGATGACCTCGGCCCGCCAGGTGTCGACGCTGAGGATGACGTCGGGGTATGCCGTGCGCAGCTGCTCGAGGAAGGGGCCGACCCGGTCGATCTCCATCTGCGCGGTGACCGGCTCTCCCTCCTGCCCGGCACGGACGCCGCCGACGTCGATGATGTCGGCGCCGGCGTCGAGCGCGGCGTCGACCGCGCGGCGGGCGCTGTCGATGTCGGCGTGGCGATTGCCTTGGTAGAAGCTGTCCTTGGTGCGATTGATGATCGCCATGACCGCGGGGCTGGCGGCATCGAAGACGCGTCCGCGCAGCACCAGGGGGGCTGGGGCGGGCGGGGTCGGCGAGGCGGGCACGGGCTCATGGTCGCATGCCCGGCCGTGGGCGGCTGGCGCGACTATTCCCGGTCCGCGCGTGGGGTTACTCATGAGTAGCCGATTTCTCGGGGCGCTGGGGCAGCCCGTAGAATAGAGTTGAGTCCTCGATCTGAGGGCGCGAAACTGCTTTGGTAGCAACCGAAGACACGAAACTGAAGAGAACTGCAATGCCCAGCTGGATCGTCCTGTTCCCCCTGTTCGGCCGCGCCACCACCCGTGGTGGCAACTATCGATACGACCGTCGTGACATGGTCATGATGCATCGGATCTGACGTCGGCTGACCGACATCTCGAGCGCCACCGGCAACGACGCCGGTGGCGTTCTCGCATCCTCAGGGTGTTTGTGGCCTTTCCGCCGGGCGGGCAAGTTGCCGTCACACGGGGACGGACCTCGTTGTGGCGCAATGATGTTCGACGAGCAGTGCGCCCGCCACGGCGGTCAGGGTGTGCCACAGAGCGTGGCCCTGCCAGAGGCTGCCGGGGTCGCACCACCAGCCGCGTGCATCGGCGAGCCACACGGCATACGCGACGGCGAGCAGGGCGAGGGCCATGATCAGGGGCCGCGACGGTCGCGTGAGGCGGGCCTCGACGACCACGCCGATGACGAGCAGGACGGCGAAGAGCCACCGGCGAGTGTCGGGCCAGATCCATTGGATCGCGCCGAGGGCGACGAGAATCGTTGCGGCACAGGCGACTGCTGAGCGCGAGCCGACCCGACCGGTGCGCCAGAGCCCGCCGACGAGCAGGATCGTGCCGACGAGGTACATGCCCTGGACGTCAAGTAGCTGGCCGGCTTGGCTGAGGCGCGCGTGGTAGGCGAGGCTCCCGGCACCGACCGCGACGAGGGCGGTGGCGGTGGCCGGCACGAGATCCCGCTCGGGCGTATGCCGCGCCAGCTGCCTCCCGCGCATGGCGACGTAGGCGGCCGCCACGAGGAAGGCGAGCGAGGAGAGGGCGTCGGCGGGCTGGGTGAGCAGGCCTGCCCTCGGCGCCTCGCAGAAGCAACCGGCCGGCATACAGGTGGCCGGGCTCGTCCCGAGCGCATCTGGGGCGAGCCAGGCGATCAGCGCCAGGCCGGTGATCCCCGCGCCCACGGCGACGAGCAGCACCGTGAGGGCTGGCGGGCGTCGGGGCACGGGACGAGTCTGACGCAGCCGCGCGCTGGTGCGCGTGCTGGCGTGCCGCGGCGCGTGGTCGGCGGGCGCGCCCGTCTTCGAGTGGGCGCGGGCAACTACCATGGGCGCTCGGGTCGGCGCGCCGGCCCGAGGAGGGCTCGCATAGTGGCCTAGTGCGGCGGTCTTGAAAACCGCTTGGCGGGCAACCGTCACGTGGGTTCGAATCCCACGCCCTCCGCACGCTGCCGCTCGCTCAGGCCGTAGGACCCACCACGCCCTCCGCTCGCTCAGGCCGTAGGACCCACCACGCCCTCCGCTCGCTGCCGCGACGCACGTCGGCATGCGGGCAGCCAAGACCCCGGGTACCTTCCAAGGAATGTGGTTGGCCTACGTCGACGAGAGCGGCAACACAGGCAGGCGCCTCGACGACCCCGACCAGCCAATTCACTGGCTTGTTGCAGTTCTCGTGCCTGAAGACCACGTTCTTGCCTTGACGGCCGATCTCGAGGGTGTTGTCGCGCGATCTCATCCGGCGAAGCCGACGGCCGAACTTCACGGGGCTCAGCTCTTCGGCGGCGACGGCGATTGGCGCGGGATCTCGCCGGCGCAGCGAGTTGCGGCCTACGAGGCTGCCCTTGCGCTCTTGGCGAAGCACGACGCTGTTGTCGTTCACTCATCGATCAACAAGGCTCGGCTTTGGCCAAGCGACAGCAAGGCGACAACTCCCCATCTGCTCGCGTTGCAGTTCCTTGTCGAGCGGGTGGACACCTATATCGCGGGACAGTCCGATCCGCTGCGACGCCGCGCTCTCCTCGTCGCAGACGAGACCAACGAACACGAAGCCTTCTCAATCGGCCTAGTGGCGGGTCTTCAGACCCTGGGAGTCGGTGTCGTCGCCGGCCGTCTAGTTGAGCACATCATCGACACGGTCCATTTCGTTCGCTCCCACGACAACCGAGGAGTCCAACTCGCCGACCTCGTCGCCTACGCACTCAACCGGACCCGGCGGCGCAGGAATCGGCCCCAATTGTCACCCGGTGATCAAGCCCTTAGCCGAATATTCGACGAGCAGGTCGCACCGCTCATACGCACGTGGCGTGAGACCTGGCCGAGATAGACCAAACAGAGGAGCCCGCCCCAAAGGAGGGGCGGGCTCGCAGACCGGTGCACCTCGGTGACCCAAAGCGACTCACGGCCTGTGATCAGCCTAACCCAGCTGTGGGCCGCCTTGTTCCCGAATCGTCTAACCCACTGGGCACCGCTCACCGACGGCAACCATCACGAGCGCGTTGATAGCCTCCGACCCGTGGCGACGCACCAGCCCCCCCGACGCCCGCGGACCCTGCTCGTCAAGAACGCGACTGTCCTGGTCACCCACGACGAGCAGCGCCGCGAGCTGGCCGGCGGCGGCCTGTATGCCGTGGACGGCACCATCACCCAGGTCGGGCCGACGAGCGAGCTGCCCGACACCGCCGACGAGGTCCTCGACGCGACCGACCACGTCGTGCTGCCGGGCCTGGTCAACACCCACCATCACCTCTACCAGACCCTCACCAGGGCGGTGCCGGCCGCGCAGGACGCCGACCTCTTCCACTGGCTGACGACCCTCTATCCGATCTGGGCCCGGCTCACCCCCGAGGCGGTCAGCGTGTCGACGACCGTGGGGCTGGCCGAGCTGGCCCTGTCCGGCTGCACGACGACCTCCGACCACCTCTACCTCTATCCCAACGGCACCCGCCTCGACGACGCCATCCACGCCGCCCGCGAGATCGGGCTCCGTTTCCACGCGACCCGCGGCAGCATGTCCCTCGGCCAGTCGCAGGGTGGACTCCCTCCCGACAGCTGCGTCGAGGAGCACGACGCGATCCTCGCCGACTCGCAGCGCCTCGTGCAGACCTACCACGACCCCTCCCCCGGGGCGATGACCCGCGTCGCCCTCGCGCCGTGCTCGCCCTTCTCGGTCACGGCCGAGCTCATGCGCGAAACGGCCACGCTCGCAAGGCAACTCGGCGTCCGCCTGCACACGCATCTCGCCGAGACCCTCGACGAGGAACAGTTCTGCCGCGAGCGGGTCGGGCTCGACCCGGTCGCCTACATGGACTCGCTCGGCTGGCTCGGGCCGGACGTGTGGTTTGCCCACTCGGTGCACGTCGACGACGCACAGATCGCGGCATACGCCTCATCAGGGGCTGGCGTCGCCCACTGCCCGACGAGCAACATGCGCCTCGCGTCGGGCATCGCGCCCGTGCGCCGCATGCGCGCGGCGGGCGTGCCTGTCGGGCTCGGCGTCGACGGCTCCGCGAGCAATGACGGATCGCACCTGCTCGGCGAGGCACGCCAGGCGATGCTCCTCGCCCGGCTCGAGGTCGCCGAGCGGAGGCGGCGCGACCCGGCATACGCGCCGGAGGGGCCCGACCAGCTGACCGCCCGCGAGGCGCTCGAGATCGCGACGCTCGGGGGCGCGGCGGTCCTGGGGCGCAACGACATTGGCGCGCTGTCGCCCGGGATGTGCGCGGACTTCGTCGCGATCGACTTGAGCGCCCCGACGTATGCCGGTGCCCTGCACGATCCGGTGGCCGCGGTGGTGATGTGCGCGCCCGTGCAGGCGGCGCACACCTATGTCCAGGGATGCGCGGTCGTCTCCGGGGGGCGGGTCGCCACGGTGGAGCTGGCGCCGATCCTGCGGCGGCACAACGAGATTGCGCGGGAGATGCTCGCTCCGGGCTGACCGCACTCGGGGGACGACGGGCGCGACGCCTCACCCCAGCAACGACGGCGAGGGTATGCCGGCCTGCGGCCACGCGATCCGCGCCGCGACCACCGCCACCCCGGCCAGCCCGAGGAAGAGCCCCACCGACCCGGGCTGCCGATCACCGCACGGCCACGCAAGCACATCCGGGCCCATGAGCGCAGCCGCAGCCAGCAGCGCAGCCTCTGCCTCGCCGAGCAACTCCGCCGAGCCCAACACCTCGGCCCCCAACACGAGGGCATCGAGAGCCCCGCCGAGCCCATGGCACAGCGAGAGGCCGGCGCGTGGCGGCATACCCTCCGCGGCGGCAGCGATCGTCGCGCGCAGGTGCGCTCGGCACAGCTCCAGGCCCGCCTCCGCCTGCGCCTGCACCACCCCGAGCGGCATGCCGAGGTCGGCCCCACGGCGGGCCAGTTGGAGCAGTCGCAGCCGCACCGCCGTCGCGCCAGCCCCGCCATGGCACCACGACCAGGTGAACTCCGATGGCTCCCGGCGCAGGTCAGGCCACCCGCGCGCCGAGTCGAAAAGGTCACTCTCCCAATCCAGTCCACCAACAGCCAGGGCGGGCACCGGCCCAAACCCTGGCGCCACGGCTGCCGCCTCGACCAAGGCCAGCACCACGCCGCTCGCCCCGTGAGCGAGCCCGCACAAGGGCCGACCGCGCGGATCACGCGCCAGCGGATCGGGCGTGCACCACGCCCACCCCACCTCTTGGGCCTGCGCCGCGCGGGCCAGGCAGCGCACGAGCAACGGGTCGAGCCGGGCCTGCGTGCGCACCTGGGCGAGCAGCACCCCGGCCGCCCCTGCCGCGACGTCGGCAGTGACCGGACGCCCCCAGTCAGCCGGAGCGACCTCCCCGCAGGCGTATGCCGTGAGCCGCGCCCCCGCGCGGCCCGCCAGCAGTCCCTCGCCGGCGAGCGCGGCCACGTCGGTCTGCACGCGGCGATTTGCCTTGCGCGCCAAGGCCGTCAACTCCGGTCGATCGAGGGCCCGGCCCAACACCGCGAGCGCCCAGCCGATGCCGGCATCCCCGTCGTAGAACGAGACAGCCTCCGCCGCGGTGCGAGCCGGCTCACCGGGTCGCCCGATGCGGCGCGCCGGCCAGGTCGCATGGCGCCCGTCGTCGAGGCGCAAGCCGACGAGGGTGGCGATCGCCTCCTCGGCGAGCTCGGCAGCGGTGCGGCGCACAACAGCCCGGGTGGAGCTCACGCACCCGTCCTTTCTGGGAGACACGGTGGGGCGAGGTCATTCCGGGACTCGTCGGTGATGGCCGCTCGCTGCGGTGGGCACCAGCCCACCGGCGCAAGTCCCCTCGAGATGGCCTGCCCCGACAAGCCGACGAGTCCCGGAGCGGTCCGGCCCGGTCGGGTCGGTCCATCGGGGAAGAGCGCGCCCGTTGCCCGGTGATACGTGTCCTGCGGAGACCACGTCCGCCATGCCGCCGCCAGCCCGCCGCGCAGGCCGCGCGCGCCCACCGCAGCCCGCTGCGCGCAGAGGTATCTGATCGGCATACCGACGCTCCTGACATAGCGAGGACGGCAGCCGTAGGCTCGGAGCCCGAGGCCACGCACATCTCCCGACGAGGACCCACCCATGAGCACCACCAAGCGACCCAGCGGCACGACCGGCGCAGAACCGCAGCCGGCCCGACCGGCGCTGGCCGCTTCGCCCGTGCCGCCCCAACCGCAGCTGACCCCCGACGTGGCGCGCCGCTATGGCGCACGCGTGCTCGACCCGGTGGCCGCGATGCGACTGTCCGGCGGTGCCACCCCCACGCCGACCATCTATGTCGGCGACCGGCTGCTCATGCGCCCCGTGCCCGGGCGGGCCCTGACCGACGGCGTCACCGCGCTCGACGCGGTGACCAAGGAGTTCGGCGTGCGGGCCGAGCTCGTCCCCGCGCCACCCGGCTCCGGCGAGCGCGAGCTGCACCCAGCCGCCCTCGCGATCGTCCAGAAGCACTGGGTCGAGGGCGTGCGCCTGCGCACCGACGACGGCCAACCGCTGCTGCCCGTCGACGCCTGGCCGGTGCTGCGCACCGTGCAGGATCGAGCTGCTGAGACGGCCGCCCCCCTCGGCCTCGACCACCTCATGACGACGGCGCCCGACATCAGCGGCACCCCCTATTGGCTGGGCACGCCCTATTGGCTCGGCACTCCTTACTGGCTGGGCACCCCCTATTGGCTCGGCACCGGATCGCCGGCCAGCGAATACGCCCGCCCCGGGTCGGGCGGGCGGGCGCCGGTCAGCCTCGTGCTGCCCAATCCCGCCCTCACCGCGGCGCCCGTCGGCCGCGCGCCGGTCGTCGCGATCCCCGACACCGGCCTGGGCAGCCACCCGTGGTTCTCCGGCCCGCACGACACGGCGACCGCAAAGGTGAGCTGGGGCGGCATACTCCTCGGCATCGACGGGCCGGCCGGTGGCGCATACCCCCCGCCGCCACACAACCCGCTCGACCCGGTCATCGACTCCGACACCGGCCACGGCACCTTCATCGCCGGGCTCATCCGCCAGCTCTGCCCGCAGGCGGAGATCCTCGCGATCCCCGTCATGCGTGGCGACGGCGTCGTCCCCGAGAGCGTGCTGCTCAACACCCTCACCCTGCTGCTCGCCCGCCATGTCGAGGCCCTGGCGACCGGCAAACCGGACGGGCTCGTCGACGTCCTCTCGCTGTCGCTCGGCTACTACCACGAGTCGCCCGGCGACGCCGCGATGGACAGCCCTCTCGGGGCGCTGCTGCGCGACTTCGGCGAGCACGGCGTGGCCGTCGTCGCCGCGGCGGGCAACTCCTCGACGCTGACGCCGATGTATCCGGCCGGTCTCTCGGCCGACGCCACCGGCTTCGACAGCAGCCGGGTCCCGCTGGCCAGCGTCGGGGCGCTCAACCCCGACGGCAAGACGGTCGCCTTCTATTCCAACGACGGCGACTGGGTGTCGACCTTCCGTCAGGGCAGCTCGCTGGTCAGCGCCTTCCCCGTCGATGTCACCGCCTCGGCCGAGCCCTCGGCCCGGGTCGACTTCGGCGGTCGCCACCGCACGACCCCCGACCCCGACGACTTCAGCAGCGGGTTTGCCACGTGGAGCGGGACGTCCTTCGCGGCGCCGGTGCTCGCCGGGCAGCTCGCCGCAACCCTCGCCGCCGACCCCGACATCGCCACCGTCGACCAGGCGGCCGCGGTGGCCCGAGGTCGGGCGGCGATGAAGGCCCGCGTCACCGAATGGGAGGGCAAGCTGTGAACGCCGAAGCGCCCACCGGCCTGGCCGCCCGCGCGACCGAGGCCTTCGCGGCATACCAACAGGGCGACCGCGAGCGGATGGGTGAGCTCGTCGACCTGCTCACCCCCGTGCTCTGGCACACCGCCCGCGCCCAGCGGCTGCGCCGCACCGCCGCCGAGGACGTCATCCAGGTCGCCTGGGTGCGCCTGGTCGAGCGCGCCGAGTCGATCAACGAGCCGCAGGCGGTGCTCGCCTGGCTCATCACCACGGTGCGCCGCGAGGCGTGGCGCGTGCTGCGCCAGGAGGGTCGCGCCCTCCCGAGCGACGAGCTGCCCGAGGACGCCGAGCCGGCGACCACCCCGGCCGATCCCGACCCGGCCACCCTCGCCGTCCTCCACGATGGCCAGCGCCAGCTCTGGGGCCACATCGCTCGGCTCTCCGAGCGCTGCCAGGCGCTGCTGCGCATCATCGCCTTCGTCGACCGGCCGGACTACACGGCGGTCTCCGACGCCTTGGGTATGCCGGTCGGCTCGATCGGCCCGACCCGCGGCCGCTGCCTGGCCAAGTTGCGCGCCTCCCTGGCCGCCGACCCGAGCTGGAGTGCCTTATGAGCGCCGACCAGTCCCCCGACCAGGTCATCGACCAGCTGGCCGACGAGCCCCTCGACGAGCTCGACACGAGCGTGCTGCGGGCCGTGCGCGAGCTGCACTCGCGGCTCGACACGGTGCCGAGCGGCCTGGCCGATCGGGTGAAGTTCGAGCTCACCCTCGCCGCCCTGCACGCCGAGATCGCCGAGTTGCAGGCGCTCACCCCCGCCGGGGTGCGCAGTGAGGACTCCCCGTTCACACCGACCGAGTCGATGACCTTCACCAGCTCGACGATGAGCCTCATGGTGACGATCAGCCCGGCCACCGAGACCGGCCGTCCGGGCACGGTGCGGGTCGACGGCTGGGTGACCGGCGGGGCGGCCGAGGTCGAGATCCGCGTCGGCGAGGTCAGTCTGCACGCCGACGTCGACGATCAGGGGCGCTTTGCCCTCGAGGACGTCCCCCACGGAGCGGCGCGCTTCATTCTGCGCCCCAGCGCTCCCGGCGAGCGGCCGGTCATCACCCCCAGCGTCGAGATCTAGTGGGCGGTTCGGGGGATTCGGACGCCACCACCGCGCAGGCCGAGGCCTTGCGTCTGGAGGCGGTGGCGGCCATCGAGGGCTATCAGCCCGACGTCGCCGACGGCCTGCTGACCCGCGCCTGGACGTTGCTCGAGGGTCTGCCGGGCGACTGCGCGACCACGCCGGCGGCGTGCGAGACCCGCGCTCGGATCCGCCTCGCGCAGAGCTGGACGACCTTCGAAAAGCTCGGCCGGGCCGCGGCCGAGCCGGTCCTCGCCGACGCCCTCGCCCTGGCGCGCGCGCAGGACCGCGACGACCTCGTCTCGCTGTGCCTCATGCAGGGGGCCTCGATGAGCGGGCGCAGCGGCGACCTGCCCGGCGCCCTCGCCCAGATGCGTCAGGCGGAGGCGGGCTTTGCCCTGCTGCCGCTGGCCGACCAGACCCGGCTGGTCGTCAACCGCGGGCTCATCGCGGCCCAGCTCATGCAGCTCGATGCCGCGCGCGCCGACCTCGCCCGCGGGGTCTCGCTCGCGCAACGCTCGGGGGCGGCGGCCATGGAGTTCGCCATCCGCCACAACCAGGGCTACGTCGAATACCTCCGCGGAGATCTGCCGGCCGCCCTCGCCCTCATGCAGTCGGCCGACGCGATGGAGGTCACCGTCAACCGCAGCGTCTCGCTGCTCGACCAGGCGCGGGTGCTGCTCGAGGCGGGCCTGCTCGACGAGGCCGCCGAGTCGCTGCACCGGGCCCGGGCGCTCGCCGAGGCCGAGGGCGTCGGCCAGGATCTCGCCGAGATCGAGCTCGACCTCGCGCGGACCAAGCTGCTGCTCGGTGACCCCGACGGCTCGGCACAGCTGGCTGCCCAGGCCCGCCGCCGCTTCCAGGATCGGGCGGCCTCCTCGTGGCGGCGGCGCGCCCAACTCGTCGAGCTCGAGGCCGACTCGAGCGCCCGCCACCGCCCCGCGCGCACC
>CAZLGB010000043.1:0-21075 GCA_964558825.1 uncultured Intrasporangiaceae bacterium
CCCGCCGGGGTAGGAATCCAATAGAACGAGCCTCCAACAGACCCAGGGTGGTTCAGGCCTTTGGCCATGACGGCGGCATCGCTGGGTGGGAGGTGGAAGCAGACCCGGGAGCGGGCGTTGCCGAGGACGGCGGAGCGCATGCTCGCCGGGAGTTGGTCGAGGTACTGGTGCGCGAGGGTGAATCCGACGCCGAGACCTCGGGCTTGGGCCAGCGCGTCAGCCAGATCGGTCGGCAGCCGTAGGTAGTCCTGGACTTCGTCGATGATGACGTGCACCGGGTGGCGTTTGGCTTCCGGGATGGTGGTCCGCTCGAGGGTGGCTTGCCACAGGTCCGCCACGACGAGGGAGCCGAGCAGCGCGGCCGCTTCCGGCCCGACCGTGCCCTTGGAGAGTGGGACGAGCAGGATCTTCCGCTCGGCGAAGACCTGCCGCAGCGTGAAGCGCGGCGCCACTTGCCCGACGACAGCCCGCATGGACGGGCGCAGCAGGAAGGCCCGCAGCTTGTTCATCACCGGGGCGATGACAGCCGCCCGTTCAGCGTCACTGAGCTGTTCGTACCACGCCCAGAACGAGCCGAGGGCGACCGGATCCTCACGCACCGCTGCCTGGGTGATGGACCGCCGGAACCCTGGGTTGGTCAGCAGCAGCGGCAGCATCACCAGCGAGGCATCCGGACGCCTGGCCAACGTCAGCAGAGCGGCGTGCAGGATGTCCTGTGTCCGTGGTCCCCAGGCGTCGGCCCACAGTTGATGGAAGACCGCCAGTAGCGCATCCACGACCAGTTCAGGTCGCCGACCGTGCCCACCAGCCAGCGGGTTCAATCCGACCGGGGCGAGGGTGTCGGCCGGGTCGAGCACGACGACGTCATCCCGGCGGTGTTTGGGGATGCGAGCGAGAATGTCGTCGATCAGAGCGCCTTTCGGCTCGATGACGACCAGGCCGCGTCCGGCCTCGATGTCCGCCAGCGCCAGGTGTCCCAGCAGGGTTGACTTGCCGACGCCAGTCGGGCCGAGGACGTGCAGGTGCTTGAGTTGTTCGCGGATCGGCAAGTGCAGTGGCTGTACGGGACCCGGAGCGGTCGAGAGGGCCAGGACCCGGTCGGCCTTCCAGCTGACCGGCAGCGGCGGCAGCGGCACGGGGTGGCTGGGCGGGAGCCCGGGTAGATCGTCGTTCTTCCCCGGCGTGGAGATGGGCCAACCAGATAGCGCCAGCACTTCGTGCACGCCAAGGCGCAGCGGCCACCGCCAGGGCGGCGTGGCGGCCGTCAGCCGGTTGGCAGCTTCACGGCGAAGGCGTAGTTGGACGCCGGGGGCTTCGCTCGCCCGTAGGGCAGCCATGAGGCCGAGCAGGAGCAGCTCCCGTCGCCGTGGCGTTGCCGCGGTGACGCCGAGACGAATGGTGCAGGCGAAGCCGGCTTCGCTGACCTTGGTTCGCAGCGCCGTGCGCTTCTCGCTGTCGATGGTCTGCCCGTTGCCGTGCCAGGCGACCTGGTACCACGGCGCCACGACCGAAGAGGGCGACTGCGTGGGCACCGCCAGGGGAATACGGCGTGGTCCGAGGATGACCTGCAGCGCGAGATGTTCATGGGCACGAGCACGGGCCAGGGCTGCCATGACGCCGCGTGTCTGGCTCGGCAGATCTGCCGTGGTGACAGCGCGGTGGCGGGTGGACAGCTTCACCTTCCCGGCCGTGGTGACGACTGGGCGATGTTCACGCAGGGGGATAAGGACGACGTCCGGGCAGAGACCATGGAGCGCCTCTACGACAACGGCAGCATCCGTCACGGGTGAGCCGAGCAAGTAGGTGAGGCGTCCGGCGTGGCCGCGGGCTTCCAGCACCACGAGCGGGCTGCGCTGGTCACTGGCCCAGCCCTTCACCACCCGGACTGCCAAGTCCTCGGTCAGCGGCCGGGGCCAGACAACCTGCCACCATCGCATCGGCGACAAGACGGACGTCATCGGCCGCCGCCTTCTGCGTCAGTAGACTTGTCCGGCGCGAAGGTGTCCGTCTCGCTGCGGGCCTCGCTTGCTGCCTTGGCGTCCGCTTCAGCCTGCGCCTGGGCCAGCATGATGATGGCTCGGCTGAGCTTGCGGACGTCGACCGGATCACGACGTACCCCGCGCACCGTCAGGCGCTGCGGCGCACGGCCCCTCCCTCGTGAGTCTTTGTAGGTTCTGGACATAGCGGTACCCCCTTTCGCGTAAATGTCTTGGATGACAAGTGATGCGACAACGCATCGTTGATAGTGCTTGCCATTGTGCGATGCGTAATTGCATCAGTCAATGATGTTTGTGCATTCCACAACGCCGAACGGAACAGCCGCGCCTCTGGCTCAAACGGCCTCTCTCCGTGACGATTTGGCATACACCCATGTGTGGTCGCGGCGACAACGCCCGGGGCTCTACCAGCCGCCCCGCCGCGACCGCCAGGCCATGAACCCGACGGTCACGACCAGGACGACCGCGCCGATAGCGACAAGGGGACGCCATACCTCCAGCAAAAGGTTCACCGCCCAGTTGAGCGCCAAAGCGGCGACCAGCAGCGTGACGCAGGCGCTCAGCAGGCCGTGCAGGAGAGAGGGGCCGCTACTAGAGCGCGACATCGCAGTCAACCTCATTGCCCCAGACGGACCAGCCGGGACGGCGACGCCGGGCGAACAGCTCAAGGTACGGCCCGGGGCTGCATCTTTCGATGATCGCGTACTGCTCCTCAGGCTTGACGCTGTGCCCCTGGACGGGCGCGTAGAACCACGAGCCTTGGGAGCGGAAGCGCACGGGCGCGTTACCTCGCGTGCCGAGCAGGAGGTGCTCCGTCTGATTCCGGAGATACCAGCCCAGACCCAGTCGGGGCTTGATCCAGGTCAAGGTCGATCGATAGGTGAACCCCCAGGCCGCCATCACGGCCTGGCCCGCGAAGAGGCTGGCGTTGGTCACCCAGAGCCACAGATGAGCCGCCTGGGCAACAAGCCGGCCGACCGGGACAGCGCAGATCTGCTCGACGCTCATGAGGTCGTAGTGCCTGTCGGCACCCTTGCCGCCGACCTGAAGGGTGTTCCAGGGAGGGTCCGCCAACACTGTGCCGAATTGCGCCGGAACATCGGACGGCGGCTGGCAAGCCGCTCCGTCGCTGGTCACGGTTGACGCCTCGCCTCATCCAACAGCCGCTGCATGGCAGCCTGAGCGAGCTGACGCAGCCGCCACTCGGCGATTCGCGTCTCCTGCTCCACCCGCTGCCGTTCCCGAACGGCCTCGATGACGGGCCAGGAGAACACGCACACGACGAGCAGGGCGATGAGGACGAAGATCGCCAGAACGGTCAGGAACTCGACCATGACAAGCTCACCGGCCGATCCGGCGGGCCGCATCGGCAACGACGCCGGCCATAGAGATGGCCGCCAGGTCCGCGACCGTCGCCAGACGCCCCGAAGCGTGCGGCACCGCCTGCGCCAGCGACTGCTCCATCTGGCTCAGCAGCGCGACGTCCTGCATCGCTTTGGCGGCGACCGTGGCAACACCGTCGATCTTGGCGGCCTCGACTTCGGCCTTCGCCTGGGTGACCGCCACACTCAGGCTCGTCTCGTTCGACAGCCGAGCGAGCGCCCGGGTCGTGCGGGCAGCCGGCAGCATCTGGGTGTAGGGGGTGAGGGACGAGGACATCTCGGACTCCTTGGTGTGTCCATGACCCGGACCATCCGGGCATGATCGACGCTAAGAACCGGCCCAGAACACGCAGAAGCCCCGCCCGCGGACTTGGAGTCCAGACGGGGCAAACTTGGAGCCACGAGGCCGGAGCGACGAGCGCACGACGGCACGGGAGGAGCCAGCGGTGGCGACGAGAACGAGTCAGCCGTCCGTCCCCGACGTCGCCGCGAACGACGACCCCGAAGCAGTCCGCCGCGAGCTGCTCTACCTCCGCAAGGGCGCCGGATACACGGACGACCGGCTGAACGCCTGCCCAGCGCTCGTGCAGGTGCTCGGCGGAACGAGCGAACCCGTCGACGTGCTGCGCGAGGCAAAGATCCAGCAGGCTGCACCGAAGACATCAAACGGAGATTTCATTGATCCGAATACGGGCGTGATAATCCCCAAGGAGGGTCCTTTCCATTACGGACATAAGCCCGGCTTCGAATGGTGGAGAACCCAGCAGTCAGCGAGAACTGACGGTTGGAGCCGCCAGCAGGTCATCGAGTATGAGAACGACCCAACGCATTATCAGATCGAGGATCCCGCCTCGAACATGAGCCATCTATTCGAACTGCCGAGGTGATTCTGGTGGATCCTGCCAAGCGCACGCCGCTCCACTACGCCGCTCTGGAGGACGATGCCGACGCCGTAGAAACGCTCCTTAAGTGCGGCGCTGATCCAAACGCGGCTGATGTGCAGGGATTCACCCCGCTCCACTTGGCAGCCCAGGCTTACGCGACCGCGTCGGCGAGGCTGCTGCTGGATGCCGGCGCTGATGTCAATGCGCAAAACTTGTGGGGCAACGGCCCACTGTTTGTGGCGGTGTTCAACTCTCAGGGACGTGGTGAGATGATCAGCCTGCTCCGTGACAAGGGTGCCGACGCCCGACTTGCCAACCGCTCAGGACAAACCCCACTGGGACTTGCTCGACTTATTGACAATTACGACATAGCACAGTTCTTCGAGGATGAAGCGGGCTAGATCATGCACCTTTGTTCACACTGTGCATCGGGTTGAACTTGGACGCCAACGGATACTCTCCCACTGATTCGAGTGACAAGATAGCTCTGGCGCACGAGAGCCATATCAAAACACGGTTTAGTGGAACCAGGTCGAAAGGAGTCTTGACGGTCAGTGACCTGAGCGAGTTCCTTCGCGTTCTCGACGCGAACCAGCCAGCAACCGCTGACGCCCTGGCGCAGGCTGAGGCTAATCTCGGCTTTGAACTGCCTCTGCACTATCGCAGCTTCCTTATGCAAGCGAACGGTTGCGAAGGAATGCTGGCCGGGGGTTATGTCGCGCTTTGGTCGGCTTTCGATTTGGCTCCACGCAATGAAGGTTACTGCGTGAACGAGTTCGCACCCGGATTGCTGTTAATAGGCTCTGACGGTGGCGATACGGCGTACGCACTTGACCTAAGGAAGAAGTGGGCACCCGTGGTTGCCTTGCCCTTCATTCCCATGGAATATGAGCTGATCGAATTCCTTGGCGCCAACGTTGGTGATCTATTGAAATCGATTCAAGGGGGCTGATACCGCCCCCTCCCTGTCCCCGGCGCACCTGGCTATGCAAGCCCATTTGGCGCGGTAATCTCTTCTCATTGAAGAGCGGTTGCCGTAGGGGCTGCCTTCCGAGGCCTGGAAACCAAGTGAAGGCGACCTCTGTTCAACGGCCTCCAAATGGTCGTCGGCGAGGGGATCGCATCGCAGTTCTGGACCTGCGCAGTGCATCCTGGACCGTCGTCTTCGGAACCCCCAACTCAGCCGCTACTTCGCGGATGGTCATGCCTCCCTCATACAGCCGCGCACAGGCTCCGACTTCATCGTTGCTGAGCGGCCGCCGATGCGGAGCCACACCCGCGTCCGTCAGAAGCTTACGAACGGATCCCTTCGACAGTCCGTAGCGCCGCTGAAGCTCTGCTGTCTCGGTGCCGGTCTCGTAGTCAGCCAGGAGCTGACCAAGCCGATCATTGCCCAGGCGCACGTCGATCCGGCGCACGGGCCGCCCGCCCTGCGGCTCCTGTCCGTCGCTTCAGGCCGAGTCTCTCCACGGGCGAGCATGAGGTTCACCTTCTTGGTCTGTCGCCAGAGGTCACCGCGCCTCGAGTAGCGTCGCAGGACCTCGACCATTGTGATGTCTCAAGACATCGGCGACAGGGCGAACCCTCAGGGTTCGCCCTGTTTGGTGTTTTGGGGTTGGTAGCGGCGGGTGGTGTCGAGGGTGAGCTCGCGCAGGATTTCGCCGGTGGTGGCGTCGATGATGGTGATGTCGAGGCCGTGGGACGAGGGCTTTGACGGTGGTGCCGTTGTGGTGCACGTCGAGACGGTGCGCCCCTCGAGCAGGCCCGATGGCCCCCAGAGGTATGCCGTCAGCTCAACGGTCCGAGCTTGAAGCCCGCCAACTCGCTCGCCGGGCGCCGCTGTCCACTGTGCTGGCCGTCGAAGGCCGCGGTGCCGTCGCCGCCGCAGAGCGCCGTGATGACGCCCGGGCCACCCGGGTGCTGGGAGATCCAGTTGGTGAGGTCATAGACGGAGCCATTGATGACCGTCCAACACGACGAAGCGCTGTTGTGCGCCTGAACCATGGCCCACGTATAGGTGCCGGCCGCCGGTGCCGCAGCCGAGGTCGCCGCCGAGCCGGACTTCGTCGTGGCCGCGGCATTGCTCGTCGGGGCCGGGGTCGGCACCGTGGTGCTCGTCGAGGACGCGTTGATCTTGCCCGACCACACCGCGGTGGCCCCGCTGTGCCCGACGAGCACGGTGACCCCGAGCGTCACCAGGGCGAGCACCCCGGCGGCAATTCGGGTGAGCAGCTCCAGGGTGTTGCGGGTGGCCGGGGCCGCGGCGACGGGTGCCTTGCCACGTCCCTTGCCGGCAGCGCTGGCCGAGTCGGCATTGCGCGCGAGCATGAACCAGATCGCCGTCACGACGAAGAGGAGGAAGGCCACCGGCGGCAGCCGGTCGCCCCACGCCGCGTGGTCGACCGGCAGCCCGACGCGCTTGGCCAGGGCCTCCCCCGACTCCTTGGCGACGAAGGACGCGACCGTGCCGCCGCCGAGCGCTGCCATGGTCAGCCAGCCGAAGGTGCGCCGCCACCGCGGGACCACGAGGATCGCCAGCACGCCGACGGCGGCGACCGGCAGCCCGACGACCGCGAGGTGCACGACGAGCGGGTGCAGCGGCAATCCGGAGATCGTGTCGAAGATTCCGTCCATCGGCAGAGCACTCATGGTTGAACGGTAACCGACCAGCCTGATTTGCCCGAACCCGGGTGCCCGGACGGGCAGGTGCGGCTGGACCAAGGTCCAGCGCCGTCACGCGCGGCAGGGCTGCTGGGCCAGCAGCTGCCCGCGGCAGGGCGGCATACCCACCAGGTGGTATGCCGCCCTCCCGCACGCAGGCGGGCGGGGCCTAGTGGCGAGCCCCCTCGAGCCGGGCGATCACCCCAGCGGCGCCGGAGGCGAAGCACACCCCGCCCGCCGTGCACGCGACGGTGTCGAGGCTGCCGTCGGCGATCGCGCTCCAGGTCCGCCCGCCGTTCCAGCTGACATCCGAGCCGGTCGGTCCGACGGCGACGATCGCGGCGGCATACGCCCCCAGCCAGTCGGAGCCGGAGCGATAGCCGCGCGGCGGCACGGCCGGCGCCGACCAGGTGCGCCCACCGTCAGCAGTCCACGCGGCGTTGGCACTCGAGTTGGTCGGGTCGGCAAAGTCGCCGCCGACGACGACGCCGCGGCGCGGGTCGGCGAACTGCACCGAGAAGATCCCCGCGCTCGCCGAGGCCGCGACGGGCGTCTCGACAGCGGTCCAGGTGACGCCGGAGTCAGCGGTCGTCAGGACGCGCGCCCACGGCCCCGCCCCGCCAGTGCCGAGGTATGCCGTGCGCCCGGGCAGTGCGCTCAGGCAGGTGCCGCTGCCGGCGAAGTAGTACTCGCCGGCCAGGGCCGCCACCATGCCCGCCTGACTGAGGACCGACCACGTGTGGCCGCCGTCGCGGGTCTGCAGCATTCGGGTCTTGCCGTCGACCGGGTCGCTGGCGGCCAGGCCAGTCGTCGGGCTGGAGAAGGCCATGCAGTCGTAGAAGGCGGCCGCCTCGTGGTTGCGGAAGCTCTCCGACCAGCTCGCCCCGCCGTCGTCGGTGACATAGATGCGCGAGTCCTCACCCTCGCCCGCGCTCATCGCGACGGCATGGCGCGCCGAGGTCGCCTCGATGTCGCGGAACTGCATCCCCGCCGCATCGGCGGGCCCGACCGACGTCCAGCTCGCCCCGCCGTCGACGGTCCGCAGGATCACCCCGTCATAGCCGCCTGCCCAGACGACATCGGCCGACACCACGGCCAGTCCGCGGAAGCGCACCGAGTCGGCGACCCCGGTGGGCAACACCTGCCAAGACAGCTGCGCCGCAGGCGCATTGGCCGGGGGCACGGCCATCGCCGGAGCGGGAGCGAGCATCGCCGCGGCGCCGAGAGACAGCGCCGTCAGCAGGACCGGGAGAGCGCGTCGTAGGAACATGTCTGGAAAGCTAGCGCTGCGCGCGGTCGCGTGGGCGGTTGGCGAGGTCGCGGATCCGCGCCGGCCACCCGGCATACTCGACAGAGATCACGCCCAAGAGGTATGCCGTCCGCGCGCCGGACATGGCAGGCTCGGCGCCATGAAGAGCACCATGCAGAGCCCACCCCTGCTCATCTCCCAGTTGCTGCGGTACGGGACGACCGTGCACGCGAATCAGAAGGTCTACACGTGGACCGGCGACGGCGCCCGTGAGCTGACCTATCGCGAGGTGGGCGAGCAAGCCGCCCAGCTCGCCCACGCCCTGCGCGGGCTCGGTGTCACTGGCGACCAGCGCGTCGGCACGTTCATGTGGAACAACACCGAGCACCTCATCGCCTATCTCGCCGTCCCGTCGATGGGCGCCGTCCTGCATGCGCTCAACATCCGGCTCTTCCCGCCGCAGATCATCTATGTGGCGACCCATGCCGACGACCGCATCGTCATCGTCGACAACACCCTCGCCAAGCCGTTCGCCGGCCTGCTCCCCCACCTGCGCACGGTCGAGCACGTCATCGTCAACGGGCCGATCGACGAGGAAACGGCCGGCGCCCTGCGCGCGGCGCCACAGGTCAAGAGCGTCCACGATTTCGCCGAGTTCATCGCCGGGCAGCCGACGAGCTATGACTGGCCCGAGGACCTCGACGAGGACGACGCCTCGTCGATGTGTTACACCTCCGGCACGACCGGCAACCCCAAGGGCGTGGCCTATTCGCACCGCGCCAACTACCTGCACGCCATCGGGGTGCAGAGCACGCTCGGCGTCCGCCAAGGCGACCGCACCCTCGTCGTCGTGCCGCTCTTCCACGCCAACGCCTGGGGCTTCCCCTATGTCGGGATGATCTCCGGTGCCGATCTGGTCATGCCCGACCGCTTCCTGCAGGCCGAGCCGCTCGCCAAGATGATCGAGGCGCTCAAGGTCACCAATGGGGCTGGAGTGCCGACGATCTGGAACGACCTGCTCAACTATCTCGACAAGAATCCCACCGACATGTCGAGCTGCTCGATGCTCATGGTCGGCGGATCGGCCGCGCCGCCGTCACTCATGCGGGCCTTCCACGACAAGCACGGCATCGAGATCATCCACGGCTGGGGGATGACCGAGATGTCGCCGGTCGGCACCTTGGCGATCGCGCCGAGCGAGGTCGAGGTCGGGTCGGACGAATACTGGCGCTATCGCACCGCCCAGGGCCGGCTGCTGGCCGGCGTCGAGGCCCGCCTCGTCGGGCCGGACGACTCCATCGAGCCGTGGGACGGCCACAGCGTCGGCGAGCTCGAGGTGCGTGGTCCGTGGATCACCGGGTCCTACTACTCCAACGGCACCGAGGCGCAGGCCGAGCTCAACGACATGGCCGCCAAGTTCCACGACGGGTGGCTGCGCACCGGTGATGTCGGCATGCTCACGGCTGACGGCTTCCTCGTGCTGACCGACCGGGCCAAGGACGTCATCAAGTCCGGCGGCGAGTGGATCAGCTCGGTCGACCTCGAAAACGCCATCATGGGCCACCCCGACGTGCGCGAGGCCTCGGTCGTCGGCGTGCCCGACGACAAGTGGGGCGAGCGCCCGCTGGCCAGCATCGTGCTCGCCGAGGGGTCGACGACCACGTCCGCCGACGTGCGCGACTGGCTCGCCGACAAGCTGCCCCGCTGGCAGCTGCCCGAGCGCTGGGCGATCATCGACGAGGTGCCCAAGACGAGCGTCGGCAAGTTCGACAAGAAGGTCCTGCGGGCGCAGTATGCCGAGGGCCAGCTCGACGTGACCACGCTCGGCTGAGTCGGGTCGTCGCGCGACGCACCACGAGGGGTATGCCGGGCCACCCGGCATACCCCTCGCCTGTGCGTGCGCTCGGGAGCGGTCCCCTGCTCAGCCCTTGAGCTCGGGGAACATGTCGTCGCGCCACTCCTGACCGCCGGCCTGGATCTCGCCGCGCGCCAATTGCTCCTCGCGAGAACGCAATTCGACGCGACGGATCTTGCCGGAGATCGTCTTGGGCAACTCGGCGAACTCGATGCGCCGCACTCGCTGCCAGGGCTGCAGGTGCTCGCGGGCGTATTTGAGGATCGAGCGCGCCGTCTCGGCGGTCAGCTCGTGGCCGGGGGCGAGCATGAGATAGGCCTTGGGCACGGCCAGCCGGACCTCGTCGGGCGCGGGCACGACCGCCGCCTCGGCCACGGCCGGGTGCTCGATGAGCACCGACTCGAGCTCGAAGGGGCTGATCTTGAAATCGCTCGCCTTGAAGACGTCGTCGGTGCGCCCCACATAGGTGATGTAGCCGTCGGCGTCGATGCTCGCGACATCGCCGGTGTGATACCAGCCGCCGGCCATCGCCTCGGCATTGCGCTCGGGGTCGCCCTGATAGCCGGTCATCAGCGAGAGCGGGTGGACCGAGAGGTCGAAGCAGATCTCCCCCTCGTCGGTGGTGCGCTCGCCGGTGATCGGGTCGACGAGCACAACGGGCTGGCCCGGCAGTGGGCGGCCCATCGACCCGGGCTTGACCACCGACCCAGGCGTATTGCCCACGGCCGCAGTCATTTCCGTCTGGCCGTAGCCGTCGCGCAGGGTCAGCCCCCACGCCTTGCCGACCTGGTCGATGACCTCTGGGTTGAGCGGCTCACCCGCGCCGATGACCTCACGCAGGTCGCCCGCCCCGCCGGACAGATCGGCGTTGATGAGCATCCGCCACACGGTCGGCGGTGCGCAGAAGGTCGTCACGTGGTTGGTCCGCAGCTGCTCGAGCAGGGCCGCCGCGTCGAAACGCGCGTAGTTGTAGATGAAGATCGTCGCCTCGGCGATCCACGGCGAGAAGAAGCACGACCACGCGTGCTTGGCCCACCCCGGCGAGCTGATGTTGAGGTGGACGTCGCCGGGCTGCAGGCCGAGCCAATACATCGTCGCGAGGTGCCCGACCGGATAGGACACCTGGGTGTGCTCGACGAGCTTGGGGCGGCTGGTCGTGCCGGAGGTGAAGTAGAGCAGCAGCCGGTCGGCGGGCGCCGTGCCCGGGTGCGGGGTCGGCGCGGCGTCGTGCTCGTATGCCGTGCGCAGGTCGGCCCAGCCCGGGACGTCGCCGATGACGATCTTGCTGTAGCCGCCGGGCACGTCGTCGAACTTCGCGCACTGGTCGGGGTTGGTCACGACGTGCCGCGCGCCACCGCGGGCGATCCGGTCGGTGAGGTCGGCCGGGCCGGCGGCGGTCGTCGTCGGCATGATGACCGCGCCGAGCTTCATCACGGCGAGCATGCAGTCCCACAGCTCGACCTGGTTGCCGAGCATGAGCAGCACCGGGTGGCCCTTGGCGACGCCATGGGCGGCCATCCACGCAGCGACCTGGTCGGATCGGCTGGCCATCTCGGTGAAGCTGTGCTCCTGGCGCGAGCCGTCCTCCTCGACGATGACGAGAGCCGGCTTGTCGTTGCCGCGGGCGATGGTGTCAAACCAGTCGATCGCCCAGTTGAAGGTGTCACCGACGTCGGGCCACTGGAAGGTCTCCACGGCCGCGGCGTGGTCACCACGGAGGGACAACAGCTGGTCTCGCGCGGCGCGATAGCGCTCCGTTGCACTTGTCATGCACCAACTGTGCCGACCCCGTCCCGGCCCGTCGACCCGTATGCCGTGTGGTCCCGCCGACACCAGAGCCTACTGACGAGTAACCGGCTGGAGTTGCTGGAGCGACGTCCGTCCCGCCTCAGCGCAGGGCGTAGGACTCCCGGGAGACGTCGAAGCCGGCCTTGGTCGTGCGGTTGGTGCAGTGCATCCCGTCGGTCGCCGAGGAGCAGACGATGTCGCCGAAGACGATGTCCGAGCCATAGCTGAGACCGACAGCCTTGACCCCCTGCACGCTGACCGCGATCGAACCGGGCTGCCCGCTCCACCAGGTGGAGCCCGTGCCGAGCGGCTCGGTGCTGAGCATCGCGTCGCTCACACAACCACCCTGGGCCTTCTGCCCCAGGGTGAGGGTGCCGCCCCAATCGCCCTGGCAATCAGCGGGTTTGGCTGGCAGGGTCCAGTTCTTCTGGGTGATGTCGCAGCGCACGGCATACCCACTGCCGTCCTTGAAGCCGCCACACACGATATTGCCCGACGGGCTGACGAAGGTCGTGAAGTCGTGGCCGGTGGCATCGATGATCGGTCCAGGAGTCGAAGACGGGCTGGAGCTCGGACGCGACGCCGAGCCCGAGGCCGAGGGTGCCGGCGAGTCCGGCGCGGCGACGGTGACGACGACCGTGCTCGTCACCGGGCCGGATGCGGCGCCGCCGGAGGTGCAGCCGGCCACGAGCACGAGGAGGGCGAGGGAGAGGGCACCCTGGATGCGCATGCCCAGATGGTGTCACAGCGCCGGATCCGGCTCACTCGGCGGGCCCAGGCCGGGCATGACGCACAGCCGGCAGCAGCAGCACGGCCGCCAGGGTGGTGAGCACCCCACCCACGACGAAGGTCGACCGCGGCCCGAGCACCGCTCCGGCGATGCCGCCCAGGGTCAGGGCCAGCATCGACGCCCCGCATGTCGGGGTGGTCGAAGATCCGGTCCCGTCGCGGCGTTTCTTGAAGTGATTGCTTCATAATCTGGGACCCTACAGTCGAGGAATCCTGAAGTTAATGCTTCATAGTCTGCTCCGGCTAGGCTTGGGCCATGGCACGGCGCCGCAACGGCACTCTGACGGATCCCCGGGTGCTCAAGGCCCTGGCCCACCCGGCCCGCCAAGAGCTGCTGACCCTGCTCGACAGCGGAGAGGTGGTCACGGCGAGCTCGGTGGCTGAGCACCTCGGGCTGACCCCATCCGCGGTGAGTCATCACTTGCGACAACTGGAGAAGTACGGGCTGGCCCGACGCGCACCGGCGGGCCCGGACGGGCGCGAGCGGCCCTGGCGCTCGGTGGTGCGCAGGGTCAATCTCATACCTGAACCGGGTGACCCGGTTGGGGAGCGCGCGGTCGGCCAGATCATTGGCCATCAGCTCGAGCTGCTCGCCGCGCGCATCGAGTCCTCACAGCGATGGGCAGAGCCGGGCACCGGACCCTACACCGGCCTTGGACGGACCGACCTCTGGCTCACCCAGGCCGAGCTGCGAGAGTTGCAGGACGACATCCACGCTGCGCTCCAGCGCGCCCACGGCCGGGCGAACCGGACGAGCAAGCGTCACCCGAAAGATGCGGCATACCACGTCTTCGTCTACTCGCTCCTCCGCGACGACCCCCCAACCGGCGGCTGAATCGGGCCGCCGGCTAGGCCAGTGCGGCCTCGCGACCGGCGACGCGCGGTAGGGCGGCGACAGCCCGGCTGCTGCAGGGTGGTTTCGCGCACCTATGCACTGAATCGCAGGCGACTCACGTCACCAGCCCCACCGGATCGCGGTCTGCGGCCGCCGAATGCCTGCCGCACTGCTTCTCGTGGCCGGGACCCTCTCTCATGAGAGCCTTATGCACCGCACGGGTGCATAAGGCTCCCACTAGAGGTCTCAGGTGAGAGCAGGCCAGACACGAGGATCGCGCCCCGCGAATGCGATCCATCGCTCAGCCGGGGTAGCCGGCTCCTCAAGCGGGACCGCCGGACCGAAGCCCCGGGGCGCCGAAGCCCAGCCTCGACGTCCTTGCCCCACGTGGCGAACCAGGCGACCAGGTCATCGGGCAGCGACACCGGCACGCCAGCACCGGCGGCGATATCCCACGCGTGGATCAACGAGTCATTGGGGAAGGTCCAGAGGAACTGACCCAAAGGGATGGTTCCGAAGGCCCGGGTCACGACGTTCCGGTTGAGGGCCTCGTCCGTGAGCGCTGCTCGGGTCGTGGCACGCTGGTGTGCCCAGAGCGCGCCCAACGCCTCATCGGAGCATCCCTCGGTGCGATCCTGCTCCGGGTCTGGCGCAGGGTTCGCGAGCCCACGCCTCCACCAGTGCCTGCCCCACAGCAGATGGTTGAGCACCTCCCTGACTGACCAGGCCGGACAGGGGGATTGCCGAGCCCATTCCGCCGCCGGGACTCGTGCCACGACGTCGTCGACCACAGCGACCGCCTGGTCATGCCGGTCGAGGATCTGTGCGTGTGTCGGATCCATCGGTCCCCCTCCCTTGGACTACCGTGGTCACCAGATTAACAGGCAACTTTATAAGGTCACCTTAATAATGCCCAGCACCCCTGCCTCCGGTCAACCCCTCCCCTTGGCGGTCCTCATCGGCGCTGCGTTCGACGCCACCGTCGCGGCGTTGCACGAGCGGCTGCCGGCCTTGGGCTATCCAGACATCCGCCCGGTGCATTGCACCAACGTGTTCCGTCTCATCGACCCGGACGGGACCCGTCCGGGCGTCCTCGCCGACCGGGCGAGGGTCACCCCTCAGGCCATGAGCGAATTCGTGGCCTATCTCGAGAGCCGCGGCTATCTGGTGCGCGTGCCGGACCCGGCCGACAATCGGGCGCGGCTGGTCACGCTCACCCCTTCGGGCCGGGCCGCCGCCGACGCCGCCCTCACGGCGTTCGCCGAGATCGACCGACAGTGGCGCGATCTCGTCGGTGCGGCGGACCACGAGGCGGCCCGCCGCGCGCTCGAGCGGATCGTGACGGGTGGCAGCCGCGAGGCCCGACAGGGTCGGCCCCAGCCCTGAGCGCAGCGCAGATACCCCACGTGCGACCGCTGGGCCGACGCCATGGCCGGTCACGCCACGTTCGGCCACCCCACGGGTCGGGTCAGGCCGATTCACCCAGTATTGAGAGCGTTATGCACCGCAACGGTGCATAACGCTCTCGTCAACGAGATCTCAGGAGCGGAAACGCTCAGCAAGGGACTCGCTCGGACTGCCGCTGAGTCGCAGACGACTCAATGCATACGCCCGCCGACCCAAGACGTCGCGTCTGCTGGCCTCGCGCATGCCCTCGCCGGGGACAACGCACGGCACGCCGGCCGCTGAGTCACAGGCGACTCAATGCATACGTGCGCCGACCCAGGACGTCGCGTCTGCCGACATACGCCACGCTGCCGGGTGGCCGCGCCGCTGCCCGGCCCCAACCCTGCGAGCGGCGTCAGCCGACGAGCAGCTCGGCGATCTGCACGGTGTTGAGCGCGGCGCCCTTGCGCAGGTTGTCATTGCTGACGAAGAGCACCAGCCCGCGCTGGTCGTCGACCGAGAGGTCCTGGCGGATCCGGCCCACAAAGGACGGGTCGGCGCCGGCAGCCTGCAGCGGCGTCGGCACGTCGACGACCTCGACCCCCGGGGCGGCCGCGAGCAGCTCGCGCGCCCGCTCGGGCGTGATCGCGCGCTCGAACTCCGCGTTGATCGAGAGCGAGTGCCCGGTGAAGACCGGCACCCGCACACAGGTGCCGGACACGCGCAGGTCGGGCAGATCGAGGATCTTGCGAGACTCGTTGCGCAGCTTGCGCTCCTCGTCGGTCTCGTTGGTGCCGTCGTCGAGGACCGAGCCGGCCAGCGCCACCACGTCGAAGGCGATCGGCGCGACGTACTTGACCGGGGCGCCCAACTCGACGGCACCGCCGTCGTGGGTGAGCTCCTCGATGTCTCCGGCCGCGACCCCGGCCCGCACCTGCCCAGCCAGCTCGCGCACTCCGGCGAGGCCCGAGCCCGACACGGCCTGATAGGTCGAGACGACCAGCCGCACAAGACCGGCCTCATCCGCGAGCGGCTTGAGGACGGGCATGGCCGCCATCGTCGTGCAGTTGGGGTTGGCGATGATCCCCTTGGGGGTGTCCTTGGCCGCCGCCGGATTGACCTCGGAGACGACCAGCGGCACGTCGGGGTCCATCCGCCAGGCCGACGAGTTGTCGATGACCGTGACCCCGGCCGCGGCAAACCGCGGCGCCTGCGCGCGCGAGGTCGTCGCGCCCGCCGAGAAGATCGCGATGTCGAGCCCGGACGGGTCGGCCGTCGCGGCGTCCTCGACGGTGATCTCGCGGCCCTGCCAGGTGATGGTCGAGCCCGCCGAGCGCTCGGAGGCGAAGAGGCGCAGCTCGCCGACCGGGAAGGCCCGCTCAGCAAGGATGCGCAGCACGACCCCACCGACCTGGCCCGTGGCGCCGACGATGCCGACGTTGACGGAACGACGTGAATCGCCCTGTGCGGCAGGCGAGTTGGACGGCATACTCATCGGCCCGTGCCTCCGTAGACGATGGCTTCGCCCTCGGTCGAGTCGAGGTCGAAGGCGGTGTGCGCCGCGCGCACGGCAGCATCGAGCTGGTCGGCGCGGGTGACGACTGAGATGCGGATCTCGGACGTCGAGATCATCTCGATGTTGATGCCGGCATCGGCGAGAGCGCGGAAGAGCTTGGCCGAGATGCCCGGGTTGGTCCGCATCCCCGCGCCGACGAGCGAGAGCTTGCCGATCTCGTCATTGAAGCGCAGCTCGTCGAAACCGATTGCGCCGCGCAGCGATTGGAGTTTCTGGACGGCCTTGGGACCGTCGGCCGACGGCAGCGTGAAGGAGATGTCGGTCAGCCCGGTCGCGGCGGCCGACACGTTTTGGACGATCATGTCGATGTTGATTCCGGCCTCGGCGACCGCAGAGAAGATGTCGGCGGCCTTGCCCGCCTCGTCGGGCACCCCGACGACGGTGATCTTGGCCTCGCTGCGGTCGTGGGCGACGCCGGCGATGATCGGGGCTTCCATGTGGCTTCCTTCGCCGTAGGGGTTCTCCATGATCCACGTGCCCTCGTGGGGGCTCCACGATGAGCGGACGTGGATCGCAATGCCGTGGCGGCGGGCATATTCGACGCACCGCAGATGCAGGATCTTGGAGCCGTTGGCGGCCAAGTCGAGCATCTCCTCGCTGGAGATGACACTGAGCTTGCGCGCCGTGGGCAGGATGCGCGGGTCGGCGGTGAAGACCCCGTCGACGTCGGTGTAGATCTCGCAGACATCGGCGTGCAGCGCCGCCGCGAGAGCGACCGCGGTCGTGTCGGAGCCACCGCGGCCGAGGGTCGTGATGTCCTTACTGTCCTGGCTCACGCCTTGGAAGCCGGCGACGATGGCGATGTCGCCCGCGCCGAGCGCCTGGGTGATCCGGCCGGGCGTCACGTCGATGATGCGGGCCTTGCCGTGCTCGGCGTCGGTGATGACGCCCGCCTGCGAGCCGGTGAAGGACCGGGCTTGCATGCCCAGGTCGGCAATCGCCATGGCCAGCAACGCCATCGAGATGCGCTCACCCGCCGTGAGCAGCATGTCCATCTCACGGCCGGGCGGATTGGGGCTCACCTTGTTGGCCAGGTCGAGCAGATCGTCGGTGGTGTCACCCATCGCCGACACGACCACGCAGACGTCGTGGCCGGCCTTCTTCGTCTCGACGATCCGGCGGGCAACGCGCTTGATGCCGTCGGCGTCAGCGACCGACGACCCACCGTATTTCTGGACGATGATGCTCACGAGCCTGCTCCCGGGCGGCGGACTTGGGGTCGCACGAGTCTAACGACGGCATACCCGTATGCCGTCCGCCCTCCACATCGCGAGATTCCGATCTCGTCATTCGGACACGGGGATGCCGACTCACCCAGCGACGCAGCGCACCGGCTCGTCAGGGGTGCAGCGCGTCGAACTCCGCATCGGCGACGATCTCGTCGTCGGCGTCGAGACGCAGGTGGGCGAGGATCGACTGCAGCACGCGCAGCGACGCCGCGGCCCGCTCGCCCCACGTCGACAAGTAGGAGAACTGCCACCACCACAGCGCCTCGACGACCCGTCCCGCGTCGTAGTGCGCCAGCCCGTGCGACAGCGCGAGGCAGATCTCGGTGATGTCATTGGACAGGCTGCCCTTGGTGAGCTCGGCCTGGGTCACCGGGTCGACGACATCGGCATAGTCGTCGAGGCCCTCGAAGAGATTGGCCAGGTTGTCGCGCAACGGCTCGATGTCGGCATCGGGCCCGGGATCGGCCTCGAAGCGCTCGACCAGCACGATGTCCTGGATGGCCCCGAGCCGCGAGCCGACGAGCAGCAACTGAGCGCTGGCCAGCAGCAGCATCGGGATGGCGATATCGGGCGAGGAGCCTGCGGCGACCTCGGTGACGGTGGTGACATAGGCCTTGCACTCCACGGCCGTTTCGGCGGCCAGCTGGAGCAGCTCCTCGCCCGGGTCGACGGTGCTCGTCGCGTCGGCAGCGCCGGCGTCGTCAGCGCGCTCAGGCATGGACCGACCGCCGTCCCTCGAAGGCTCGTCCCAAGGTCACCTCGTCAGCGTATTCCAGGTCCCCACCGACCGGCAGGCCCGATGCGAGGCGGGTCACGCGCATCCCCAGTGGCGCGAGCGTGCGGGTGAGATAGGTCGCCGTCGCCTCCCCCGCGATATTGGGGTCGGTCGCGAGAATGACCTCGGTGACGGTGCCGTCGGCGAGCCGACCCATGAGCTCACGGATGCGCAGGTCCTCGGGGCCGATGCCGTCCATCGGGCTGATCGCGCCGCCGAGCACGTGATAGAGCCCGCGGAACTCGCGGGTGCGCTCGATGGCCGCAACATCCTTGGGCTCCTCGACCACGCAGATCGCCGTCTGGTCACGCCGGGTGTCGGCACAGATGCGGCACCGCTCGGCCTCGGCGACGTTGCCGCACACCTGGCAGAAGCGGATCTTGTCCTTGACCTCGGCGAGCACCTGCACGAGCCGCGTGACATCCGCTGGATCGGCTTGCACGAGATGGAAGGCGATCCGCTGCGCGCTCTTGGGGCCGATGCCGGGCAAGCGGCCCAGCTCGTCGATGAGGTCTTGGACGATGCCTTCGTACACCCCGTCAGCCTACGGTCCGCCACCGACGCGCAGGCCCAACTCCGGCCCCCGGCGCGCGGACGGCATACGGTGAGCGGGTGACGACGCCCGACGCCCCCGCGCCGACGATGCATGACCGGCTCCGCGGGGGGATCTATGGGCTGCTCGTCGGCGACGCGCTCGGGGTGCCCTACGAGTTCCACCGGGCCGCGGATCTGCCGCCCACCGACCAGCTGGAGATGACCCCGCCGCGCGGCTTCGACCGATCCCACGGGTCCGTCCCGCCGGGCACCTGGTCGGACGACGGCGCCCAGGCGCTCGTGCTGCTCCATCGCCTGCTCGCTGACGGGCGGCTCGAGCTCGAGCGCTTCGGAGCGGGCTTGGTCGCCTGGAATGACGCGGGGTGGTATGCCGTCGGCGGTCACGTCTTCGACATCGGTATCCAGACCGCTGATGCCCTGCGGAGGTTGCGCGCAGGCGCGCCGGCCGCCACCGCCGGAGCAACGAGCGAGACCGCCAATGGCAACGGCTCACTCATGCGTGTGCTCCCGCTCGCCTTGTGGCACAAGGGAACTGACGCCGAGCTCGCCGCCGACGCCATGGCCCAGTCATCGGTCACCCACGCTCACCGACGCAGCCAGGTGTGCTGCGCGCTCTACTGCCTGTGGGCCCGTCGCCTGCTGGGGGGTATGCCGCCCGCCCCCGCCTGGCGGGACGCGCTGGTCGCGGCAGATCGGCTCTGGCCCGAGGGCAGCCTGGAGTTTGCCCAGCTGCACGGGCTGATCTTCCCGGAGCGGGCGGTCTATGAGATCCGCGGCGGCGGCTATGTCGTCGAGAGCCTGCGCGCGGCCGTCCACCTCGTCGCGCGGGATGAGCCGCTCGACTAAGAGCAGGTCGCCCGCGCAGCGGTCGCCCTCGGCGATGACACCGACACGACCGCCTGCATCTCCGGAGGCGTCGCCGGGCTGGTCGTCGGCGAGCACGGCATACCCGAGCGGTGGCGAATAGCGTTGCGCGAGAAGGAGACCGTCGAGCCCTTGCTCGACGGTCTGTGCTCCTGGCACGGCGTGTGACGCGCGCGCCGCGCTCGGGGCACGCAGCGCGCTGACACGCCCGCAGGTGGGCTCAGGCCGGCTCGTCGTCGGGCGGCAGCTCGTTGTAGCCGGGCGCCCGCTCCTGACCGGTGAGCCCGGCGATGGCATCCATGACGTCGTCGGTGAGCTGGCGACGCGCGCGGCCCTGGGGCATGCCGGCATACCCCTCGGGGTGGATCGGCGGCCCGAATGTCACTGACACCTTGGCCAAGCGCGGCCACGAGGCGCCGACGGGTTGGACGTTGTCGGTGCCCCGCAGGCCGACGGGGACGACCGGGACCTTGGCGGTGAGGGCGAGCCAGGCGACTCCGGTGCGGCCCCGATACAGCCGACCGTCGCGCGAGCGGGTGCCCTCCGGATAGATGCCGAAGGCGCGGCCCTCGAGCAGCACCTCGAGCGCGACGTCGAGCGACTCCTGGGCCGCGCGCGAGGACTGGCGGTTGACCGGGATGGCGCCGACGCCCTCGAAGAACCCGCGGGTGATCGCGCCGGTCACCCCCGTGCGGGTGAAGTAGTCGTCCTTGGCGAGGAAGCTCACCTGGCGCGGCGCCGACAGCGGGATCGCGATGGAGTCGATGAACGACAGGTGATTGCTCGCGAGGATGACCCCACCGGTGCGCGGGACGTTGTCGGCGCCGCTGATCCTCGGCCGATAGAGGACGCGCGAGAGCGGTTTGAGCATCATCGCGCCGGCCCGGTAGAGCATGGCCCCACCGTAGCGGCGCGGGCGCCCCGAGGGCAGGAGGGCTCAGCCCTCGAACTCCCCGAGCACCTGGCCGCCGAGCAGCCGCTCGATGACGACCTGACCCATCTCGACCCCGCCGTCGACGTCCTCGTCGTCGAGGCTAACCTGCTCGTCCGGCACGCCCGCGCCGGAGGTATGCCGTGCCGCCGCGCTCCCAGCGCCGCTGCCGTCGGGCGCCGCGCCAGGGCGCCCTGCGCCTGCTGCCGAACCACGGTGCCGCTCGTCCATCGAGCGGCGGGTGGCCTCCTTGGCCCGGGCCAGCTCGGAGCGGACGGCGTGGGCCTGGGTGGACGCACCCATGCCGGACGCAGGCGCA
>CAZLGB010000044.1:0-20868 GCA_964558825.1 uncultured Intrasporangiaceae bacterium
CAAGGTGGCGCCGTCGGCGCCCGCCTGGGGAGCGGCCTGGATGGCACCGGAGGTGAGGTAGCCGGCCACCGTGGCTCCGGCCAGCGCCACCGTGGCGCCGGCGTGGATCAGCGGGCGCAGCGCCCCGGAGTTGGCGACGGCCGCGATCGGCGCAGGAGCCCCGGCCGCAGCGGCACGCCGGTGCCGTCCTACGTAGTTGTCAGCCACGAGTTGTCGAACCTTTCGCTTCTCGACCGCCCCCTCGGCCACGCACGTCTGGCGACGCGCGACACGATCGCCGGTGGGGTCAGCGGGCAGGCCGCTCGCGTCACCTCGGCGTTATCAAATCGAGATGTTCGGGACAGCCTGCCATGCCGGGCCCCGCTGGGGCAAATCGCTGTGGCGACGGTCACGCGCGAGGACGACGGTCACGCGTTGGGCGCGGACCGACGCCGGTCAGCGGTCCGGTCAGAGGTCCAGGCCCTCGAGCATCTCGGTCACCAGGGCGGCGATCGGGCTGCGCTCGCTGCGGGTGAGGGTGACGTGGGCGAAGAGCGGGTGGCCCTTGAGCGCCTCGATCACCGCGGCGACGCCATCGTGGCGGCCGACCCGCAGGTTGTCGCGCTGGGCGACGTCGTGGGTGAGCACGACCCGGGAGTTCTGTCCGATGCGCGAGAGCACGGTGAGCAGGACGTTGCGCTCGAGGGACTGGGCCTCGTCGACGATGACGAAGGCGTCGTGCAGCGAGCGCCCGCGGATGTGGGTGAGGGGCAGCACCTCGAGCATCCCCCGGTCGAGGATCTCCTCGACGACCTCGGTGGAGACCACCGCTCCGAGGGTGTCGAAGACGGCCTGGCCCCAGGGGCCCATCTTCTCGGCCTCGGTCCCGGGCAGATAACCGAGCTCCTGGCCGCCCACGGCATACAGCGGCCGGAAGACGACGACCTTGCGGTGTTGCCGGCGCTCCATGACCGCCTCGAGCCCCGCGCAGAGGGCGAGCGCCGACTTGCCGGTGCCCGCGCGGCCACCGAGCGAGACGATGCCGACGTCGGGGTCGAGCAACAGATCGAGAGCGATGCGCTGCTCGGCCGAGCGTCCGTGCAGCCCGAAGGCGTCGCGGTCGCCGCGGACGAGGCGGATCTGCTTGTCGGCGCCCACGCGTCCGAGGCCACTGCCGCGCGAGGAGTGCAGGACGAGCCCGGTGTGGCAGGGCAGCTCGGCGGCGCCGAGGTGCTCGATCCGGCCGTGCTCGTAGAGCTCGTTCATCTCCGCCGTGGTGATGTCGAGCTCGCTCATCCCGGTCCACCCGGAGTCGACTGCGAGCTCGGCGCGGTATTCCTGCGCGTCGAGCCCGACCGCCGAGGCCTTGACCCGCATCGGGAGGTCCTTGCTGACGACCGTGACATCGCACCCGTCGGCGGCGAGGTTCTTGGCGACGGCGAGGATGCGAGTGTCGTTGTCGCCCAAGCGGAATCCCGCGGGCAGCACCAGCGGGTCGGTGTGGTTGAGCTCGACGCGCAGGGTGCCGCCCTCGTCGCCGACCGGCACCGCGTGGTCGAGCCTCCCGGCCGCCAGGCGCAGGTCGTCGAGCATCCGCAGGGCCGTGCGGGCGAAGTAGCCAAGCTCGGGATGGTGGCGCTTGGCCTCCAACTCGGTGACCACGACGACCGGCAACACGACCTCATGCTCGGCGAAGCGCATCATCGCGCGCGGGTCCGAGAGCAGGACCGAGGTGTCCAGGACGTAGGTCTTCCGTGTGGCCTTGGTCGTGCTCCGGCTCGCCGTCAACGCACCCCTCCTCGACGCAGTTACCACCTGATGTCGACGGTATGCCGTGCAACGCGCGACCCCGAGCATTTGCCTGCGGGGCGCGCCGACGGCGTGCCGTCGGCGCGCCCCGCAGGCAAGGGCTCCGACCCCCCTCGCTCAACCCCCCATGGAAGGGCTCACGGGACTAGCCTCGGACTGCCTGGTCGACCCTCGTTCTCCACCACGAAGGTGAGCCCGATGATCCGTTCCGCGCGGTCACTCCTGCCTTTCGCCATGCTCGTGGCCACGGCCTTGCCCCTGGCCACCGCCCCTGCGAGCGCCGCCGCCTCGGCCGCCGGCTCGAGGGCCGCCTCGATCGCGCCGCAGGTCGTCGCGATGGCACCCGCCGCCCAGCCGGGCAGCGTGACCCTCGCCGGCACCCTGCAGAGCGAGCTCGGGTGCGCCGGAGACTGGGACCCGGCGTGTGCAGCCACCGCGCTCACCCTCGACCCGACCGACCAGGTGTGGCGGGGCACCTTCACCGTGCCGGCGGGCCACTGGGAATACAAGGTCGCCCTCGACGGGTCGTGGACGGTCAACTACGGCGACCACGCCACCCCCAACGGGCCCAATGTCGTCCTCGACCTGTCCGCGCCCACGGCCGTGCACTTCTACTACTCCAACCTCACCCACTGGGTGACGGCGAGCCTGCCTGCGCCCGTCCTCACCGCCGCGGGCACCTTCCAGTCGGCGCTGGGCTGCGGCAGCGACTGGGCTCCGAGCTGCCTGCTCTCCTGGCTGCAGGACCCCGACGGCGATGGCACCGCGACCTTCACGACGACCGGCATACCGGCCGGGTCGTATGAGGCCAAGGTGGCCGCGGGCGAGAGCTGGGACGTCAACTGGGGGGCCGGCGGAGTGCCGGGCGGGGGCAACACCCCCTTCACCGTCGGCTCGGCCAGCGACACGGTGACGATGTCCTTCTCGACGACGACGCACCTGCTGACGATCACCGTCTCCTCGGGGCTCCCCTCGCTCGACAACGACGTCTGGTGGGACGGCGTGCGCCACGACTCACGCGACACCCTCTATCGGACCCCCGGCGGCGTCGTGCCCGCCGGCACACCGGTGACGCTGCGGCTGCGGACTTATCACGATGACGTCTCGTCGGTGAAGCTGCGGCTCTACTCGGTCAATGCCGGTGCAGCGCAACTGCTCCCGATGACCAAGGTCGCCTCGGGGGTGTCGTGCTACCAGCAGACGGCATACACCTGCGACTACTGGGCCTACCAGGTGAGCAGCGCGACGCCCGACAACCTCTGGTATCGCTTCCTCGTCACCGACGGCACCAAGACCGTCTACTACGCCGACAACACCCCCGCGCTCGACGGTGGGCTCGGCGCGGTGACGGCCGGGCCGGTCGACCAGAGCTATGCGCTGATGTTCTCGGTGCCCGGCTTCAGCTCCCCCGCCTGGGCGCGCGATGCGGTCGTCTACCAGATCTTCCCCGACCGCTTCCGCAACGGCCGCGCCAACAACGACCCGGCGACCGGTGACACGCGCTATGCCGACCCGGTGCTCGACCTGCCGTGGAGCACGCTGCCGGAGGGCTACTGCCGCAACTATGCCGGCGCGACCGCGACGACCTGCCCGACCCGCTACGGCCCGCCCCAGTCGCCCGACGGCAAGGAGATCCCGCGCGGGCGCGACTACGAGGGCGGCGACCTCAAGGGCATCGACCAGCAGCTCGACTACCTCAGGGCCCTCGGCATCAACACCCTCTATCTCAACCCCATCGCCGACTCGGGCTCCGACCACGGTTATGACACCCAGGACTACACGAAGGTCGATCCCTACTTCGGCACCCAGAAGGACTTCGACAACCTCGTCAAGCACGCCAAGACCCTCGGCGTGCGGATCGTGCTGGACGGCGTCTTCAACCACATGTCCTCCGACAGCCCCTTCTTCGACCGCTATCACCACTACGCCACGGTCGGGGCCTGCGAGTCGGTCGACTCCCCCTGGCGCTCGTGGTTCACCTTCAGCGCGCAGGCGGGCGGCCCGTGCGCCGGCCCCGCGGGCCCCAACACCATGACGTATGCCGGGTGGTTCGGCTTCGACTCGATCCCCGTGCTGACCAAGACCAACGCCCAGGTGCAGGCCTACTTCCTCACCGCCCCCACGGCCATCACCAAGCTGTGGCTGCAGGCCGGTGCCAACGGCTGGCGGATGGACGTCGCCGGTGACGCGAGCTTCCCGGCGGGCTATTGGGAGACCTTCCGCTCGGTCGTCAAGGCGACCAAGCCCGACGCGCTCACCGTCTCGGAGACGTGGCAGAAGGACTCCACCCTGCTGAGGATGCTGCGCGGCGACCGCTTCGACACGACGATGAACTACCGCTTCCGCGACGCAGTCCTCGGCCTGCTGACGCCACAATCCTTTGATTCCAAGGGTTTTGCCGACAGCGGCCAGCAGATCACCCCGAGCCAGTTCCAGGCGAGGATGGAGTCGCAGCGCGAGGACTATCCGGCCGCGGCATACACGACCCTGATGAACCTGCTCGACAGCCACGACACCGAGCGCCTCCTGTGGACGCTCACCCAGGGCACCTATGACCGGGCCGGGCGCGAGAACCCCGCCGCCATGGCGGTCGGCAAGCAGCGGGTGCGCCTCGCGTCGCTCATCCAATTCACCGTGCCGGGCATGCCGACGGTCTACTACGGCGACGAGGTCGGCGTGACCGGCGCCGACGACCCCGACGACCGTCGGGCCTACCCGTGGAGCGACCTCGGCGGCAGCCCGGACATGGCGCTCTACCAGCACTATCAGGCGCTCGCTGCGGCGCGCGCGGCAGATCCGGCACTCACCGCGGGCGATCTGCGCTTCCTGCTCGCTGACGACGCGGCGGGGACCATCGCCTACGGCCGCAACACCTCCAGCCGCGCGGCACTCGTGGCGCTCAACGTCTCGGGCTCGCCTCGGACGCTGACCATCCCGGTCGCCGGCTATCTCCCCGACGGCACCGTCCTCACCGTCGGTTACGGCGTGGGTATGCCGTCCGGCCAGACCGTGACCGTCTCCGGCGGGTCGGTCGCGCTGACCGTGCCGGCCCTCGGCGGCGCCTACCTGCGCACCGCCACCATCGACCTGGCCGGCCCGGCAGCGGCGACGCTCGCCGCGCCCGTCGAGGGTGCGGGCAGCCTCGCGCTGACCTGGTCGGCGGTCTCCGGTGCGGCCGGCTATGACGTCTACGTCAGCCCGGTCACCGGCGGCGGCTGGGTCAAGGCCAACCCCACCCCGGTGACCGGCACGGCATACACGGTGACGGGGCTGACCAACACCCAGCGCTACTTCGTCATCGTCCGGGCGCTCGACGCGGTCGGCAACGCCGGGCCGGCGTCCAACGAGGTCTCCGGGATCCCGCACGTGACGATCGGCTGGGCCAATCTGCAATGGCCGCCGAGGATGACCCACACGGTCTCGGCGACGACGCGCACCGACAACGTCTACGGCCAGATCCGGATCGACGGCGTCACCAGCGCCGCCGGGCAGGCCCCGGGTGTGCTCGCCGCGGCGGGCTTCGGCCCGGTCGGCAGCGATCCGGCGGCGGCGAGCTGGACCTGGGTGCCGGCGACCTTCAACACCCAATCGGGCAACAACGACGAATACGTCGCCTCGTTCCTGCCCGAGACGCCCGGCAGCTACGACTACCTCTACCGCTACAGCGTCACCGGCGGCGCGACGTGGGTGTATGCCGGGTTGAGCGGCATCACGGCGCCGCTGCAGCGCGGCGCACTCACCGTCGTGGCGTCGCCGGACACGGCGGCCCCGTCGGTCCCGGCAGGGCTCACGGTCGTCTCCGCAGCTCCGTATGCCGTCGAGCTCGCCTGGTCGGCGGCCGTCGACGAGACCGGGGTCTTCGGCTACGAGATCGGGCGGCGGGCTGCCGGCAGCGCCGATGCGTATGCCGTCGTCGGCTCGTCGAGCACGACGTCGTTCACCGACACGACGGTCGTCGAGAACGCCTCCTACGACTATGTCGTGCGGGCGGTCGACACGTCCTTCAACCGCTCGGGGTGGAGCGACCCGGTGACGGCGACGGCGGCGCTGCGCAAGGTCACCGTGACCTTCACCGTCACCGTGCCGGCGACCACCGACGCGACCGGGCGGGCGGTCCACATCGCCGGCTTCCTCGACCGCCTCGATGGTGGGCTCCCGCAGTGGGATCCCGCCGGCGTGGCGCTCACGCGCGTCGACGCAACCCACTGGTCGATCACCCTGACCGGCACCGAGGGCACCCAGCTGGAGTACAAATACGCCCTCGGCAGTTGGGATTACGTCGAAAAGGACTCGGTCTGCGGCGAGATCGGCAACCGCCAGCTCACCCTCGCCTATGGCGCCTCCGGCGCTCAGCCGGTCGCCGACTCGGTGCTCAACTGGCGCAACGTGAGCCCCTGCGGCAACTGAGCTCGACGGGCATGACGCCCGCGGACTTGTCGTCGCTCAACGCGCAGGCCAGCCTGCTCGTGTTCGTCGCTGCCTGGCAGATGGAGTGTTGCGGCGACCCCTTCGCCAGCGGCGGCAGGGTCAGCTGGTCGCTGACGCCGACGACCGACTGGGACTGGCTGGAGGCGACCCTCGGTCCGGCGCTGGCCCGGCAGGTCACCCACGAGGAGGACCACCACGGCCTGACGGAGTCGGAGCCGAACCTCGTCGAGGGCGTGGTGGTCTCGATCAGGGCGGTGAGGGCTCGCTTCGCCATGCCGAGTCCTCACGCGCGGGCGGCATACCCGGTGGCGGGCAGTGGGCGAGCCACGTGGGTGCACGACAGCACCGCCCTGGCACGCGACGCTGACGAGTCCCGCAGGTTCGTCGGTTGGGTGGTCGCGCTCGACCCGCTGTGACCGCAGCCGCTCGGCGGGCTCACCGTGCGGGCTCGGCCCGAGAGGCGCGTGCGACTTCACTGAGGTTTGCCGCACTTCGGTGAGCTTGCAACGTCACCGAAGTGTGGCGAAGGTCAGCGAAGTCGGGACGGCGCGCCGGCAGTCCGTGCCCGGCGGTGTGACGAGCGGCGGCGCTCCCCCGTGGCCTGGGTGTCGCGACAGGCCAGCAGGCAGACTGTGGCCGTGCACGAGTTGCCCCCCTCGCCCGGATCCGAGCTCTCTCAACCGCCCGGCTGGGCCTTCGAGCGCGAGTTGCTCATCACCCCGGAGCTGGCTCGCGCAGGGATCCGGGACGGTCTGCGTCTGGCCCGGCCTCAGGTGATCAGGAGTCTGCTCGTGATCGGCCTCGCGGCGATCGTGGGGTGGGGAGCCATGATGCTGACCGAGCCGCCGACCCACCCAGGCTTCATGATCGGCTTCGGGCTGGCCGCGCTTGTCGTCGTGATAGCCGTCCTCGCGACCATCATCCGGCAGCGCGCCCGGATGCAGCTGGCCCGCGTGGTTCCGGCCAGGATTCGTCATGGCGCTGGGCCTCGGCGCCGAGGGCTTCGTCGTGCGCGCGGTGCCCGGGGTCCAGCTGGTGGGGTACAGCGCCGTCAAGCCACCCCGGATCGTCGGCACGACAGTGGCCGTCACCGCGCGAGCCAGTCGCGGCTCGTATCTGCTGCCGATGGAGCTCGTGGGCCCGCTCCTGCACACGTTGCAGGACGGGATCGATGCTGCGCAGACCCACCCCAGCTCGCCGGTCGCCACCGCCATCGCGCCCTCGCAGCGCCCCGAACGGTCGGACAACCCATGGTAGGGTGGCTTCCTCGACGACGAGGCCCGGCACAGCCGCTGGCACCAGTCATACGCCCACGCCCTGATCACCGCACCCCGGCTCATCACGGCCGCGGCGGCGGTCGTCCTGGGCGCGGTGGTCATGGCCCTGCTTGGCGATCGCGGCATCGCGGGACTCGTCCTGCTGCTCGTTGGCCTGGCTCTCGGTTGGCAGCTCTGGTCGATCCGCCCGTCACGATGTCGTCTCCACCGACCGACCGGCGAATGGGTCCGTGTCGTCCTCACGGATCGCAGCCTGCTCACCGTCTCCTCATCGGGCAGCACCGATCTGTCGTATGCCGCCCTGGTCCGGATTGAGGTCCGCGCCGGGTTGGTGATGCTGCGCATGTCCTCAGGGGGCAGTGTCGGCTTCCTCGAGACCGAACTCCCGCCGGGAGCAATCGACCTGTTGCGCCGACACATCGAATGGGATCAGGGCGGACGCCGGTAACGGAGAACGCGGCCGAACGGCCGTCGCCACACGCCGCCATTGCCTCACTTACCGAAGCGGCGCTCGCGGTTGGCGTAAGAGCGCAGCGCCCGCAGGAAGTCGACGTGGCGGAAGTCGGGCCAATAGGCCTCGCAGAAGTAGAACTCGCTCTTGGCGCTCTGCCACAGCAGGAAGCCGCCGAGGCGCTGCTCCCCCGACGTGCGGATGACCAGGTCGGGGTCGGGCTGCCCGCGCGTGTAGAGGTGACGGGCGATCTCCTCGACGCTGACGTCCTTGGCGATGACCTCGATCGGTGTGCCGCGCGCCGCGTGCTCGATGAGCAGATGGCGCACTGCGTCGGCGATCTCGCGCCGGCCGCCATAGCCCACCGCGACGTTGACGGTCAGCCCCTTGACGTCGCGGGTGGCATCCTCGGCGGCCCGCAGGGCGTCTGACGTCTCCTCCGGCAGCAGGTCGAGCGCGCCGATCGGGTGCAGCCGCCACCGATGGGTCTCGGCGAGATCGGCCACCGCGCGCTCGATGATCCGCAGCAGTGGATCGAGCTCGGTCGAGTCGCGCGAGAGATTGTCGGTCGAGAGCAGCCACAGCGTGACGAGCTCGACGCCGGCCTGCTCGCACCAGTCGAGCAGGTCCTTGATCTTGTCGGCACCCGCCTGATGCCCATCGGCCGTGTCGAAACCGTTGGCCTTGGCCCAGCGCCTGTTGCCGTCGAGCATGACCCCCACGTGCCGCGGCACCGCCGCGCGATCCAGCCCGCGCGCGAGGCGGCGCTCGTAGGCGCCGTAGAGCATGTCGCTCAGCCCCACTCCGCCTGCGCCTCCTTAGGCCGTCCGCTCGCTGGGTGCAACGCTACCCCCGTATGCCGTGCCGGCCCCGCGGCGCGACGCGCCCCTTGGGCGCGAGGCCGGGTCTGGCGTGGCGCGACTCACGTAACTTACGGACTCGTAACCTACGTCAGCGTAAGTTAGACTGGGCGCCATGACCTCCCCGGCAGCACCCCTGACCACCGGATCGAGCGACGCACCGGCATACCCCGTGACGGGCAAGCCGCGGCTTCGCGGCTGGCTGCACGCGGCGACCTTCCCGCTCGCGGTGACGGCAGGGCTCGTGCTCATCGTGCTGGCCCCGACGACCATCGCCAAGGTCGGTGTGGCTGTCTTCACGGTGACGGCGGCGATGCTCTTCGGCACCTCGGCGGTCTTCCACATCGGCACCTGGGGCCAGCGGGCCTACGGCGTGCTGCGCCGCCTCGACCACTCCAACATCTTCCTCATCATCGCCGGCTCCTACACGCCCTTCGCGCTGCTGCTGCTGCCCGGCGACCTCGCGCGCACGCTGCTGCTGACGATCTGGGGAGGGGCCCTCGTCGGAGTGCTCTTCCGGGTCCTGTGGGTGGGCGCGCCGCGCTGGCTCTACACGCCGATCTACGTCGCGCTGGGCTGGACCGCGGTCTTCTTCTTCAAGCCGATGCTCGCCGGCGGTGGGCCGGCGGTCATGTCACTTGTCGTCGTCGGTGGGGTGCTCTACACCCTCGGCGCCGTCATCTACGGCACCAAGCGGCCCAACCCCTGGCCCCGCTGGTTCGGCTTCCACGAGATCTTCCACGCCTGCACCGTGGCGGCCTTCGTCGTGCACTTCGTCGCCGTGGCCCTGTCGGCCTTCGGCCCCGGCGCCGCTGCCATCGCCGGCTGACGAGCCAGACTCGGTCTCGGTCTCGGCCTCAAGGGCCGCAAGCCGGTCGCGCTCGCGATAGGCCATCCGGCGCATGCGCGCGTTCATGTTGCGCATGAGGAAGTAGAGCGCCACGGCGAGGGCGAAGAAGGCGAGGAACGCCCCCAGCCCGGGACCGATGCTCGACGCTGGAGCTGGACCACCCATCAGACTGTCACCCGTCCATCGAAGGCCAGCGCCAACTCCTGACGCTGGGCACGCACCGCAAGCTCGTCGGCCTCCCGCGCCGAGCCCAGGCCCGCGAAGAGATCGTCCTCGACCTCGACGACCGGCACATAGGACAGCGCGGCCTCGAAATCCTCGGTCGGCCAGACGCTGCGCTCGAGATCGCGCGGCACCTTGAACCACGACCCCTCGGGGTCGACCTGGGTCGCGTGCGCGAGCAAGGCCCGGTCGCGCACGGGGAAGAAATCGGCGCACGGCACCCGCGTGGTGATGTGCCGCGCGGGGCGCCGCTCGATCGCCTCGACCCACTCGGCATAGGGCGACTCGAGTCCGCGCTCGAGCAGCGCGTCGTGGAAGGCGCGGATGCGCCCGCCCGAGTGCGACTGCTGGTAGTAGAGCTTGAGTGCCTGCCACGGCTGCCCCGCATGGGGGTATGCCGTGCTGTCACCGGCCGCGAGGAAGGCCGACATCGACACCGTGTGGGTCATGATGTGGTCGGGGTGGGGATAGCCGCCACGCTCGTCATAGGTCGTCACGACGTGCGGGCGGAAGTCGCGAATGACCCGCACGAGCGCCTCGGTCGTCACCGGCAGAGGCTCGAGGGCAAAGCACCCCTCGGGCAGCGGCGGCAACGGGTCGCCCTCCGGCAGCCCCGAGTCCATGAACCCGAGCCACACGTGCTCGATCCCCAACACCGCTGCGGCAGCAGCCATTTCGTCGCGGCGGACCTGGGCGATGTCGCGGAGGATGTGCGGGTCGTTCTTGAGCTTGTCGTTGAGCACGTCGCCGCGCTCGCCACCCGTGCAGGACACCACCATGACGCGGGCCCCTCCCGCGACATACTTCGCGGTCGTCGCCGCACCCTTGCTCGACTCGTCGTCGGGGTGGGCGTGCACCGCGAGCACCCGCAGCCCGGCATACGCGCCAGGGGCACCCGGAGCCACAGGGGTCGCGGAGGCGGAGACGGGAGTGGGCGGCATACCGGTGTGAAGTCCTTCGGGCAGGGACGGCTACGGTGGACCATCATCCCACCACGACGACGGGAGACTCACCATGGCCGGCTGGCGACCCACACCGGGCACCGGCAAGTGGTGGCTGCTCGGCATCGCCTTCGCCCTCGCCTTCACGACCTGGGCCTCGTGGCGGGTGTTGTCGGTGGCCGACCAGGCGATCGACGTGACGACGACGGGCTTTCAGGTGCTCGACGACCGGACGATGACGGTGACCTTCCAGATCACCAAGCCGCCCGAGGTGACGGCGATCTGCACGATCCAGGCCCAGGATCTGCGCAAGAACGTCGTCGGCAGCACGACCATCACCGTGCCCGCCGGCACCGCGCGGGTGAGCGACCAGACGGCGACCGTCAAGACGACGACCCAGGCCTTCGCCGGGCTGGTCCACGACTGTGTCCGCGGCTGACCCGACGGCTGAGGTGACGCAGGCCCGGGCCCTCGTCGTCGACATCGGCTCGACCTTCACCAAAGCTGCCCTCGTCGACCTCGGCACCGGCGCGGTGATCGCGCGCGGCGACACCCCGACCACGCTGTCGACCGACGTCCTCGACGGTGTGCGCGCACTGGCCGATCGACTCGGCGCCCCCAGCGCGCCGGTGCTCGCCTGCTCGAGCGCCGGGGGTGGGTTGCGGCTCGCCGTCGTCGGCTACGAACGCACCGTCACCGCCGAGGCCGGACACCGGGTGGGCCTCTCGGCCGGCGCCAAGGTCGTCCACGTCGCCACCGGCGCCCTCGACGGCGCCGGCGTGGCGGCGCTGCTCGCCAGCCGCCCCGACATCGTCCTGCTCGTCGGCGGCACCGACGGGGGCAACTCAGAGGTGTTGCTGCACAACGCCGCTCGCTTGGCGAGCAGCCGCCTGCGCGGCTCCGTCCCCATCGTCGTCGCCGGCAACGTCGAGGCGCGCGCGCAGGTGTGCGCCGTGCTGACCGCCCGCCGACGCACCGTCGTCGCGGCCGACAATGTCCTGCCCCAGATCGGGGTCGTCACGCCGGAGAGCGCCCGCGCGGCGATCCGGGAGGGCTTCGTCCGGCATGTCATCGGCGGCAAAGGCCTCTCCCGCGACCCCGACTTCGCCCGCCTCGTGCTCGCCGCCACGCCCGACGCCGTGCTGCGCGGCGTCGAGGTGCTGGCCGCCGAGCTCGGAGGCGATGTCCTCGTCGTCGACGTCGGCGGCGCAACGACCGACGTCTACTCCGCGGTCACCCCCGACCCCGACGAGCCGGTCCAGCACGGGGAGGTCGTCGCCCAGCTGCGCCACAGCCGCACCGTCGAGGCCGACCTCGGGCTGCGCTGGAACGCCGAGAGCATCCTCGAGGCGGCCGCCCGCGAGCGCCTCGGCGTCGCGCCGCCGCTCGCGGAGTATGCCGGGCGTGTGCAGGGGCGGGCGGCATACCTGCCGGAGGGTCCGGGCGAGGTGGAGGCTGACCTCACCCTCGCCGCCCTCGCGGCGACCATCGCCGTGCGCCGGCATGCGCGGGCGCCCTATCCGGGTGAGCCGGCCCGCGACCTCACCCGGGTCGCCCTCGTCGTCGGCTCCGGTGGGGTGCTGCGCCATGCCGACGCGGTGGCGGCGAGAAGCGTGCTCGACGCCGTCGCCGGTGATCACGCCGGCGGTTGGCGGCTGCCGCGAGCGCCGCGGATCGTCGTCGACTCGGCATACCTGCTCGTCGTCGTGGGTCTGCTCGCCGACGAGCACCCGGCCGCGGCACGGGCGGTGGCCCGGCGGCTGTCGCGCTGAGCGGTGCGGTGAGCTGTCCCGTTGAGCTGCCACGCCGATCCCACCGTGGCGGGTCATCCCGCGCCCCGTGGAAAGGTACGTCCCGTGAACGCCATGACGGCTCGGGCCCAAGCAGCCAGACCGGGGATCGGCGCACGTGGGCGGGCGGTCTTCGCACTCGGAGTGCTCGCGTTCTCGGCATCCATCGTGCTGCGCTCGATCTTTGCCACGACCGCCGGCGGCGGCGACCCCTGGCGAGCCGGCGAGTGGTTGATCAACTATTCGGCCGGGTTCATTCGACGAGGCCTGTTCGGTGAGTTGCTGCTGCGCCTGGCCCCGCACGGCGAGGCGGTCTGGGTCCTGCTCGCGGCTCAGTTGCTGTGTTACGCCCTCAGCTACGGCTACCTCATCGGCGCGATGGCCAAGCGCCACTTCGACTGGACGAGCATCGCGTTGGTGTGCGGCCCTGCCGCCCTGCCCTTCGTCGGGTGGGACCCTCCCGGTGCCTTTCGCAAGGAGATCCTGGTCTTCGCCTCCTGGGCCTGTTGTGCCTGGGCGCGAGGGGCCAGATCTCCCGCCCGGCACCTGAGCTGGGCACTCGCCGGTCTGCTCGGGTATGCCGTGGCCACCTTCTCGTGGGAAGGCAGCGTCTTTGCGCTGCCGGTCGTGCTCTACCTGCTCGTCGGCGGAGCGCCGACCGCCGATGCCACCCGGCGGCGGCGAGCCGTTGCGGTGGCCGCGGTGGCCGTCGGCGTGGCGGCGGTCGGCGCGGTGAGCGCCCTGTTCAGCCATGGTGACGTCACGACGGCCAGCACGATCTGCGCGAGAGTGCGCGATGCCGGCTTGGGCGGGCCGACCCTGTGCTCCGGCGCGATCGACGCCGTGGGGTGGTCGTTGGAGCGGAATGTGCGGGACGTGCGCGACGCGTTGCCGGCCGACACCGGCTATGTCCTGCTCATCGCCCTGGCCTGGCTCCCCGCACTCACCACGTCGTGGTTCCGCCGGAATCGCTGGTGGGTCCTGGCGATCGGCGTCGGCGTGCTGCCGCTCTACGTCATCGCCTACGACTGGGGGCGGTGGACCCACCTGACGGCCATCGGCCTGGCGATGTGCGTGCTGAGCTCAGCCAGCGCTCAGGAGCGGACGCGGGTCTGGACGCCCCTGTCCACCGTGCTCTACGTCTCGCTATGGGGAATCCCGCACTTTGTGGGGATCAACGGGCAGTTCTCCGCGATGGGCCTGCTCGTGCAGCTGAGCACCTACGCCCAACACGCCGTGGGGCGCATCCTCGGGTGAGCCCCCAAGCAGTGGCTCAGCCGACGTAGGGCTTGGTGGCGAGGATCTTGACCTCGATGGTCTTGCCGTTGGGCGCCTCGTAGCTCACCGTGTCGCCGATCGACTTGCCGTTGACCGCCGCGCCGATCGGGCTGGCCTCGCTGAAGACGTGCAGGTCGGTGTGGTCCTGGATCTCGCGGTGCCCGAGCAGGAAGGTCTCCTCGTCGCCGAACATCTCGACGGTGACGACCATGCCCGGCTCGACGATCCCGTTGTCGGCCGGCGGGGTGTCGCCCACGACCGCGGTCTCGAGCAGCTGGGTGAGCTGGCGGATGCGGGCCTCCATCTTGCCCTGCTCCTCCTTGGCTGCGTGATAGCCACCGTTTTCCTTGAGGTCGCCTTCGAGGCGCGCGGCCTCGATGCGCTTGGACAGCTCGACCCGGCCCTCGGTGGAGAGCTGCTCGAGCTCGGCCTTGAGCCGGTCATAGGCCTCCGGGGTGAGGTAGGCGCTCTTCGCGGTCTCGGTCACGGTGTGTCACTCCTTGTGCTGGCTGGTGCTGCTCCGGGCAATAGCTCATCGCATTGCGTGTGCTCGGTGGTTTCTCGTCAGGGTCACGCTCTGGCGCGGACGCCCGGTTGAAGCCGTCAGTTTATCAAGTCGGGGCGCGACGTGCGCTTTTGGCGCCGTTCTCCGCCCGCCCGCCGCCGTCTCGGCGAGGGCACGTCAGTGGATGGCCGACCCGCCCGGCACGGTCAACCGCGGCAGTGCCACGTGGACGACCGGCCCGATCGACACGGCAAAAAGGACCGTCCCGAGGCCGAGGTTGCCGCCCAGCAGCCAGCCCACCGTGACGACGGTGACCTCGATGCCGGTGCGGACCAGGCGCACCGATGCGCCGGTCCGGCGCACGAGCCCGGTCATCAGCCCGTCACGCGGGCCCGGGCCAAGTCGCGCGCCGATGTAGGCGGCGGTCGCGATCCCGTTGACGACGATCCCCACGAGCAGATATGCCGTGCGCCAGCCGAGGCTCTCGGGCACGGGGATGGCGCGCAGCGCCGGATCGAGCACCGCACCGATGACGAGGGCGTTGCTGATCGTGCCGATGCCCGGGCGCTGGCGCAGCGGGATCCACAGCAGCAGCACGCTGACCCCGACGATGATCGACCAGGTGCCCATGGTCAGGCCCAGGTGCTTGATGAGGCCCTGCTGCAGGACGTCCCAGGGCATCACCCCGAGGCCGGCGTGCAGGATGAGCGCCTCGCTGACCGCGAAGACGACCAGCCCGGCATACAGCTGGGCGAGGCGGCGCGGCAGTCGCCGCGGGGCGCTCGGATCGGGCGGGGTCACTGGCGGAGGCTATCTGGCCCAGCCGCGATCTCTTGTCGGCGATACTGACGCGATGGGATTCCTCTTCGGACGCAAGACGACGATGGTGACCCCCGCCGACGCGCTGCCGGGTCGCCCGAGCAGGCCGTATGCCGTGGCGCCGACGCATGTCGTGCTCGGCACCCCGCTGGAGGGCCCCTGGCCCGAGGGCGCACAGGTCATCTATGTGGCCATGGGGTGCTTCTGGGGGGTCGAGCGGATCTTCTGGCGCCAGCCGGGGGTCATCGTCACGGCGGCGGGCTATATGGGTGGCTACACCCCCCATCCGACCTATGAGGAGACCTGCACCGGGCTGACCGGCCACGCCGAGACGGTCCAGGTCGTTTATGACCCCACCGTCACCTCGGCCGAGGCGCTGCTCAAGGTCTTCTGGGAGAACCACGACCCCACCCAGGGCGCGCGGCAGGGCAATGACGTCGGCACGGCATACCGCTCGGCGATCTTCTGGACCACACCGGAGCAGGAGTCGGCCGCGGTGGCGACCCGAGACGCCTTCCAAAAGGTGTTGAGCGCCAACGGTTTCGGCGCGATCACCACGGAGATCCGGCCGGCTGCCGAGGCGGGAGCCTTCTATCTCGCCGAGGACTACCACCAGGGCTATCTGCACAAGAACCCCGAGGGCTATTGCAACCACGGCCCCAACGGGATGACCTGCCCGGTCGGGGTCGTCGGCAACGCCGGCTGAGGCGGCGCGGCCTCAGACGAGCGGCTTGCGGGCCAGCACGTAGAGCCGCTCGGTCTCCGGCTCGACGCCGGCGAGCGGGCCGCGGACATACCACTCGACGACCTCGAGCCCGGCCGCCGTGATCGCCTCACGGACCGTGACCGGGTCGTGCAGGACGAAGTCGAGATCGACGTCCTCCTCGAGCATGCGGTCGACGTGGTGGACGGCGCCGCCGACGTGGGTCGCCAGGGCCAGCCACCCGGTCGGCTTGAGCACACGCGCCAATCCGGCTATGGCGGAAGGTAATTCCGACGGCGCAAGGTGGACCACGGCATACCAGGCGGTGATGGCGCCCCAGGCGGTCGCCACCCGCGGGCGCATGAGCGAGGCGAGGTCGGCGACCTCGAAGGTCAGCTGCGGATATGCCGCCCGCGCCTCGGCCACCATGCCCGGGGCGAGGTCGAAGCCGGTGACATCGGCTCCCGCGGCGGCGAGGAAGGCACTGACCTGACCCGGTCCGCAGCCGACGTCGGCGACGGGTGCGGTGCCCGCGAGGGCAGGGATGCGCCCGAGCAGCCAGCCGTCGAAGGGCTTGCTCGCGAGCTCGTCGCCGAACTCCAGCGCGTATGCCGTGGCCATGGCGTCGTAGGCGGCGACCACCCGGGCGTCGCGCCCGGCCGCGCCGTCGCGGGCCAGGATCACCTCCCGGTCGATCGCCTCCTCGGCAGCGGCACCGGCACCGCCGGTCGCATCGAGACCGGCGATGGGCCCGAGCAGGTGGATCCAGCGGTGCTCGCGCTGGCCCGGTGACTTGGCCAGTTCGAGAACGAGCGGGGTCTCGCGGGCAGCCAGCCGGCGCAGGCAGGCCTCGACGGCATCCCGGTCGGCGAAGGGGTGCAGTCGGTCGGTGCGGACCTTGAGCTCCCCCGGCGCTTGGGCGCCGCGGAGCAACAACACCGTGACGAGCGCCCGCTCATCCGCCGCCAATTCCAGTACGTCGGAAAGCAATTGGTGATATTTCAGGGCCCGATCGCCGTGCACCACGCGCACGAGCTCGCGCTGGCGCAACCCGCGCAGGCACTCGCGGACCGCCTCCTCGTCCCAGTCGACGACGGGCTCTCTGCTGGAGGTCTGGTTGCACGCCAGCCGCAGCGAGTTGAGCGACAGCGGATAGCTGCCCGGCACGGTCGTCTGCTTCTCCATGAGCGCCCCGAGCACCCGTTGTTCGGCCATGTCGAGGACCAGGTCGGCGGGCTGCCCGGGTTGTGAAGCCATGCCCAGCAATCTACCCAGCGCTCTTCGGCACGACTCCGATGGCCAGCACCTCGATGCCCTCGGCCGTCACCTGCAGGGTCGTCAGCCCGCAGGCCGGCATACCCTCGACGAGGCGATCGCCGAGCACCTCGTCACCGACGAGGTCGCGCAGCAGGTCGACGGTGACCCCGCCGTGGGTGGCGACGACCACCACTCCGTCGGGACCGACCTCGTCGCCGAGTCGCTCGACGAGCCCACGCAGCCGACGTGCGGCGCCCCGCGACGAATCTCCTTGGCGCGGAAGACGATCGCGGTCCTCGGTGCAGTCGCCCCAGTCGTCGAGGAAGCTCGGCACATCGGCCCAGACCCCCGGCGCCCACTCCATCCGCTCTCGAGCGGCGTCCTCGACCCGGCTCGGCACCCGCCCGCCCATCCGCTCGGCCAGCGGCGCAAGGGTCTGGCGTGCCCGCAGCAGGGGGCTGCTGACGAGCAGCCGGGGATCACGTCGCACCAGCACCGGGACAACGGCCTGGGCTTGCTGAAGCCCCAGAGCGGTCAGCGGCGGGTCGACGGGGACCCGTTCCTTCTGAGCATGTTGGAGCAGGATCACCGTGGCCGATCCGATCATGACCAGCACGCTAGCTCTGTGCCCCGCGGCGCCGCGCGGGCAATACTGACGACGTGCACATCCGCGACGCCACGCCGGCCGACCTCGCCGCCATCGCGCCGATCTTCCGCGACATCGTCGCGGCCGGCGACACCTATGCCTACCCCGAGGACCTCACCGACGAGCAGATCGCCGCGCTGTGGATGGAGCCACCGCCGGGGCGGTGCATCGTCGCGTATGCCGGTGACGGCCCCGACGGTGGCGAGGGCGCTCTCCTGGGGACGGCCAAGGCCGGCCCCAACCGGCCGGGGCGCGGCGACCACATCGCCACCGCGTCGTTCATGGTGTCGTCGGCCGCACAAGGGCAGGGGGTCGGCAAGGCGCTCGCCGAGGAGGTGCTGCGCTGGGCCACGGACGCGGGATACGCCGGCATGCAGTTCAACGCCGTCGTCGAGACCAACATGGCCGCGGTGACCCTCTGGCAGCAGCTGGGCTTTCGCATCCTCGCAACGGTGCCCGGTGCCTTCCGCAGCCGCCACCACGGGCCGGTCGGGCTGCATGTGATGTTCCGCGAGCTCGGCGGCCCTTCGGCGGAATCCACCTCGGGATAGCGTGCAGGCGTGTTTCCGACACTGGGGGATCTGTTCGGCATCGACCTGCCCGTGCCGACGCATGACGTCTTCGTCGGACTCGGAATGGCTGCCGCCCTGGCCGTGCTGGTCCTTGAGGCCAGGCGGCGGCGGGTCACGGACCTGCGCATCGTCTACATCGTCACCGCCGCCCTCGTCGGCGGGGCGATCTTCATGCGCCTCGGGCCGATCCTCCAACACCTCGATCTGCGCGCCAATCCGTCTGTGGCCGAGCAATGGCTCTACGGCAATCGATCCGTCCTCGGCGGACTCTTCGGGGCCTGGCTCGGGGTGCACCTCGGCAAGAAGCTCACCGGCTATACCGCCCGCACGGGCGATCTCTTCGCGCCCGCGGTGGCGCTCGGCATGGCCATCGGGCGATTCGGCTGCCTGCTCACCGAGTTGCCCGGCTCCCCCAATCCGCTCGGCTTCGGGCCGGTCCTCGACACACCGACCGCGGCTCGACTCGAGGGTGTCGCCGGAGTGCCGTTGCACCCGTCGTTCGCCTATGAGATCGCCTTTCACGCTGTCGCGTTCGTCCTGCTCTGGCAGGTTCTGCGCCACCGGATGAGCGCCCCCGGGGAGACGCTCGTCGTCTACCTCGCGGCATACGGCGTCTTCCGCTTCCTCGTCGAGTTCACCCGGGGCGACGAGATCGCCTGGGCGGGGCTGGATCGCTCGCAGCTCTTCCTGCTCGTCACCGTGCCGCTCCTGCTCGCCCGGGTTGCCGTCCAGTGGCGCCGCGGGGCCTATGTGCTCGCTCCGGTCGCCGCCGCGCAGCCCGTGGGGAGGCTCTCGTGAGCACACGCCCCACCGTCGGCCCGGGTATGCCGTTGCGAGACTTCCGGATTCACCGCTATGTCAACGCCTTCTGCCCGCGCTGCCACGCCGAGCAGCCCGATCAGCCGTTGGCCGACGTCCGCCGGCTGTCGGGCTGGTTGGCTGAGCGCGATGGGCAGGTCTGGCTCGAAAGGGGGTGTCCCACACACGGATTCGTCCGCACCTTCTATGACGAGTCCGCCGAGATCCTCACCTACCTCGAGCAATGGACGGCGACGACCAAGGAGCACGTCGCCGACCGGATGGGCAATTTCGAGCCGGTGCCCGCGGCATACCTGCACGGGATGCCGCACATGCACACCCAGCACACGTGCATCCTGCTCGAGGACATCACCGACCACTGCAATCTGCGCTGTCCCACGTGCTTTGCCGACTCGGCCCCGGCGCTGACGGCGACCGCGCCACGCGAGCAGGTGCTCGCGTCGGTCGACGACCGGCTCGCCAAGGAGCGGGGCCGGCTCGACGTGCTGATGATCTCGGGCGGCGAGCCGACCCTGCACCCGCAGTTCGAGCAGCTGCTCGAGGCTCTGGTCACTCGACCGATCATCCGGATCCTCGTCAACACCAACGGGATCCGCCTCGCTCAGGACGACGCCCTGCTCGCCACCCTCGTCCGCCATCGCGAGCGGGTCGAGGTCTATCTGCAGTTCGACGGGCTCACCCCGGCCGGGTCGATCCACCACCGCGGCGCCGACCTGCTGCGCTTCAAGCAGGAGGCGCTGCGCCGGCTCACGACGTCGGGGATCTTCACGACGCTCACCCTCACCGCCGCGCTCGGGGTCAACGACGACCAGCTCGGCCCGGTCATCTCGCTGGCCCTCGACACCCCCTATGTCGGTGGGGTGACCATCCAGCCGGTCTTCGGCTCGGGCCGCAGCACGGGGATCGACCCCCAGCACCGGCTCACCCACACGGGCGTGCTCGCGCGGCTCGCCGACCAGACCGGTGGCCAAGTGAGCTGGCGCGACCTCACCGCCCTGCCCTGCTCGCACCCGCACTGTTGCTCGGTCGGCTATCTGCTGCGCGACGACTCCGGATCGTGGCGCTCACTCGTCTCGGTCATCGGCCCCGACCGACTCAAGGGCTATCTCGATCTGGCACCAGACCAATTCGCCAACCGCTTCGCCGACCAGGACCTGCCCGCCAAGCTGCGGGCGTCGGTCAAGGACAGCCTGCTCGGTCTGCTCAGCGAGCAGTCGACCGTGTCGCACCCCGATGTCGGGCGGATCTGGGCCGACATCTGCACGACGTGCGACATCGGCATCGGGACGCTGACGACCTTGGCGGCCTCCAAACTCCCCGGTCAGGCGCACCGCCTGCGCTCGATGCTCGCCGAGCGGGTCGTGCGCGTCACGGTCAAGCCCTTCATGGACATCAACACGATGATCGAGGAGCGGCTCACCCAGTGCTGCGTCCACGTCGGCACCGTCGCGCCCGACGACGGCAGTCACCAATGCGCCCCCTTCTGCGCCGTCCAAGCGTGGGCACCGCTCGCCCGGACCCGGCTGAGCACTGTCACTGGCCCTGGCACTGTCCCCAAGACAGGCTCCATCCGCACCTCGGAGGTGACCCCATGACACTTCCTGAGTCAACCTGAGGTTCCCCCCGGACCGTGGAGGCATCGGCTATAAGGAGAGCCATGCC
>CAZLGB010000045.1:0-20412 GCA_964558825.1 uncultured Intrasporangiaceae bacterium
CCCCACAACTCCCCACGTGAGCACTTCCCCGGGCTATCCCCGCCGACCCCACCCCAACAACTCCCCACGCGAGCACTTACTCGCGCCATGAAGCTGACGGAGCAGGAAGAGCAAAGCCAGACCGATCGAACAGATCGATCGACCGATCGGTGAGTCAGCCGCCGATGGCGGACATCGGCCGATCAGGCTGGTGGAAACCCGGGCGCCCGATGCCGTGCGAGGAGCCCTTGGCCCACATCTCGCCCCGGATCAGCGCGGCCAGCTCGTCATCGCTCGCGCCGGCCCGCAGCGGCCCGCGCAGGTCGGTCTCGCGCTGCGAGAACAGACAGTTGCGCACCTGACCGTCGGCGGTGAGGCGGGTCCGGTCGCACGCCGAGCAGAAGGGCGCCGACACGCTGGCGATGATCCCCACCGTCGCCGGTCCGCCGTCGACGAGGAAGAGCTCGGCAGGAGCGCTCCCGCGGTCGGCCCGCGGCTTGGGCGTGAGCTCGTAGCGCTCGGCCAGCCGGGCCCGGATCTCCTCGGCCGTCACCATGACGGCGCGGTCCCACCCGTGCTGGGCGTCCAGCGGCATCTGCTCGATGAAGCGCAGGTCATAGCCCCGCTCCAGACACCAGCCGAGCAGGTCGGCGACGGCCTCGTCGTTGACGCCGCGCATCGCCACGGCGTTGACCTTGACCGGGCGCAACCCGGCCTCGGCCGCGGCCGCCAGACCGCGCTCGACGTCGGCCAGCCGGTCGCGACGGGTCAGCTGGACGAACTGCTCCCGGTCGACCGTGTCGAGCGAGACATTGACTCGGTCCAGGCCCGCCTCGGCGAGCGGGCCGGCCAGCTGCTCGAGCCCCACCCCGTTGGTTGTCATGGCCAGCTGGGGTCGCGGAGTCAGCGCGGCCAGGCCGGCGACGAGCTCGACGAGGCTGCGCCGCAGCAGCGGCTCGCCCCCGGTCAGCCGGATCTGCTCGACGCCCAGGCTCACGAAGACCCCGACCAGCCGCAACAGCTCGGCGTCGGTGAGCATCTCGTCGCGAGGCAGCCACGGAAGGCCTTCGGCGGGCATGCAATAGACACACCGCAACCCGCACCGGTCGGTGACCGACACCCGCAGATCCCGCGCGACCCGGCCATAGGTGTCGACCAGCGTGCGGCCCTCGGGGGGCCTCGTGCGCGGGTCGGGCAGCCGGGTCATAGGCGACACCCTATGCCGGGGTACGGTGATCGAGTGCCTCGCTCGCTGCTCTCCCGACGGATCGTCGGGGCCGTGGCGTTCGCGGTGGTCTTCGGTCTCGCCTGTTTCCTCCTGGGTCGGTGGCAATGGTCCCGATTCGAGGAGAAGGACGTCCGCGCGACAGCGCTGGAGCACAACTACTCGGCCGCCCCCGTGCCCCTGCGCAGCGTGCTCCCCCAGCTCGACACCGAGCTCGGCGAGCCGCGGATCTGGACGCACGTGACGGTCACCGGGAGGTATGCCGCGCTCGCGCCGCTGCTCGTGCGCAACCGCACGCTCGACTCGGCTCTCGGCTATGAGGTGCTCGCGCCCTTCCAGGTCGACGGCGGTGGAGTGCTCATGGTGAGCCGCGGCTGGGTGCCCAATGGCGCCACGGCCACCGACCTGCCGACCGTCCCGCCGACGCCGCTGCAATCGCTCACCGTCACCGGATGGCTCAAGCCGGGCGAGCCCGACTTCGACCGGAGCCTGCCCGCCGGCCAGCTGGCCAGCGTCAACCTCGACGACGCCGCGGCCGCGCTCGGCACCCCGGTCTACGCGGCATACCTCGTGCTGCAGGCCGAGGCGCCGACCGACGCAGGCGCGGCCCCTGCCCGCCCGACGGCGTTGCCCGCGCCCGAGCCCGACCGCGGTCCCCACCTCGCCTATGCCATCCAGTGGTGGCTCACCGCACTGCTCGGGGTGGCCTTGCTCGTCATGATCATCAGCGGGCGTCCCGGTGCCGATGACGCGCAGCCCGAGCGCGCGCCCAAGCCCAAGAAGGTGCGCATCTGGGACGAAGAGGACGGCTGAGCCCGCTGCCCGCCGCCCGGTATCGGCCAGGCAGCGGGCTTACATCGCCGGTGCGGGCTTGGTCTGCTCGAAGTACTGCGTGCGGTAGAGATCGGCATACAGCCCGCCGCGACCGAGCAGCTCGGCGTGGCGACCACGCTCGACGATGCGTCCCTCGTCGACGACGAGGATGAGATCCGCGCCGCGGACGGTCGAGAGCCGGTGGGCGATGACCAGGGCCGTGCGCCCCTGCAGCGCCCCGTCGAGGGCGCGCTGGACGGCGACCTCCGACTCGCTGTCGAGGTGCGCCGTGGCCTCGTCGAGGACGACGACCTGCGGTGCCTTGAGCAGCAGCCGGGCGATCGCCAGGCGCTGCTTCTCGCCGCCCGAGAGGCGGTGACCGCGGTCGCCGACGACGGTGTCGAGCCCCGAGGGCAGCGACTCGACGAGGGTGCGCACCTGGGCGGCCTCCAAGGCCGCCCAGAGCTGGGCGTCGGTCGCGTCGGGGGCGGCATAGAGGAGGTTGCCGCGGATGGTGTCGTGGAAGAGGTGCGCCTCCTGGGTGACCATCCCGACGACCTCGTGCAGCGACCCGAAGGACGCCTCGCGCAGGTCGACCCCGCCGATGCGCACGGTGCCGGCGGTCGGATCGTGGAGCCGCGCGACGAGCGAGGTGATCGTCGTCTTGCCGGCCCCGCTCGGCCCGACGAGCGCGATGAGCTGCCCCGGGTATGCCGTGAAGCTCACCTCCCGCAGCACCGGTCCCCCGCCGGCGCGGTCGCCGGTGACCGTGGCCTCGAGCGAGCGCAGCGAGACCTTGTCGGCGGCGGGGTAGGCGAAGCTCACGTCGGTGAACTCGACCGACACCGGACCTGCGGGCAGCGCGACCGGAGCCGCCGACTCGGCGACGAGCGGCGAGAGGTCGAGGACCTCGAAGACCCGCGAGAAGGACACCAACGCCGTCATGACGTCGACCCGGACGTTGGACATCGCGGTGAGCGGGCCGTAGAGCCGGCCGAGCAGAGCGGCGAGCGCCAGCAGGGTGCCGACGGTCAGCCCGCCTCCGACCGCCATGACCCCGCCGACGCCGTAGACCATCGCCGTGGCGAGGGCGGCCACGAGGCTGAGCGCGGTCATGAAGACGCTGCGGTTCATGGCGATCCGCACGCCGGTGTCGCGCACGGCGGCGGCGCGCTCGGCATACTCGCGGGTCTCGCGCTCAGGAGTGCCGAAGAGCTTGACGAGCAGCGCCCCGGCGACGTTGAAGCGCTCGGTCATCCGCGATCCGAGCTCGGCGTTGAGGTTCATCTGGCGCGCAGCCAGGGCCGAGAGCCGCCGGCCCATGAGCCGGGCCGGGATGAGGAAGAAGGGCACGAGCAGCAGCGCGCCGAGGGTGAGCTGCCACGACAGCGTCGCCATGGCGACGACGATGAGCACAAGCGAAACGGCGTTGGACACGACCGAGGACAGCACCGAGGTGAAGGCCTGCTGGGCGCCGATGACGTCGGAGTTGAGCCGGCTGACGAGCGAGCCGGTCTGGGCGCGAGTGAAGAAGGCGATCGGCTGACGCAGCACGTGGGCGAAGACCTCGGTGCGCAGGTCGTAGATCAGCCCCTCGCCGATCCGGGCCGAGAACCAGCGCTGGGCGACCCCCAGTGCCGCGTCGAAGACCGCGAGCCCGGCGACCCAGAGCGCGAGGCGCACGACCACCGACCGGTCTCCGGGGACGACGCCCTGGTCGACGATCTCCTTGAGCAGCAACGGGACCGCGACGACGATCGACGCGTCGATGACGACGAGCAGGAGGAAGGCGGCGATGGCCCTGCGGAAAGGTCGCGCGTAGCTGAGCACCCGGCGGGTCGTGCCGGGATCGAGCTTGGCGTGCAGCACGGACTGGTCGCGAGTCAACCCCCACATGGCCCGGAAGCCTTGATGCATGCTCATCGATCGCTCACCTCCCGTCGCTCGTCCTGCCGCATGGTCACCCGCGCAACGAGGGCTCGCCAGGCCGCATTCCCGTATGCCGTGCCGCCCGCTCCGTATGCCGGTGCGCCCGGCCCGCGGGCCGCCCGCTCAGCGGCCCAGCCCTGCGGCGATGGCCATCCCATGGAGCAAATGGCCCTGGGCCTGGCGCTCGTGGCGGACCTGCTCCTCCAAGGTCGAGGAGAGCGCCTGGTGCAGCAGCGGTTTGAGCGCCCGCAGCGCCGGCGCGGGCGTCGCCAGCAGAGCGGCGACGAGGTCGCCGGTCGCGGCGGCGAGCTGCTCGGTCGGCACGGCGAGCGAGGCCAGCCCGATGCGCACGGCCTCCTCGGCACCGACGAAGCGCCCGGTCGCGCAGATCTCCAACGCCCGCGAATAGCCGACGGCCTCGACGAGCGGCGCGGTGCCGGCCAGGTCGGGGATCATCCCGAGGCTGACCTCGCGCATCGCGAACTGCACATCGTCCGCGACGACCCGCAGGTCGGCCGCGAGGGCCAGCTGGAAGCCCGCGCCGATCGCGTGTCCCTGGACCGCGGCGACGACAATCGGCGCGACCCGCCGCCAGGCGGCGAAGCCCTGCTGGAAGGGGCCGATGATCGCCGTCATCTCCGCGGCTCCGGTCGCCGCGACCCCGAGCAGGTCGGGCTCGCCCGGCATACCTCCGGGGCGGAGCATGCCGCGGTTGAGCCCCGCGGAGAAGGACCGCCCCTCGGCAGCGAGGACGACGACGCGCACGTCGTCGGGCAGCCCGTGGGCGATCTCGGCGAGGGCCGTCCACATCGAGGGGGTCTGGGCGTTGAGCTGCTCGGCGTTGCACAGCGTCACCGTGAGGACGGCGCCGTTGCGGTCGGTGCGGATGGCGGGATGGGGCTGCTCGGTCACCCTCGCAGGTTATCCCGCCCCGATGACACCCCAGGCAGCGAGCGGGTCAGGTCAGGCCGCGTGGCTCCAGACCTGGACGGGCGAGTCTCCGTTGCGGCACACGGCATACAGGCGACCGCCGACGGTGGCGAAGGCGCGCGCCTGCCCCCAGGGCCCGGCGACCTTGCTCCACCCGGAGCTGCCCTCGCGGACGACGACGGAGTTGGCCTTGTCGTCCTGATCGGTGACGAGCATCGCGGCGTGGCCGTCGACGAGGACCGGCGCGGGCATCGGGTCGCGCTCGCCGATGGCGACCGAGGGTATGCCGTCCAGCCGCTTGGCCGACCCGGCGGCGTCGACGCGCCACACCGCCAGGTGCCCGTCGACGACCCCCTCGACGGTGCACGCATCGTCGGTGCAGACCGCGCCCGTCGCCTCCGCAGTCGTGCCGCCGTCCGGCAGGTCGATGCGGGTCCAACCGGTGCCCCCCGACGTCGAGCGCCACACGGCCGGGGTCGTGCGGACGGCATCACCGCCGAGTCGCAACACCGACCCGGAGATCAGCGCGCCGACGCCCCACGGGATGACCGAGCGCCCCGACACCATCGCCTCGGGAGTGCTCTCCAGCGCCGTGCCTGCCGACGACTGACGCACCCACCGCTGCCCTTCGGGCAGCCAGACATCCAGATCGAGACCGGTGCGGGCGCTGTCCCACGAGCCGATGAGCAGCGGCCCGGCACCGGTGATGACCGGGCCGATCTGATCGCCCGCTCCCCACCCACCGAAGGTCTCGAAGGTCTGCTCCTGCTCGGTCAGCCCGGCGCTCAGGTTGCCGGTCCAGACGGTCCAGCGGACGTTGGCGTGGGCTCCTCCACGGGCGCCGCCGACCGCGACGAGCGATCCGTCAGGTCCGGCGACGATCGACGCCCAGACGGCGAGCTTGGCATAGGGGCTGGTCGGCGCGACCGGCAGCTCGCGCCAGGCCTCGCCCGACCAGACCTGCAGCACGGGCGTGATCTGCGGGTTGCCCGACGCCAGCCCGACCAGGAGTGAGTCCCCGGCCGCGGTGAGCGTCATGACGCTGCCGACCGCCTGGGCAGACGGCGGCCCGATCGCGGTCCAGCCGGCGGCCCGGTCGAGCGAGCACCCGCTCGCCATGCCAGCGGTCAGCAACACCACGACGACGGCGACGACGGCAGCCGGCCACCCGGCATACGGTCGGCGGCGGTGCCACATCCGATCAGTATGCGGCGCGGGGTTGGCCGGATGCTGGACATCCGGGGACCCGCGTTGGGCGCTGCGGACGGGACGCGCAAGGATGTGCCTCACGGATCAGCCCAGCGAAGGGAGCTCACCGGTGAGCACCGTCAAGCGCCACAAGGTCGTCCTCGACGAGAACGAGATGCCGACCCGCTGGTACAACATCCTCCACGACCTGCCCACTCCGCCGCCGCCCTATCTGCACCCAGGCACCGGCCAGCCGGTCGGGCCCGACGACCTCACCGCGCTCTTCCCGATGCCGCTCATCGAGCAGGAGGTGACGACGGCGCAGTATGTCGAGATCCCGCCGGAGGTGCTCGACGTCTACCGGCTGTGGCGGCCCTCGCCGCTCTATCGGGCGCACCGGCTCGAGGCGGCGCTGCAGACGTCGGCCCGCATCTACTACAAGTACGAGGGGGTCTCGCCCGCCGGCTCGCACAAGCCCAACACCTCTGTGCCGCAAGCGTTCTACAACGCCCAGGCCGGCATCAAGAAGCTCACGACCGAGACCGGCGCCGGGCAGTGGGGCACGTCGCTCGCCTTCGCGTGCGCGCAGTTCGGCCTCGAGTGTGAGGTGTGGCAGGTCAAGGCCAGCTATGACGGCAAGCCCTACCGCCGGATCATGATGGAGACCTTCGGCGGCACCGTCCACGCATCGCCCTCGGAGCTGACCAACGCCGGTCGCGCAATCCTCGCCGAGCACCCCGACTCCCCCGGCTCACTCGGCATCGCCATCTCCGAGGCCGTCGAGGTCGCCGCCCAGGACCCGACGATCAACTACGCGCTGGGGTCGGTCCTCAACCACGTGCTGCTCCACCAGACGGTCATCGGCGAGGAGGCCCTGCGCCAGCTGGCCAAGATCGACGAGCACGTCGACCTCATCGTCGGCTGCACCGGCGGCGGCTCCAACTTCGCCGGCCTGTCCTTCCCCTTCCTGCGGGAAAAGCTCGCCGGCCACATGTCGCCGGTCATCCGTGCGGTCGAGCCGGCGTCCTGCCCGTCGCTCACCCAGGGCGTCTACGCCTACGACTTCGGTGACACCGCCGGGATGACCCCGCTGATGAAGATGCACACCCTCGGGCACGACTTCATCCCCGACCCGATCCACGCGGGTGGCCTGCGCTACCACGGCATGTCGCCGCTCATCTCCCACATCTACGAGGAGGGGCTCATCGAGGCCGTCGCCAAGAAGCAGAAGGAATGCTTCGCGGCCGGCGTGCTCTTCGCCCGCGCCGAGGGCATCGTCCCGGCACCGGAGGCGACCCACGCGCTCGCCGAGGTCGTCTCAGAAGCCTTGCGCTGCAAGGAGACCGGCGAGGAGAAGGTCATCCTCGTCGCCCTCAGCGGTCACGGTCACCTCGACCTGCCGGCGTATGCCGCCTATCTCGATGGGTCGATGAGCGACCACTCCTACGAAGAGGCCGAGATCCACGATGCCGTCGCCGAGGCGCTCACCCGCCTCCCCGCGATCCCGGGGGCTTGAGCCCCTCAGCCTGCGTCAGGGCCCGTGGATCGACTCACTCGCTCCATGGGCTTTGTCGTTGGGTGATCCGCGCCCACCGACGCCGATCCACCACGAGGGCGATCGCCAGGGGGATCACAGCCGCTGGGGCGGCGACCCACATGCCGATGCCCGCCCTGGAGCCGAGCGCATTGCCGACACCGCCCGCCAGCAGGCAGGTCCCGACGAGCGCCGACCAGCCGGCGACGTTGAGCTCAGCCGTGCGAAAGAGCCGCGGGAGCCGTCGGCGCCGCGCCGTCAACGGCGCGTAGTCGGCATAGCCACGCTGATATCCACGCCGCATGTCGGCCCCCTTCGCCATGGGCAGTGTCACACACTGGGCCCATGCGCGGACGGATCGACGGCCAGGGCCAGGACCGCACCCGACGCTCGGACTGGTGGGGCGTCGTCCTCGACGCACCCGACGCGCTCGCGCTCGGGCGGTTCTACGCGGCGCTCTTCGGGTGGACCCTCGATGCCCGCGACCCCGGCTTCGTCACCCTCGATCCCGGCGAGGGCGTGGCCTATCTCGCCTGCCAGACCTCGGCGGGCTATCAGCCACCCGTGTGGCCCAACGAGCCCGGCCAACCACAGATGCAGCTGCACCTCGACGTCGAGGTGAGCGACCTCGCCACGGCGGTCCTCGCCGCCGTCGAGCTGGGAGCCCGCGAGGCGGCATACCAACCGCAGGACGACGTGCGGGTCCTGCTCGACCCCGCCGGGCACCCGTTCTGCCTGTATGCCGCCAAGGGCGACTGAGCCACGCGACGGGCCGGTTACCCTGAGCCGCAGCGATCCGCCGACCGGCGACCATCGCTCCGGCAGGCACCACCCCCGCACACCGAGGCAGGTCCGATGAAGTACGCCAGTCATGTCACCGAGTTGGTCGGCGGCACTCCACTCGTGCGGCTCACCGCCGTCACCGAGGGGATCGCCGCCACCGTCTTGGCGAAGGTCGAATACCTCAACCCGGGCGGCTCGGTGAAGGACCGCATCGCCGCGCGGATGATCGAGGCGGCCGAGGCGTCGGGCGCGCTGCAGCCCGGTGGCGTCATCGTCGAGCCGACCTCCGGCAACACCGGTGTGGGGCTGGCGCTGGTCGCCCAGCGCAAGGGCTACTCGTGCATCTTCGTGTGCCCCGACAAGGTCTCCGAGGACAAGCGCAACGTGCTCAAGGCTTATGGCGCGCAGGTCGTCGTCTGCCCGACCTCGGTCGCGCCGGAGGACCCCGACTCCTACTACAGCACCTCGGACCGGCTCGTGCGCGAGACGCCTGGGGCGTGGAAGCCCGACCAATACTCCAACCCCAACGGACCCCTCGCCCACTACGAGTCGACCGGGCCGGAGATCTGGGCCGACACCGACGGGCGGATCACCCACTTCGTCACCGGTGCCGGCACCGGCGGCACCATCTCGGGCGCCGGGCGCTATCTGCGCGAGGCCTCCGCCGACCGGCCGAGCGGCCGGGTGCGCGTCGTCGCCGCCGACCCCGAGGGCTCGGTCTACTCCGGCGGCACCGGGCGGCCCTATCTCGTCGAGGGCGTCGGCGAGGACTTCTGGCCGACGGCATACGACCCGGCGCAGGTCGACGACGTCGTCGCGGTGACCGACGCGGAGTCCTTCGCGATGACCCGCCGGCTCGCGCGCGAGGAGGGCCTGCTCGTCGGCGGGTCCAGCGGCATGGCCGTCGTCGCCGCCCTGCACGTCGCCAAGGACCTACCCGCCGACGCCGTCGTCGTCGTGCTGCTGCCCGACTCGGGCCGCGGCTATCTGTCCAAGGTCTTCAACGACGACTGGATGGCCTCCTACGGCTTCGTGCGACCCAGCGACGAGTTGACCGTCGGGGACGTGCTGCGGGCCAAGCGCGGGCCGCTGCCCGACCTCGTCCACACCCACCCGGCCGAGACGCTGCGCGAGGCCATCGACCTCATGCGCGAGTTCGGGGTCTCGCAGGTGCCGGTCGTCAAGGCCGAGCCCCCGGTCGTCCTCGGCGAGGTCGCCGGCTCGGTGTCCGAGCGGGCGCTGCTCGAGGCGCTCTTCTCCGGCGGTGCGCACCTCAGCGACCCGGTGGAGCGCCACCTCGAGCCGGGCTTCCCGCTCATCGGCGCCGGTGAGGCCGTGGCGATCGCCCGCGAGGCGCTGGCCGGGCGCGACGCGCTGCTCGTCGTCGAGGACGGCAAGCCGATCGGGGTGCTCACCCGCTCCGATCTGCTCGGCTTCCTCGCCGGCTGATCACTCGCCGCGCACGGCATACCCCTGACCGACCTGACCCTGCCGCGGAAGGCACCCCATGAACGACCTCCACGACCCGCGCGCCCTCGGCTTCTCCTCGCGGGCCATCCACGCCGGGCAGGAGCCCGACCCGACCACCGGCGCGGTCGTCCCGCCGATCCACCAGGTGAGCACCTACAAGCAGGACGGCATCGGCGGGCTGCGCGGGGGATACGAATACTCCCGCTCGGCCAACCCCACCCGCACTGCCCTCGAGACGTGCATCGCCTCGCTCGAGGGCGGTGAGCGGGGCTTCGCCTTCGCCAGTGGCCTCGCCGGCGAGGACACCGTGATGCGGGCGCTGCTCTCCCCCGGTGACCATCTCGTCGCGCCATCGGACGCCTATGGCGGCACCTATCGGCTCATCAACCGGGTCGCGCGCCCGTGGGGTGTCGAGCACTCGGTGGCGAGCGTCGCCGACGTCGACTCGGTGCGGGCGGCGATCCGACCGACCACGCGCATGGTCTGGCTCGAGACGCCGACCAACCCATTGCTGGGGATCGGCGACATCGCGGCGATCGCCGAGGTGGCGCACCAGGCCGGGGCGCTGCTCGTCGTCGACAACACCTTCGGCACGCCCTATCTTCAGCAGCCGATCGCCCTCGGCGCCGACGTCGTCGTGCACTCGACGACCAAGTATGCCGGTGGGCACAGTGACGTCGTCGGTGGCGCCGTCGTCGTCGCGCCGGGTGCGCAGACCGCCTCCGGGGAGAGTGTCGCGGAGCGAATTGCCTTCCACCAGAACGCGATGGGCGCGGTCGCCGGGCCGTTTGACGCCTGGCTGGTGTTGCGCGGGCTCAAGACGCTCGCCGTGCGCATGGAGCGGCACTGCGACAACGCCGAGCGGGTCGTCGACTTCCTCGTCGGCCACCCGGGGGTGTCGGCGGTGCGCTATCCGGGTCTGCCCGGGCACCCCAACCACGCGGTCGCCGCGCGTCAGATGCGTCGCTTCGGCGGCATGGTGGCCTTCCAGGTGCGCGCCGGCGAGGACGTCGCGACCAAGGTGTGCGCCGAGACGACCTTGTGGACCCTCGGCGAGTCGCTCGGCGGAGTCGAGTCGCTCATCGAGCACCCGGCCCGGATGACGCACGCCTCGGTGGCCGGCACCGAGCTCGAGGTGCCGGGCGATCTCATCCGACTGTCGGTGGGGATCGAGGATGTCGACGACCTCATCGCCGACCTCAAGCAGGCCCTCGACCGGCTGGCCTGAGCGAGCGGCCGCTCAGGCCAGCGCGATGAGGTCCTTGTAGTCGGCGCTCCACAGGTCCTCGACACCGTCGGGCAGCAGCAGCACCCGCTCGGGCTCGAGGGCATCAACGGCACCCTCGTCGTGGGTGACGAGCACGACCGCGCCGCGGTAGTTGTGCAGCGCGCCGAGGATCTCGGCGCGTGAGGCCGGGTCGAGGTTGTTGGTCGGCTCGTCGAGCAGCAGGACATTGGCGGCCGACACGACGAGCATGGCGAGCGACAACCGGGTCTTCTCCCCACCGGAGAGCACGCCCGCGGGTTTGTCGACGTCGTCGCCGATGAAGAGGAAGGACCCGAGCACCTTGCGGACCTCGGTCTCGCCGAGGTCCGGGGCCGCCGTCTTCATGTTGGCCAGCACGGTGCGCTCGATGTCGAGATTCTCGTGCTCCTGCGCGTAATAGCCGAGCTTGAGTCCGTGCCCGGGCAGGACCTCGCCGGTGTCGGGCGGGTCGATGCCCGCGAGGATGCGCAGCAGCGTCGTCTTGCCCGCGCCGTTGAGGCCGAGAACGACGACCCGCGAGCCCCGGTCGATGGCGAGGTCGACATCGGTGAAGACCTCAAGCGACCCATAGGAGCGCGACAGCCCCGCCGCGGTCAGCGGCGTGCGCCCGCACGGCGCCGGCTCGGGGAAACGCAGCTTGGCGACCCGGTCGTGGGCACGCTCGCCCTCGACGCCGGCGAGCAGCCGCTCGGCGCGCCGGGCCATGTTCTGTGCCGCGGTCGCCTTGGTCGCCTTGGCCCGCATCTTGTCGGCCTGGGCGAGCAGGGCCGATGCCTTCTTCTCGGCGTTGAGCCGCTCGCGCCGGCGGCGCCGTTCGTCGGTTTCCCGTTGCAGCAGATAGGGCTTCCAGCCGACGTTGTAGACATCGAGCTCGGCGCGATTGGCGTCGAGGTGGAAGACCCTGTTGACCACGGTGTCGAGCAGCCCGGTGTCGTGCGAGATGACGACCAGCCCGCCCTTGTAGGCCTTGAGGTAATCCCGCAGCCAGGTGATCGAGTCGGCGTCGAGGTGGTTGGTCGGCTCGTCGAGCAGTAGCGTCTGCGCGCCGGAGAAGAGGATCCGCGAGAGCTCGACCCGCCGACGCTGCCCACCGGAGAGGGTGCGCAAGGGCTGGCCGAGGACGCGGTCAGGCAGCCCCAGCGACGAGGCGATCGCCGCCGCCTCCGACTCGGCGGCATACCCGCCCTGCGCGGTGAACTCGGCGTCGAGGCGCGCATACTTGCGCATCGCCCGCTCGAGTATGCCGGCATCCCCCGAGGCCATCGCGGCCTCGGCCGCGCGCAGCTCACGCAACGTGGAGTCGAGCCCGCGCGCGGACAGGATGCGGTCGCGGGCCAACACCTCGAGGTCGCCCGTGCGCGGGTCCTGCGGCAGGTAGCCGACTGCGCCGGTGCGGGTCACCGTGCCGGATGCCGGCAACCCCTGGCCGGCGAGGACCTTGGTCAGCGTCGTCTTGCCAGCGCCGTTGCGCCCCACCAGCCCGATCCGATCGCCTTCGGCGATGCGAAAAGTCCCGTCGCCCAGCAGTAGTCGCGCGCCAGCGCGCAACTCCACACCGGTGGCGACGATCACGGCATACCTCGCTCGGACGGGCACCGCGGATCGGTTGGCGACGACGGTGGGACGACGAAAAGACACCCCATTCTGCCAGCCCGCGCGCGACCGCCTGACGAGCCGAGTCGTCGCGACCTATTTGTGACCCCGCGTGGCGGAAGGGTTCGCGGCCGTGCACCGTTAGGGTGTGTGGGTGACACGGCGGGCAGACCGCCCACGGTGATGGGGAGGGTCAATGTCCTTCAACGAGAACGTCCAACTCGACACTTCACAGGTCGAGTCCGGCGGCGGCTCGGGAGGTTTCGGCGGCGGAGGCCGTGGCGGTGGCGGGGGCTTCCCCGGGGGGATCCAGGTCGGTGGTGGCATCGGCGGGCTCATCATGCTGATCCTCGCGCTGATCTTCGGTGGAGGCTTCCTTGGTGGCGGCAACACCCAGGTGCCTGACTCGCAGACCACGACGCAGAGCAGCCCGCTCGACGCCTCGCAGGTCGCGGCGGGTGGCCAGCAATCGTCGAGCGGATTCAGCGCGTGCAAGACCGGCGCCGACGCCAACCGCAACGATGAGTGCCTCGTCATCGCGACGGTCAACAGCGTGCAGGATTACTGGACCAAGCTGTTGCCGCAGTATGGCAAGCAGTACGTGCCGGTCAAGACCGTCCTCTACAGCGGCGCGACACAGAGCCAGTGCGGCACGGCCTCCAACCAGGTCGGGCCCTTCTACTGCCCGCTCGACCAGAAGGTCTACATTGACGCGTCCTTCTTCCAAGAGCTCACCTCGCGCTTCGGCGCCGACGGCGGACAGCTGGCCAAGGAATACGTCATCGCCCACGAATACGGCCACCGCATCCAGGACATCCTCGGCATCCTCGGCAAGGCCCAATCCGACCCGCAGGGCGCTCAGTCGGGCTCGGTCCGCATGGAGCTCATGGCCGACTGCCTCGCCGGCACATGGGTCAAGCACGCGACCGAGACCACCGATGCCAACGGCACGGCATACCTCAAGCCGATCACCCAGGCTGACATCCAGTCGGCGCTCTCGGCAGCCTCCGCGGTCGGCGACGACCGCATCCAAGAGGCGATGCAGGGTCGGGTCACGCCGGAGACCTGGACTCACGGATCGGCCGCGGCTCGGCAGAAGTGGTTCATGACCGGTTACCAGACCGGCGACATTCAGCAGTGCAACACCTTCGGGGTCTCGCGCGTGGAGTGACCGCGCACCGCACGTCCCGCCAGCGGGGTATGCCGGACGGCATACCCCGCTGCGGCGTTTCAGACGCCGGCGCCCCGATAGAAGCGCCGGCCGCTGAGCGAGCGCGCCGTCACCTCGACGTAGATCGGCTTGTCCGAGGGCAGCCACGTTTGCAGCCCCCATGCATCGTCGGCATAGGTCTGCGAGAAGGTGTCGACCATCCGCGCGTCACCCTTGAGGATGACCGACCACGCCTCGGTGTCGTCCTGACCGTCGGCCTCGATCGCGACGGCCGAGTTGATGACCAGCTCCGTGAGCTTGGTGCCGGGGGCGGTGCGCAGGAGCAGCTTGTCGTCGGCCACGAGGAAGTTGATCGGGAAGATGTCGGGCTCACCTCCGACGGCGACGGCGAGGCGGCCGAAGCGCTCGCGATCGAGCACCTCCCAGCACTCGCGTTCGGTCATCTCCACGATGCGGTAGTCCTCGCTCATGGCACCATCCTAGGGAGCCGTCAGGGCCGCGCTGGCGTGAGTGACGACACCCCCGACGACGGTGACCGCCACGTCGATCTCGCGCAGCCAGCGGGCCGCTGCGGCGGTGTCGACCGGCCACCCCTCCCCTGCTCCCGCGTCGCCCAGCGGGTCGGCGTCGAGCAGGATGAGGTCGCCTGGTGACCCGACCACGACCGTGCCCTGGCCGTCGGTGCTCGCCGCCAGTGCTTGCGCCGGTGAGAGGGCCTCGGCGGGGTTCCAGGCCGGCCGCGCGTCGGCGCTGCGGTGCACCGCCGCCGCCATTGCGAGCCACGGATCCAACGGCGCGACAGGTGCGTCGGAGCCCAGCGCGAGCGGCACGCCGGCCGCGGCCAAGGACTGCAGCGGGAAGCACCGGTCGGCCCGATCCGGCCAGCACCGGGCGGTGACGTCACGGTCGTCGAGCAGGTGCGCGGGCTGGACACTCGCGACGAGCGGCAGCGTGGCCATCCGCGCGATGTCCTCGGTGGCCATGAGTTGGGCGTGCTCGATACTCCCGCGCGCTCCGGTGGCGGCGAAGGCGTCCAGCGCGGTCGCGACGGCCGCGTCCCCGATGGCGTGCACCGCGGCGTGTATGCCGTGTGCGTGGGCTCGGGCGAGCAGGTCGCGCAGCTCGGTGGGAGCCACGTTGAGGGCGCCACGGGAGGTGGGGTTGTCGACATACGGCTCATGGCAGAAGGCGGTGCGGGTGTTGAGCGAACCGTCGGAGATCACCTTGAGCGGACCCATGGTGAGTCGGCTCGCGGCCGGCCCCTGCGCGACCAGCGGGTCGCCGGTGCGCAGCCCCGCGGCGATGCACTCGTCGAGTGACTCGGCATAGGTCGCCGCCCGCACCCGGAAGGGCGGGATGACCCCGCGGCCCGCCCGCTCGGCCCAGTCGTGGAAGCCCCGGCCGAACTCCAGATCGGTCACCCCGACGATCCCCGCAGCCGCGGCCGCACGCAGCGCGCGGTCGTATGCCGCCGCGTCGGCGCGCTCGTCACGTGGCAGCGCCTCCAGCCGCCCGAAGACGGGGAACCACTCGAACTCCTCCAGGGCTCCCTCCCGTGGCGGCAGCCCGAGCAGCGCCAGGGCCGCACTGTTGAGCCAGCCGTTGTGGGCGTCGCCGCTGATGAGCACGACCGGCCGCGAGCCGCTGACGGCGTCGAGCTGGGCGACGGTGGCCGGCAGCGGCCAGGTCGCGCTGCGATAGCCGAAGCCGGTGAGGACCGGGCCTTCGGCGCCGGGCAGGGCGGCGGCGACCCGCGCCGCGACCTCGTCGGCCGAAGCCGTCCCGCCGAGGTCGAGCCAGCCCAAGGTGCGCGACCACTGGACGAGGTGGACGTGGTGGTCCCAGAGCCCCGGCGCCAGCCAGCGCCCGTCCGCGTGCACGACGGGAATCCCGTTGGCGGGCAAAGACTCACCGATGTCGGCCACGCGACCGCCTCGCAGGAGCACGTCGACGGGCTGGTCGCCAAGCGCGGGGGCCAAAGCAGCGCTCGGTCCATCGCTCGGTGCAGCGCTCGGTGTGCCGCCGGGCTGGTGCACTGGCACGATCCGGGCGTCGCGGATCAGCAGGTCACCGGGGTGCTCGAAGGTGGCGCGGGGGTCAGGCATGGGGTGATTCTCGCAAGCGCTGCCGGCTGCTCGCTCAGCCGTGGACGTCGGTCTGCTCGAGGGTCACCCACACGGCCCGCCCGCGGGCGACCGCCGTGCGCAGCACGGTGAGGTCAGGCGTGCCCAGGTCGAAGAGCTCACGGCGGGGCAGGGTGCTGATCGGCGAGCTGCCAAGCTCCTCGAGGACGGCGGCGACCATGCCGCGATCTCCCCCGACGACGAGCCCACGCACCTCGCGACCGGCGAGCAGCTCCCCCACGTGGGTCGCCACCGCTCCCACGAGCTCGGCGGCCTGGCCGGCCCGGCGGCGGGCATAGCGCTGCTGACTCCAGCCACCGGCGGCCGTGCGCCCATGGATATGCCGGGTGCCGACCTTGTGCGTGACGAGCCGACCCGCTTCGGCGACGCCCACGGCATACCCCGCGCGGCGGACGAGGACGACCGCGAAGGGATCGGGCGCAAAGGCCACCGCCGTCGCCGAGCCGCCGTCCCAGGCCACGTGGGTGCGCTCACCGTCGACCTGCGCGACGGCGCCCGGGTGCTCGTCGACGAAGCGCGCGAGCCACCCCGCCCAGCGCTCGGGGGCGACCTCGATCCGCTGGCTCATGCGGGTGCGGACGCGCTCGGCAGGCGGGAGGCTGGCTCAGAGGTTGAAGCCGAGGGCGCGCAGCTGCTCGCGACCGTCGTCGGTGATCTTGTCGGGGCCCCACGGCGGCATCCACACCCAGTTGATCCGGTGGCTGGTGACCAGCCCGGCCAGGGCCTGCGCGGTCTGGTCCTCGATGACGTCGGTGAGCGGGCAGGCCGCCGAGGTGAGGGTCATGTCGATGACCGCGTGAGCCTGGGCGTCGACGGTGATGCCATAGACGAGGCCGAGATCGACGACGTTGATCCCCAGCTCGGGGTCGACGACATCGCGCATCGCCTCTTCGACGTCCGCGACATTGGCGGGGGTGTCGGTGGTGGTCATCGTCCGTCCTTCGCGTCGGCAGGTGCCTGTGAGATGTCGACGCCCGCGCGAGCGAGCGCGTCGGTGAATGCGGCCCACCCGAGCAGGGCGCACTTGACTCGGGCGGGGTATTTGGAGACCCCGGAGAAGGCCACGCCGTCTCCGATGACCTCCTCGTCGCCGGGGTCCTGACCGCGGCTGGTCAGCATGGCCTTCATCGCGGCATACGTGCCCAGCGCCTCGGCCACCGGGCGGCCGGTGACCTCCTCGGCGAGCACCGAGGTCGAGGCGACCGAGATCGAGCAGCCTTGTGCCGCATAGGAGATGTCGCGCACGACGTCGCCGTCGAGGTCGACCCGCAGGGTCACCTCGTCGCCGCAGGTCGGGTTGACGTGGTGGACTTCGGCGTCGAAGGGCTCGCGCAGCCCGACGCCGTGGGGGCTCTTGGAGTGGTCGAGGATGAGCTGCTGATAGAGGTCCATCAGGCGGGCACCTCCAGACCGAAGATCGCCGGGACGCGGTCGAGCGCGGTCAGGAGCGCGTCGACCTCCTCCGGCGTGTTGTATGCCGCGAAGCTCGCCCGAGTGCTGGCCGCGACGCCGAGCGCGCGGTGCAGCGGCCAAGCGCAGTGATGCCCGACGCGCACGGCGACGCCCTGGTCGTCGAGAATCTGCCCGACGTCGTGCGCGTGCACACCGTCGACCTCGAAGGCGACGACCGAGCCACGGTCGACACTCGGGTCGGTGGGACCGATCACCCGCACCCACGGGCGCTCAGCCAGCCCGCTGAGCAGTCGACGCGCGAGTGCGCTCTCGTGGGCGTGGACGCGGTCCATCCCGAGAGCGCAGAGGTAGTCGCAGGCAGCGGCGAGCCCGACCGCCTGGGCGGCGACGGGGACGCCGGCCTCGAACTTCTGCGGCACCGGGGCGTAGGTCGAGCCCTCCATCGTCACGGTCTCGATCATCGAGCCGCCGGTGAGGAAGACGGGCATCTCGTCGAGCACCTCGGGGCGAGCCCACAGCACCCCGACACCGAGCGGACCGAGCATCTTGTGGCCGGAGAAGGCCAGCGCGTCGACCCCGAGGGCGGTGACGTCGATCGGCAGATGGGGCACCGACTGGCAAGCGTCGAGCACGACGAGCGCACCGACGGCGTGCGCCCGGTCGGCCAGCTCGCGGACCGGGTTGACCGTGCCGAGGACGTTGGAGACATGGGTGAAGGCGAGCACGCGGGTGCGCTCGGTGAGCAGCTCGTCGAGGTGGGTGAGGTCGAGCTGCCCGTCAGCCGTCACCGGGATCCACCGCAGCGTCGCTCCCGTGCGCCGGCAAAGCTCCTGCCACGGAACGAGATTGGCGTGGTGCTCCATCTCGGTGATGAGCACCTCGTCGCCAGGGCCGAGGTCGAAGCGCGAGCGAGCGGTGCCCGCCCGCGGCATACCTCCCCCGCCGCCGGAGGCGGTATTGGAGAAGGCATAGGCGAGCAGGTTGAGCGCCTCGGTGGCGTTGCGGGTGAAGACGACCTGCTCGGGTTGCGCGCCGATGAAGGCGGCGATGCGAGCGCGCGCCGACTCATAGGCGTCGGTGCCCTCCTCGGAGAGCTGGTGCGCGCCGCGGTGCACGGCGGCGTTGGTGCGCTCGTAGAAGTCGCGCTCGGCGTCGAGCACCTGGCGCGGCTTGTGCGAGGTCGCCCCGGAGTCGAGATAGACCAGCGGCCGCCCGTCGCGCACGGTGCGCGCGAGGATCGGGAAGTCGGCCCGGATCCGGGCCAGCTCCGCGGCGGTGAAGGGGTCAGCGCTCATGACGTATGCCGTGCCTCAGGCCGGCGTGAGGAAGCGGTCGTAGCCCTCGGCCTCGAGCCGGTCGGCGAGCTCGGGGCCGCCGCTCTCGGCGATGCGCCCGTCGACGAAGACGTGGACGTGGTCGGGACGGATGTAGCGCAGGATGCGCGTGTAGTGGGTGATGAGCAGGATGCCCAGGTCGGTGGTCTCGCGGGCCCGGTTGACGCCCTCGCTGACGACGCGCAGGGCGTCGACATCCAGGCCGGAGTCGGTCTCGTCGAGCAGGGCGATGCGCGGGCGCAGCAGCTCGAGCTGGAGCACCTCGTGGCGCTTCTTCTCGCCGCCGGAGAAGCCCTCGTTGACATTGCGCTCGGCGAAGGCCGGGTCCATCTTCAGGGCGTCCATGGCGCTCTTGACGTCCTTGACCCAGGTGCGCAGCTTGGGGGCCTGTCCGTCGATGGCCGTCTTGGCGGTGCGCAGGAAGTTGGACACCGTCACGCCGGGGATCTCGGTCGGATATTGCATGGCGAGGAAGAGCCCGGCGCGCGCGCGGGCATCGACGCTCATCGCCAGCAGGTCCTCGCCGTCGAGGGTGACGCTGCCCTGGGTGACGGTGTATTTGGGGTGGCCGGCGATCGAGTAGGCGAGGGTCGACTTGCCCGAGCCGTTGGGCCCCATGATCGCGTGGGTCTCCCCGGAGCGGACGGTGAGGTCGACGCCACGGAGGATCTCCTTGGCGCCTCCCTCGACGTCGACGCTGACGTGCAGGTCGCGGATGGCGAGCTCGGTCATGATGCGGGAGTCTCCTCGGGGACAGGGGCGCTGCTGGGCTGGGGGCTGGTGGCGGGTGCGCCGCCGGCGGAGGCCGGGAGGGCGCTGACGTAGACGTCGCCATCGACGATGCGCACGGCATGGACGGCGACCGGGATGGTCGCGGGCGGGCCGGACGGCAGCCCGGTGCGCAGGTCGAAGCGCGAGCCGTGCAGCCAGCACTCCAGGGTGCAGCCGTCGACCTCGCCCTCGGAGAGCGAGACGTTGGCATGGGTGCAGGTGTCGTCGACGGCATGGACGCTGTGCTCGTCGGTGCGCACGATCGCCAGGCGGCGCCCGGCCACCTCGGCCGCGGCGGGCTGCCCGACGGCGAGCTCGTCGACGCGGCAGACCAGCACGAAGCCGTCCTCGACGTTGAGCGTGGCGCTCACTTGGCACCTGCTCCGGACACCGCGCCGACGCTGAGCTCGAGCTCGCGCTCGACGGCCGCCATGAGGTGGCCCTGCAGGTCGGCGACGGGGATGCGGGCGATGATGTCGGCGAAGAAGCCGCGCACGACCAGCCGCCGCGCCTCAGCCTCGGGGATGCCGCGAGCCTGCAGGTAGAACAGCTGCTCGTCGTCGAATCGCCCTGTGGCAGAGGCGTGTCCGGCCCCGACGATCTGCCCGGTCTCGATCTCGAGGTTGGGCACCGAGTCGGCGCGCGCGCCGTCGGTGAGGACGAGGTTGCGGTTGAGCTCGTAGGTCTCCGTGCCTTCGGCGCTCGCCCGGATCAGCACGTCGCCGACCCACACGGTGTGGGCGCTGTCGCCCTGTAGGGCACCCTTGTATTCGACGTGGCTGCTGCAGTGCGGGGCGTCGTGGTCGACGAAGAGCCGGTGCTCGAGGTGCTGGCCCGCGTCGGCGAAATAGAGCCCGAGCGCCGTCGC
>CAZLGB010000046.1:0-20228 GCA_964558825.1 uncultured Intrasporangiaceae bacterium
ATGCGCGACTTCACCTTCAACCTCGACTCCAACGAGTTCATCCGCATCACCGGCTATCTCGTGCGCAAGAGCGACCTCGTCGGCATCGACGAGCACGGCGCCCGGCACGGCAGCGACTACCTCGCCGCGACCTCCGAACAGGCGCACACGGTGACCACCCGCGCCGTCAAGCGCATCACCGCGGTCGAGCTCGACCCCCGCCCGGGTATGCCGCGCGGCTGACCAACTCGCCCCGAGCGCCCACACCGCCCCAACACCGGGCCTACGCTGCGCCCATGGACCCGATCCAGTTCTACGGGCTGTTCACGACGACCTGCTTCCTCCTCGTCGGGCTGTGGTGGACGGTCGTCGTGACCCGCAGCGATTGGCACGCCGACCCGTTGTGGCGGGGCCGGGCAGGGGGGGTGCTCGTCGGGCTGCTGCTGCCGGCCATCATGGGGTTGGGCGCTCAGATCTCCCCGAGCACCTCCTGGTGGAGGGCCACCTTCGCCGTGACCTCGCTCGTCGGCGCCGCGACGACCCTGCGGCTGCTCATCGCCGAGCGCAGCAACGCCGGCTCCCCGCTGCCGGGGCCGGCCCATCGCAATCGCTGGCTGGGCGCCGCCCTCTATGGGCTCGTTTTCGCGGTCAGCCTCATCCCCGGAGCCGGGGCCGTCACCGGCCTTTCCGACTTGCAGATCTCGGCCTTCCTCTTGGGGGCGCTCGTCCTGCTGGCCAACACCCTCGCCTGGGAGCTGATGACCAGCCCCCGGGTGACGGTCGGATCCCGCCCGGCATGACCACGACCACGCCCACGCAGGGCCTGGTCGCCGACTGGATCGAGTTCTCCCTCGTCGACGGGCCGGGCAACCGCTTCGTCGTCTTTCTCCAGGGCTGCACCTTCGACTGCCTCGCCTGCCACAACCCTTACACGATCAACCCCTGCGTCGACTGCGGCGAGTGCCTCGACGTTTGCCGGTCCGGAGCTCTGACACTGGACGACGCCGGCAAGGTCGCGTGGAATCCGGACACCTGCTCGGGCTCGGACCGCTGCATCGACGTATGCCGTTATGCCTCCTCCCCCAAGGCCCGCCACCTTGCGGTCGCTGACCTGCTCGACCGCATCCGCCCGGCGGCGCCGTTCCTGTCCGGCGTGACGGTCTCGGGCGGCGAGGCCACCATGCAGGCGCCCTTCGTGCGGGCTCTCTTCGCCGCTTTGCGTGCCGACCACGACCCCCAGCTGCGTCGGCTGACTCGCTTCGTCGACACCAACGGCGACGCGCCGCGCTCGACCTGGGACCTGCTCGACCCGGTCCTCGAGGCCGCCATGGTCGACCTCAAGTGCCTCGACCCGCAGATCCACGCCAAGCTCACCGGCGCCGACAACGCCAGGGTGCTCGCCTCCATCGAGCTGCTCGCCGCCCGCGGCAAACTCCACGAGGTGCGGCTGCTGCTGCTCCCGGGCCACAACGACGCCGACGAGCTGCTCGGCGCGACCGGACGCTGGCTCGGGGACATTGACCCCCGGATGCGGGTCAAGGTCATCGGCTTCCGCCACCACGGGGTGCGTCCGTCGGCTATCCCCCTTGTCGCGCCGACGACGGCCCAACTGGCGCACTATGCCGAGGTGTTGCGCGCCACCGGCCCGCTGCAGGTCGTCACCATCTGATCGACCGACTGTCCCGGCCGAGCCGGGGCGGTATGCCGCTCGGCGTGGCGAACGGCATACCTCTGTCGCGGCGGGCGGGCCTGTGCCACCCTGTGCGCCATGAGCAGCCCTGGGGGGACCGCGCCCGCGCGCGCCCCGAAGTTCGTCGAGACGCCCGAGCAGCGCAGCTGGTATTGGTATGACTGGGCCAACTCGGCCTATGTCACCACGACCGCCACGGTGTTGTTCTCCCCCTACCTCATCTCGGTGGCGACCGAGTCGGTCTGCCCGGGGTTGCCCAAGGGCGCGTCCTGCGACAAGACCCTCTCGGTCCTCGGGCTCGGGATCGTGCCGGGCTCGATCGCCTCGTTCACCATCACCGCGACGACCATCGTCTCGGCGATCTTCCTCATCTTCGTCGGCGGCTGGGCCGACCGCAGCACGCACCCCACCAAGCTCTTCGGCGCGTTCGCGTGGATCGGTGCGGTGGCTGCCTGCCTGATGTTCCTTGTCACCGGCACCAACTGGCAGCTGGGCGTGGGGCTGCTCTTCGTGGCCAACATCTGTCTCGGTGCCTCATTGGTCATCTACGACTCCCTCCTCGTGCGGATCGCCAAACCCGACGACCGTGACCGGGTGTCGTCCAAGGGCTGGGCGTTCGGCTATCTGGGCGGTGGCTTGTTGCTGCTCATCAACTTCGCCATGGTCGCCAAGCCGAGCCTGCTCGGACTCGACCAAGGCGGGGCGGTGCGGGTCAGCCTGCTCATGGCCGGTCTCTGGTGGGGGCTCTTCACGCTGATCCCCGTCCGTGGACTGCGCCATGTCACCCGCTCGATCGAGGGCGAGGTCGCGCCCGAGGCGGGCAGTCTCGGCGGAAGTGTGCGCCAACTCGGCGCCACCCTGCGCGACCTGCGCAACTATCCCCAGACGCTGCTCTTCCTGCTGGCCTACCTCTTCTTCAACGACGGGATCCAGACGGTTATCAGCAGCTCATCGATCTACGGCACCAAGGAGCTTGGCTTTGAGGACGCGACGATGTTGGGGCTGTTCCTCTTCGTCCAGTTCGTGGCCTTCGCGGGAGCGCTGATCTTCGGGCGGATCGCGGGGCGACTCGGTGCCTGGCGCACCGTGCTCTATTCACTGGGTATCTGGACGGTGATCGTCGTCTATGCCTACGTCGTGCCGGTCGGCGCGATTGGTGCGTTGTTCGCGCTGGGGCTGGGCATCGGCCTCGTCCTTGGCGGCTCGCAGGCCCTCTCGCGGTCGCTCTACAGCCAGCTCGTGCCGCGCGGCAAGGAGGCGGAGTACTTCAGCTTCTACCAGGCCATGGAGCGTGGGACGAGTTGGTTCGGGACCGCGATCTTCGGCATCGTCTATCAGCTCACCTTGAGCTACCGGACGGCGATCGTCGCGCTGATCATCTTCTTCGTCATCGGTGGGGCGCTGCTGTCCCGCGTGAAGATGCGTGAAGGCATCATCGCGGCCGGCAACGAGCTGCCGGCGGTCGTCTGACGGCCCGGCACGCCGGTCCCGGCGATTCGGTCCGGGAACAAGGCAACCGTTCGAGCCGTTGAGACGTCTAACAGCGTGAGCAGCAGGGGGGCAAGACAGCGCCCTCCAGCGCGCTCTCGCGAAGGAGGATCCAATGGCCGACCGCGCCCTGCGAGGTACCCGCCTCGGAGCGTTCAGCATGGAGTCCGACGTCAACGTCGTGCCCAGCGAGCGCCAGATCACCACCTACGTGTGTCCGCAAGGGCACCGCAGCGAGCTGCCCTTCAGCATCGACGCCGACATCCCCGCGACGTGGGAGTGCCGGTGCGGGGCCACGGCTCGACTGCTCAACGGCTCCAATGAGCCCGAGAGCAAGCCGGCACGCGCCCCACGCACCCACTGGGACATGCTGCTCGAGCGGCGCTCCATCCCCGAGCTCGAGGAGTTGCTCCAGGAGCGACTGCAACTCTTGCGCGCCTCGCGTGGTGAGGCAACCAAGCGCAGCGCCTGATCTGCGACACAACCCGCCCGCCTGACGGGCACCATGGCGGGGCGACTGCGGCCCGGCATCGTCGATGACGATGCCGGGCCGCAGTCGTTGCCCAGACAAGCCGGGTCGGCCCTGGGGCCGATCAGCCGTCGACGATCTCTCCCTCGATGACCTCGCCCGCAGCGGCCGCGCGACGCTCGCCGTCCTGCGGCGACCGCGCACCGGGAGCCGCCACCACGAGGCCACCCAACAACCGGCGGGTGACGACGACCTCGAGCAGGCCGCGAGCGATGGGGCGGGTGAAGGGCAGGATGGCGAAGAAGCCGACGATGTCGGTGAGGAAGCCGGGAGTCAGCAGCAGTGTCCCCCCGACGAGCACGAGGGCCGCATCGGCCAGTTGCCGTGAGGGCATCCGGCCGGAGTTGAGAGCCTGGGCGAGCGCCGCCCATGTGCGGGCGCCCTCGCGCTTGACCAACCAGGCCCCGAGCGCTGACTCGAAGAGCAGCAGCGCCAGCGTCGGCCAGCCGCCGATCTGCTGACCGACCCAGACGATGACGGCGATCTCCAGCGTCGGCACGACGAGCAGCGCCAGAGCGAGCCACCAGCCCCAGCGGCGACCGCGCCCGGTGCGGCGCCCCACCTGGCTCACGCGTCGTGCCATCGGCCCTCCCGGCGTCGCATTCGCGTGGCCAGCCCGCGCGCCTGTCGGCCGCGGTGCGCCAGCCCCTGCTTTCCCACGTTGACGAAGGCCTCGCTGATGATGTTGCCGCTCATCTTGGACTCGCCGATCTCGCGCTCGACGAACTCGATCGGCACCTCGACGGCCCGCAGACCGGCTCGGGCGACGAGCACGGTCATGTCGACCTGGAAGCCGTAGCCGGTGGAGCTCACCGACCCGAGGTCGAGCGCCTGCAGGGCCGAGGTCCGATAGACGCGATAGCCGCCCGTCGCGTCGTTGACGGGCAGCCCCAACATGACCTTCGTGTAGATATTGGCCCCCACGCTGAGCACCTTGCGATGGGCCGGCCAGTTGACCACGGTCCCCCCGCGCACCCACCGGGCACCGATGACCAGGTCGGCATCGCGCGCGGCCGCCAGCAGCAGCGGCAGCTGCTCGGGCTGGTGCGAGCCGTCGGCGTCCATCTCGACCGCGGCGTCATAGCCGTGCTCGATCGCCCACGCAAAACCGGCGAGGTATGCCGCGCCGAGCCCCTGTTTACCCGGCCGATGCATGACGTGGATCTGCGCATCGGCAGCGGCCAGCGCGTCAGCGACGGCACCGGTGCCGTCCGGCGAGTTGTCCTCGAGGACCAGCACGTCGGCCGCCGGGACCGCGGCCCGCAGCCGGGCCACGATCCGCGGGAGGTTTTCCCGCTCGTTGTAGGTCGGGATGAGCACGACGATCCGCTCCAGCGGGCCGCGGTCACGTTGCGGCGAGGTGTGCGGGGTGCGAGCGGTCATCGGGGGACGACTTCCTTCCGTGGACGTGACTGGCGGTCCGGTCGAGCTGCCCGCGAAGGCAGCAGCAGCAGGACCACGAGGGCGAGCAGCCCGGCATACTCCGGCCAGGCACCCACCATCGTGGCAAGCGTGCGACCCTCGCGCACCGGGAGGCTGGCTTCCAGGGCCGCCGGAGTGAACAACGCCGTGGGCGAGAGTGCGGTTCCGTCGGGGAGGATGAGCGCGCTCACCCCGACGGTGGAGATGTGCACGACCGCACGCCCGTGCTCGATCGCCCGCAACCGCGAGATGGCCAGCTGCTGGGCCGACTCGGCGGTGAAGCCGAAGGTCGCGTTGTTGGTCTGCACGAGCAGCAGATTGGCTCCGAGCTCGACGTTGCGGCGCACGAGGTCGTCGTAGGCGACCTCGAAGCAGATGCTCGGTCCGATGTGCACCGTCCCCGCCGCGGACGACCGGACGTCGAAGAGCACCGGTCCGTCGCCCGGGGATATGTCGCGCCGGAGCAGGTCGACCTCGCTGGAGAAGATCCGCCAGAAGGCCCGGTCAGGGATGTACTCGGCGAAGGGCACCGGATGTTGCTTGACGTATGCCGCGGTCGGCCCGAGCGAGGGCTCCCACAGCCACGAGACGTTGGACAGGGTTGTGCGAGTTTCGCGCAGGCCACCGACGACCATCGCCACCCCGGCCGCGTCGGTCGCCCGTGCGATGGCGGCGGCGGCATCGGCATTGTCGATGGGGTCGATGTCCGAGGCGTTCTCGGGCCAGAGCACCACCTCTGGCGCCGTTCGGCCGCTCGCGCGGATGGCGGCGAGCCCGTCGAGGGTCTCTTGCACGTGGTTGTCGAGCACCCGGCGGCGCTCGGCGTTGAAGTCCAGCCCCGGGCGGGGCACGTTGCCCTGGACGGCGAGCACCCGCACGGTCGGGCCGTCGGTCGGCACCGGCACCAGCAGCCCGGCCACGACGATCAGCGAAGCCGCCCCGGCCGGGCGGGCCACCGGCCGCAGGCCGCGTCGGCGGTATGCCGCGAGCGCCCCAGCCGCGAGCAGTCCGCCGGCGAGCGCGACGGCGAAGGACACGCCCGGGGCTCCGGCGATGGAGGCCAGCCGGGCGAGCGGGCTGTCGGCCTGGGAGAAGGCCAGCCGCACCCAGGGGAAGCCTCCATAGGGCGTTCGCGAGCGCAGCGCTTCCTGAGCCAGCCAGGCCAACGCGACGCCGACCGGGTGGACCCGACCGTCGCGCTGCAGTCGGGCGCAGAGCAGGCCGAGGATCGCGGCATAGAGGGCCTGGCAGACAGCGAGCGCAGCCCAGGGAAGCACTCCGAGATAGCTCCCCGACCAGCTCAGTGTCGGCGTGAAGAAGGCGAGCCCCGCCACCAGGCCGACCGCGGCCCCGAGCCGCAAGGTCGCTCCTCTGGTCGCCAGCGTGAGGATGGCCACAGCGATCGGGGCCAGCCACCATTGACCGACACCCGGAAAGGCGAGGGCGAGCAGGCCGCCGGCGGCCAAGGCGGGGACGAGGCGGCGCACTCCCCCACCGTAGATGAGTGGGCCCGGTGCGCTGTGCACGCGCCCCAGTGCCTGGACAAACGACAGTGCCGGCGACGCCGTTGGGACCAAGGGCGACGTCCGCGGGCTGCGGAGGCGCCGATGTTGTCTACTGAGCATCGCGAGCACTGACGCGGTCCGCCACCGTCACCACGTAGGTCGGTCCCGGACGGGCAGGAAGGCCTGGTTGCACGGCGGCCGCGCGCGCTGGCCGCCGATGGATCCCCTGACTCGTCCGTCCCCGGTCCCCGTGACCACAGCCACCCGGCGGACTTTTGCACACCCGAACCTACTCACCGCCAGCGCGCTGTCAACCCGCCCCTGACCTGCGCAAACGCGCGTTTGTGCAGGTCAGAACGTTGTCTCCAATCACGGAGCAGGACAACGACTTTCCGGCCCCCGGCGTGTCGCACCGGGACACGCCGGTCCGTTCTGCGCGCGGCGTTACTCCCGAGTTGTCCGCTCGAGGCGCACAGCGACGATCAGGGAACGACGACGGTGCCCCGGGCGGTCGTGGCCACCACCGGCGGGTCGAGCACCTCGGCCGCCGACGCGCCGCGATCGGGGGTGCCACGGCATACGACCCGGACGGCGAAGTCCATCTCGCGGGAGCGACGACCGACGCGCACGAGACGCGCCTCGATCTCCAGGACGTCCCCGGCGCGCACGGGCGCGAGGAACTGCACATCGGAGTAGGACGCGAACAGGCCCTCGTCGCCGTCGGTGCGGATGCACATCTCCGTCGCGACGTCGCCGAAGGCGGCCAGCGAGTAGGCGCCGTCGACGAGGTTGCCGGCATAGTGCGCGTGGCTGTAGGGCACATAGCGCCGGTGCACGACGCTCAGGCCGACCTCGGCGGTGGTCGAGGAGCTCATGAGGCCTTCCTTCCGGACGGGCTGACGGGGGCGAGGGCATGGACGAGATAGCTGGCGACCTCGCTCGGGGTGGTGCCGCGACCGAAGATCCGGTCGACGCCCAGCCGCGCCTCGGAGCCATCCTCGAAGCGCGGTCCACCGGCGACGAGCAGCGGCACCTGGCCGGCGGGATAGGCCTCGCGGAAGGCCGCGGTCATCTGGGTGGTGTTGTGGATGTGGGCGTCCTTCTGGGTGACGACCTGGCTGACGAGGACGGCGTCGGCCTGCTCCTCGCGGGCCCGGGCGACGAGCTCGGGCACCATGACCTGGGCGCCGAGGTTGACCACCCGCAGTTCGGAGTAGTACTCGAGCCCCTTCTCACCCGCGAAACCCTTGATGTTGAGGATGGCGTCGATGCCGACCGTGTGGGCGTCGGTGCCGATGCACGCGCCGACGACGACGAGCTTGCGCCCCAGCCGCGCTCGGATCGCCTGGTTGACCTCGTATGCCGTGAGCAGCGGGTATTCGCGCTCGACGACGTGCACCTGGGCCAGGTCCACGAGGTGGTTGGACGAGCCGTAGACGACGAAGAAGGTGAAGTCGGGTCCGATCGGCTTGGCGTGCACGACGAGAGCCGGGTCCATGCCCATCTTCTTGGCGAGCTGCAAGGCGGCGCCCTCGGCTCGCTTGTCGTGCGGCAGCGGCAGGGTGAAGGAGACCTGGATCATCCCGTCGCCGGTCGTGTCGCCATAGGGGCGGACGATCTTCGGGGTGAGCTTGCGCGGGCTCTCGGTGAGGTGCTTGCGGTTGCTCATCGCGAGAGGCCTTCCTCGAGCAGGGTGATCGCCGGGTTGTCGTAGTCGCCGCTGCGGACCACCACGCCCTCGAGGCCCTTGCCGTGGTCGGCCGGGCGCTTCATGAGGCCGAAGGTGCCGTCGGCGATGGCGTCGAGCAGCCCGTCGGTGGAGATCCGGTCCAGCAGGTCGACCGCCTCATCGAGCACGTGCCGCGAGCGGGTCTGGATGAAGCCGTCGCGTGGGGGGTGGAAGTCCTCGCGCAGCCCCCCGGCGGCGTCAAGGACGTAGCGGACGTTCTGCAGTGCGAGGTCGCGGTCGGAGAGGAACGGCGTGACGACGGCCTCGGTCATCATCCCGACGAGCAGGATGCCCTGACCGGTCATCGAACCGGCGAGATTGAAGAAGCCGTCGAGCAGATAGCCGCGGAAGATGTCGCCGGTCATGTGCTTGGTCGGCGGCATCCACTTGAGCGGAGCGTCAGGGAAGAGGGTGCGAGCGAGCAGCGCGTGGGCGAGCTCGAGGCGGAAGCTCTCGGGGACGGTCGGGTTGATCTCGAAGGCGTGCCCGAGGCCGAGCTGCCAGTCGGCCAGGCCGGCCTCCTTGGCGAAGTACTCGTTGAGCAGCTGGCTGACCGTGACCGTGTGGGCGGCGTCGACGGCGTCGGCCGTTGTGAGGTAGTTGTCCTCGCCGGTGTTGATGATGATCCCCGCGCGGGCGTGGATCTGGCGGCTGAAGCGCTGGTCGACGAAGGTGCGGATCGGGTTGATGTCGCGGAAGAGGATGCCGTACATCGAGTCGTTGAGCATCATGTCGAGGCGCTCGAGCCCCGCGAGGGTGGCGATCTCCGGCATACACAGGCCGGACGCGTAGTTGGTGAGCCGGATGTAGCGCCCGACCTCGCGACTCGTCTCGTCGAGCGCGGCTCGCATGAGCCGGAAGTTTTCCTGGGTCGCATAGGTGCCCGCGAAGCCCTCGTGGGTGGCGCCCTCGGGGACGAAGTCGAGCAGGCTCTGGCCGGTCGAGCGGATGACGGCGATGATGTCGGCGCCCTCGCGCGCGGCCGCCTGGGCCTGCGGGATGTCCTCGTCGATGTCGCCGGTGGCGACGATGAGATAGATCCACGGGGTCTGCTTCGGGTTGCCGTGGCGGGCGATGAGCCGCTCGCGGGCCGCCCGCTGCCTGTCGATCGCCCGTATGCCGCCTGCGACCGCGGTGCGCGCGTCGCGGCGGGCCGCGGCGAGCGGCTTGCCGGACGGCATACCGAAGGAGGCCGAGCCACTGGCCGCCGCCTGGGCGAGGGTGAGCAGGTCGGGGGCCGCGCCTCGGCGCAAGGCGTCGTAGACCGGGGAGGTCACGCCGTGCTCGAGGCCGACCTGGTCGCGGACCGCGTCGACGAGATGGTTGACCCAGGGGTGGCCCTCGTGGTCTGCTCCGGTGAGGCCGGCCAGGCGTAATGTGGCCCGCTCGACCGACACGGTGGTGTGGGCCTGAGCGAGCTTGACCACCGGGGCTCCGGCCTTGCGGGCGAGGGTACGAGCCCGGCGAACCTGGGCCGGGTCGAGGTGGATGCGCGGGTGCGTCGGCGAGGTGGTGGCCACGCCCCGAGCGTAGCAGAGACCGCTGATCTTGCGGCGGAATTCACCGCCTGCCGCAAGATCAGCGGTCACACCTCCGGTTTAGCACTGCAATTGTTGTGTCAGCCATTGGTGCCGGTTCCCGTCGCACCCTGGGGGACCTCGGTGCCGTTCTGGTCGTTGCACAGCGCTTCGGCGTCGGCGACATCGGGGCGTATGCCGCGAAGGCCGCCTCCAGGCGGAGTCGCCCTGCGTCGTCGTGACTGCTCATACCCCAGTAGTGTCGCCGCCCCGCCCGGGATCACACCGGATGCCGAGATCAGTCTCCCAGGCGCCCCTCGAAGAGGCCCCGCACGGCGTCGTTGCGCCGGATGAGCTCAATCGCGTATGCCGCGTGCCCGGGCACATAGCCATTGCCGACGAGCATCCGCACATCGGCGGCGAGGCCCTCGGCGCCCAGCGCCGCAGCGGCGAAGGACGTGGCCATCGAGAAGAAGATGATCGTGCCGCCCTGGGCGGTGGCGAGGATCGCCGGCTGCTCGCAGCCGGGGACATCGACGCAGACGACGGTGACGTCGCACGGGCCGCCGGCGCCCTCGACGGCCGATGCGAGCCCCATGGGTGAGCGGGCGTCGGCGATGACGACATGGTCGGCCAGCCCGGTCGGACGCAGCAGCTCGGCCTCGCGCTCGAAGGGGACGACGGCGACCAGCCGGCCGGCGCCGGCCTCGCGGGCTGCGGCCAGCGACAGCGAACCGGACTTGCCGGCGCCACCGAGGACGAGCACGGAGGGTGCCTCGCCACCCGCGGCGGTGCGCGCGGCGGCATACTCCCCCACGACCCGGGCCACGAGCGCCGGTGCGCCACAGACGTCCATGACCATGAGCGAGAGCCGCGGGTCGAGGTCGGCGGGGATGACCGCGGCGATCGAGCGGGAGAAGAGGATCGCGTGGCCGGCGGCGGGCGCCTGCTCGGAGAGCCCGTCCCAGCGCTCGAGGCCGTCGCGGATCTGCAGCGGGGTGAGCGAGAGCGAGACGAGCGTGGCGACCTGGTCACCGACCGCCAGGCCGAGCGGGCTCTCGGGGCCGACCTCGGCGACGGTGCCGATGAGCATGCCGCCCGAGCCGGTCACCGGGTTTTGCATCTTGCCGCGCTCGGCGACGATGGCGAGCACCTCGGCGCGCACGGCGGCGCCGTCGACCTGGCCGGCCTGCGGGCCCTCGGCCGCTCCTTCCGCACGACGGTGCTTCTCGGCGAGCTGACGATAGGACGCGGCGTCGAGGTTGAGGGTCTCGACCTCGATGCGCACCTCCCCCGGCCACAGCTGCGCTCGCGCGTCGAGGCGGCGAGCGGTCTGCGGGAGGGTGATCGACGCGCCGCTCGGCTCGAGCACGCGGTGCAGCCCGACGGGCGACTCGACGCGCGCCTGCGCCGATGACTCCGCCGACTCCACCGAGGTTCCTGTCGAAGTTACCGTCCGGTACATCTTCCGCTCCCTTCGCCCGCGTATGCCGCAGGATTTGCCGCGTCTTTCTCGCACGACCGCAGATCTTCCTGTATTCTGCCACTATGACGCCTGTGCTGGAACAGCCCTACGCCTACCGGATGCGCGAGCTCGTCGAACCCGACTGGACCCGCATGCCGGGCTTCGCCGACGTCACGGCCGCCCAGTGGGCCGACGCCCAGTGGCAGCGCAGCCACTGTGTCAAGAACATCCGCCAGCTGCGCGAGGTCATGGGTGGCCTGCTCACCGACGACTTCTATGCCGACCTCGAGCGCGACCAGGCCGAGCGGGCGACGATGTCGATGCTCGTCCCGCCGCAGATGCTCAACACCATGGTCCCCTCGACCGGTGACGAGGGCATGCCGGCCGCCGGCACGGCATACACCCAGGCCTTCTATGCCGACCCGGTGCGCCGCTACATGCTGCCGGTCTTCAGCGACCGGCGCACCGACTGGCCGAGCCACCCCCACGCGACCCGCGACAGCCTCCACGAGCACGACATGTGGGCGGTCGAGGGGCTGACCCACCGCTACCCGACCAAAGTGCTCGCCGAGCTGCTGCCGACCTGCCCGCAATACTGCGGTCACTGCACGCGGATGGATCTCGTCGGCAACTCCACGCCGCAGGTCACCAAGCTCAAGTTCCTCACCAAGCCGGCCGACCGCCACCAGCAGATGCTCGACTACCTCGCCGCGACCCCGACGGTGCGCGACGTCGTCGTCAGTGGCGGCGATGTTGCCAACCTGCCGTGGAAGAACCTCGAGGCCTTCCTCGACAAGCTGCTCGAGATCGACAACATCCGCGACATCCGCCTCGCGACCAAGGCCCTCATGGCCCTCCCCCAGCACTGGGCCGCCCCCGACGTCGTCGAGGGCGTCGGGCGGGTCGCCGCCAAGGCGCACGCGCGCGGGGTCCATGTGGCGATTCACACCCACGTCAACCACGTCAACTCGGTGACCCCGGCGGTGGCCGACGCCGCCCGCAAGCTGCTCGACGCGGGCCTGTTCAACATCCGCAACCAGGGCGTGCTCATGCAGGGTGTCAATGCCACCCCCGAGGACCTGCTCGACCTGTGCTTCGCCCTGCAGGACAACGCGGCGATCACGCCCTACTACTTCTACATGTGCGACATGATCCCCTTCAGCGAGCACTGGCGGCTCTCGCTCGCGCAGGCTCAGGAGCTGCAGCACGCGATCATGGGTTATCTGCCGGGGTTCGCCACTCCGCGTATCGTCTGCGACGTCCCCTTCGTCGGCAAGCGCTGGGTGCACCAGGTCGAGGAATACGACCGCGAAAACGGAATCTCCTACTGGCGCAAGAACTATCGCACCTCGATCGAGGGAGCCGACGTCGACGCCCTCTCGCGTGAATACGTCTACTACGACCCGATCCACACGCTGCCCGAGGCGGGCCAGCGGTGGTGGGCCGGACAGGTCGACGCCTCTGCCGCGCACGACGCAGCGGTCGAGGCCGCGGCGGCCTCGCGCCTGGCGTCGATCGGCGCTCCGGCCTGACCGAGCGCTGATCGGGCTCGGCCTCAGCGCGCGGGCTCGAAGTCCTCGGCGCGCACGGAGCGGGTCGCGAAGCGATAGCGCACCGTCGAGGCCGGCCAGATCGCCGTGTTCTCGCCGTGCTCGTCGAGATACCAGCTCTGGCAACCCGACCCCCAGACGGTATGCCGGGTCCGCTCGCGCACCCAGCGGGCAAAGCGTGACGCGGCCGCCGCAGTGACGACCTGGGCGCCCACCTCGTCGGCTCGGTGCAGGGCGGCAAGGACATAGTCGATCGCCGACTCGATCATCAGCAGGACCGAGTTGTGCCCGAGCGCCGTGTTGGGGCCCAGCAGCAGGTAGAGCTCGGGGAAGCCAGGCACGGTGATGCCCAGGTTGGTGATCCGCGAGCTGCTCCACGTCTGGTCGAGGGTGTGACCGCGCAGGCCGGTGATCGTCATCCGCTCGAAGCTGCCGCCGACGTCGAAGCCCGTCGCGAGCACCAGTGCGTCGAGGTCGTGCGCCTGCCCGTCAGCGGTGACGATGTCACGCGGCTCGACCCGCTCGATCGGCGAGGTGACGAGCTGGACGTTGGGCCTCGTGAAGGTCGGCCAGTAGTCGTCGGAGAGCAGCACCCGCTTGCACCCGAGGGCGTAGTCGGGGGTCAGCGCCGCCCGGGTCACCGGATCGGGCACGGCCGCGGCCAGATGCTCGCGGGCCTGACGCTCAACCAGCTCGCGGGCACGAGTGCCGGCATCGCCGAAGCCCAGCACGCGCGTCTCCAACCGCGCGTAGGTGCGCCACCGCTGCAGCCGCTCGAGCCCGGGCACCCTCGCGTAGGCCTGCTGGCGCCTGCTCGACCAGGCCCGGTCCGACCGGGGCAGCACCCAGCTCGGGGTCCGCTGGAAGACGACGAGCTGGGACACCCGTGGTGCGAGCGCCGGCACGAGCTGCACCGCCGAGGCTCCAGTCCCCACGACCCCGACCCGCAGCCCGTCGAGGCCGTCGTCGGGAGGCCAGTCGGCCGTGTGCAGGACCGGTCCGCTGAAGGTCCCCAGCCCGGCCAGATCCGGGCGACGAGCGACGTGCAGGCCTCCGACCCCCAGCACCAGCGCACCGGCCGTCCACTCGCGTCCGTCGGCGACGGTCACCCGCCACCGATCGGCGTCCCAGGTGGCCGCCACGACGTCGGCATCGAGCACGAGATGCGAGCGCAGCCCGAAGCGCTCGACGCAGTCGCGCAGGTAGTCCCAGATCTCGTCGGCGGGCGCGTAGTCGCGGCTCCAGTCGGTCTTGGGTGCGAAGCTGAGGCTGTAGAGCCGACTCGGCACATCGCAGGCGCATCCGGGATATCGGTTGTCGCGCCAGGTCCCACCGACGTCTGAGGCCTTCTCGAGGATGAGGAAGTCCTCGATCCCCTGCTGGGCGAGACGCGCACCCATGGCAATGCCGGAGAACCCGCTTCCCACGACGATCACCCGCTGGTGCGACACAGCCGTTGAGTATGCCGCGCGCCCACGCATGGCGCCCGAGCGGGAGTGACGTAGGTCACGTGCGCTCGTATGCCGGGCCGGCACGGCATACTCGGGCGTCGTGGCAAAGGCGAGCGGCACCCCGGCGACGACTGCCCTGACCCGGGCCGGCGTGGCCTTCACTGTGCACCCTTATGCGCACGACCCCGCAGCCCCGTCCTATGGGTTGGAGGCGGCTGCGGCGCTGGGGGTCGAGCCGGAGCGGGTCTTCAAGACCTTGCTCGTCGATGCCGACGGCCGCCTTGCCGTGGGGATCGTGCCGGTGCACCTGCTGCTGGATCTCAAGGCCATCGCCGCGGCCCTCGGCGCCAAGCGGGCGGTCATGGCCGATCCGGCCGTCGCCGAGCGCACGACCGGCTATGTCGTCGGGGGCATCTCCCCCATCGGGCAGAAGCGCCGGCTGCCGACCGTGCTCGACGCAAGCGCCACGGCATACGCGACGGTGCTCGTGTCGGGAGGGCGGCGCGGGCTGGACCTCGAACTCGACCCGGCCGACCTCCTCCGGGTGCTCGACGCGCGCGTCGCGACCATAGCGCGGACGCGCTGACCGCACCCCCGCGCCGGGCGTAACCTGCCTCGGGTGAGCAGCGAGGCAAGCACCCCTGCCGGCAGTGGGACGAGCGCAGCCGGCGGGCGCCGGACCGGCATTGTCGTGCTGCTCGCCGCGCTGACGATGATCGGGCCGTTCGCGGTCGACACGATCTTTCCTGGCTTCTCGGCCGTCGGGCGCGAGTTCGCGGTGGATACCGTTGCGCTGCAACAGATTGTGTCGGTCTATCTGCTGAGCTTTGCCGTGATGAGTCTGCTGCACGGGCCGCTGTCCGACGCGCTGGGGCGGCGCCCGGTCATCCTGGGCGGGCTGGTGCTCTTTGCCATCACCTCCGTCGTGTGCGCCGTCGCACCCTCGATGACCTGGCTGCTCGTCGGCCGGGCCCTGCAGGGGCTGGTCGCCGGCGGCGGGATGATCGTCGGGCGGACCGTGGTGCGGGACCTGTTCACCGGCGAGCAGGCGCAACGGGCGATGTCGCTCATGTCGATGATCTTCGGCGTCGCGCCGGCGATCGCCCCGATCACCGGCGGCTGGCTGCTCGGCTGGTCGAGTTGGCGTGCCGTCTTCTGGCTGCTCACCGGAATGGCCGTCGCGCTCGCGCTCGCCGTCGGGCTGCTCCTGCCCGAGACCCACCCGGCCGCCCGGCGCACGCCCTTGCGAGTCGGAGCCCTCGTGGGGGCTCTCGTCGACTCGACCCGCGACCCCGCGGTCCGCCGGTTGGTGGCGGTGTCGTCGTTCAACTTCGCGGGGCTGTTCACCTACATCGCCGCGGCGCCGATCATCGTCGTCACCCACTGGGGCATGGGCGCCTCGGACTTCGGCTGGCTCTTCGTCCCCGTCGTCACCGCGATGATCACCGGCTCGTGGCTGACCGGACGGCTCGCTGGGCGGATCCCGCCGAGCCGATTTCTCACCCTCGGCTTCGGTTGCGCGACCCTGGGTGGGCTGATCCAGCTCGGCCTCGACGCCGGGGGTGTCTCCGGTCCCCCGCTCGGGCTCGTCGGGCCGACGCTCACCGGCCTGGGGATCGCCCTGGTCTTCCCCATCGTCACCCTCGTGCTGCTCGAGCTGCGGCCGCGCAATCGCGGCACCCTCTCGTCGCTGCAGTCCTTCAGCAACACCCTGCTCAACGCCGTGCTGTCGGGAGTGTTGGTCGCGCTGGTGGCGGGGTCGATGTGGATGTTGACGGCGCTCTCATTGACCTTCAGCGTGCTGGGGTGGCTCACCTGGATCTGGCACCAGCGGGTCGGGCACCCGACCGTGGCGGTGCCCCCGGATCCGGCCAGCTACGAGCCGACCGACCGACTCTGATCAGCCGCACGGCATACGACAGGGTGCGCGGCGCTCGCGCGATCAGTCCTCGTCGGTGCCGATGACCGGGCGGCCCTCCCACGCGGTCGACAGGACGACCGTCGTGCGGGTCTGCACATGCGCGGCGGCGCGCAGCCGGGTCAGCAGGTCCTCGAGGTCGAGCGGGGTCGCGACGCGGACCTTGGTGATGTAGTTGAAGTCGCCTGCCACCGAGTGGCACGACTCGATCTCCGCGAAATGGCGGATGCGCTCGGGGATGTCGTCGGGCGCGGCGGGGTCGAGCGGCGAGAGCGAGATGTATGCCGTGAGCGGCAGGCCGACCTCGACCGGGTCGATCACCGCCTGGTAGCCCTTGACGACGCCGCGCTCCTCGAGCCGGCGCACCCGCTGGTGCACCGCCGAGGTGGACAGGCCGGTGGCCTTGCCGAGGTCCGTGAAGCTCATCCGGCCGTCTGCGGCCAGCAGCTGCACGAGGCGGCGGTCAAGTCGTTCCATATCCCGCAGCCTACGCACATGCGCTCGGGGACGCCCATGGCGTTTAGCGTGTGGACCGGGCCACTCTCGCGGGTAGGGTCGGCCCATGTCCGAGCTCCCCGCTGCGCCGGCCGGGCGGTTGTTGCTGCTCGACGCGGCATCGCTCTATTTCCGCGCCTTCTTCGGCGTGCCCGACCCTCGAGCCGACCCCACCTCGGGTGAGCCGCCGACCAACGCCGTGCGGGGCTTCCTCGACATGATCGCCACGCTCGTCGAGCGCTATCGGCCGACCCATCTGGCCGCGTGCTGGGACAACGACTGGCGGCCCGCCTTCCGGGTCGAGGCGATCCCCAGCTACAAGACGCATCGGCTGGCGGGGGCTGGAGACTCGGCCGTCGTCGAGGAGGAGGTCCCCGACGAGCTCGCCCTGCAGGTGCCGGTCATCGCCGCCGCGCTGGCGGCCATCGGGCTGGCCCGGGTGGGATGTGACGGTTTCGAGGCCGACGATGTCATCGGCGCGCTCGCCCACCGGCACCGCGGAGAGCTGCTCGTCGATGTCGTCACCGGCGATCGGGACCTCTTCCAGCTCGTCGACGACGCGGCGGGCGTGCGGGTGCTCTACACCGCCCGCGGCGGGGTGCGCGAGCCCGACGTGGTCACCCAGGCCTTCCTCCAGGAGAGGTATGCCGTGCCCTCCGGGGACGCCTATGCCGACTTTGCCGTGCTGCGCGGTGACAGCTCCGACGGACTGCCCGGGGTGGCCGGGATCGGCGAGAAGACCGCGGCGGCGCTCATTGGGACCTTCGGGTCGCTGGCCGGCGTGCGGGCGGCCGTCGACGGGGGCGACCCGCGGATCAAGGGGGCGCTGCGGGCGCGGCTGGAGGCCGGGGCGGCATACCTGGACGTCGCGCCGCGGGTCGTGCGAGTGGCCGTCGACGCGCCGGTCCCCCGGCTGGACCTGCGCCTGCCCACGGGGGTCGCCGAGCCGGAGCGCCTCGGTGCACTCAAGCGGGACTACAGCATCTCCGGGCCGGTCAACCGGGTGCTCGCGGCGCTGGGGCTCGACTAGGGGTGTGCGCTGCGCGCGGGACTGCGGCGTGAGGGTCGGATCATCCGTGTGCGCGTGGCAGGCGGGCAGGTGCGGGGTGTCTTGACCTACGCGTGCAGGTGCTCGGCGTGGGCGGTCGCGAGGGAAAGCCCCTCGAGTTGGAAGGTCGAGTGCTCGATCTCCACGCCGTGGTGCGACGCGACGCAACGTTGAAGGTCGGCGAGGATCGCCAGCGAGTGCCCGTCGGTGAAGCACTCATCGTCGAGGACGACATGGCAGGTGAGCGTGGGCAGGCCGCTGGCCACCGTCGATGCGTGCAGATCGTGCACCCCGAGGACATGAGCCAGCTCGAGCACGTGGGCGCGCACGGCGTCGAGGTCCAGGCCCTTGGGAGTGCTCTCCAGCAGGATCGCCCCTGATTCGCGCAGCAGCAGGATGGCGCGCGGGACGATCAGGGCGGCCACGGCGATGCCGGCGATCGCGTCTGCCCGGGTCCACCCCGTCGTCGCGATGACCACGGCCGAGAGGATGACCGCGAGCGATCCCAGCGCGTCGGAGGCGACCTCGAGGAAGGCCGCCTTCATGTTGAGGTTGGCGCCGCGGCCGCCGGAGAGCACCACGAGGGCGACGATGTTGCCGACGAGCCCGAGGACGCCGACGGCCAGCATGGCCCCGGACTCGACGGCTGGTGGATGCACGAGTCGCTGGAGACCCTCGAAGAGCGCGTAGCCGCCGACGATCAGCAGGATCGCCGCTTGCAGTCCGGCCGCGAGGACCTCGGCCCGCTGCCAGCCCCAGGTGCGGTGCGAGCTGGCCGGGCGCAGCATCAGCGTCGCCGCGCCTAACGCCACGCTGAGCCCGATCGTGTCGGTGAGCATGTGCGCCGCGTCGACGAGCAGCGCGAGCGACCCCGTGACGATGGCGCCGACGAGCTCGGCGGCCAGGACGGTCGCGGCAATCGCGAGGGCGATGCTCAGGCGGGTCCGGTTGGACGTGGCGGGGTGGTGGTCGTGGCCGTGACCCGCTTCTCGGCTGGGGCCCCGGTGACCGGAGTCTGCGTCGTGGCCGTGGCCGTGGCCGTGATCGAGATCGACGTCAGCAGTGCTGCCCGAGACGATGTCGCCGCCGCAGGGGAGATCGAGTGCCGGGTCACCGTTGCCGTGGTGGTGGTCAACGCGTTCGCGGCTTGGGCCGGTCACAGGTTTCCCTGCTGGGTGGGGCACAGGGCGACGGCATCGCCGGTGGCGGCCAGGAGCTGCTCGGCCGCGGTGAGCAGCGCGCGCGTCAAACCGGGCTCGGCCAGCGAGTAGTAGGTGGAGCGACCGCGGATCCGGGTGGACAACAACCCGCAGTCCCGCAAGCAGGCGACATGCACCGACACCGTGGATTGAGCCAGGCCAAGGTGGTCGACCAGATCGGCAACGCGGTGTTCGCCGAGCAGCAGATGTTGAGCGATGACGAGGCGGTTGGGGTCCGCGAAGGAGCGGAACAGACAAGCTGCGGGCTCCAGAGCGGTGGGCTCCCCCGCTGGGACCTCGATCACGGTCGATGTCATCGCCATATGGCGATGTTATCGGCTTTCTTCCGGCTCGCGCCGGCCGGGGTCCCTCGGGCCGCGGCCGCCGGAATCCTTGGGGCAAGCGCAGGGCGGCAGACGGGCGCATGGGCGGCCGCCACCGGTCCGAGCCTCCACCCGGTCCGAGTCGCCAGTCGGGTCCAGCAGCCGCCCGGCCGAGTTTGCCGTCCGGCCGAGCAGCCAGTCGGGTCCGGGGCATCGGACGCCAGACGTGGTGCGAGAGAAGGGCCAGGGCGGCAACGCGACGGGCCGCCACGAGTGCATCAGGGGCCCGTCCCGCCAGGGTCGGGCGACGCGATGGAACGCAACTCGCGCTCTTCGCCGCGTCCGTGGGCGAGCGCCTGGCGTCCGGTCAACCGGCCCCACGGCGACGGCGCTGACGGAAGTCGACGCCTAGCTCACCAGGCGCGAAACACGTTGCGGCCGTGTGGATTAGGCCTTGTTTGTCGAACATGTGTGCAGTAGGATGAGGGATGGCGACACCGACCGATCTGCTGCCCCCCGGGCTCCCGGTTGAGTCGGTCGCGCCTGCTGTGGAGCCGCCCGGGCTGGCTGGTGAGGGGGCACCCACACCCCGCGTCGACTCGGCCCTGACCCCCGGAGTGTTGGCCTATGCCGCACCCGCCGGAGCGTCGACGTCGGCAGTCGAGATGGCGGCTTCTGACCCGGCCCCGATAACTGGGTTGCTGGCCGGTGGGTCACCAGCGGCACCCGAGTCGGCCCTGTTGACCGGGATGCTGGTCGGTGGGTCACCCGACGCGGCACTCGAGTCGGCTCGGGTTGACTCTGGCGTGCTCGGGGTTGGCTCGCTGCCGGAGGCGTTGGCGGCGGCGTTGGCGGGGTTGGAGCCGGGTGAGGTTCCCCCCGAATCGTGGAGGGTTCCTTATGCCGCGTCCTGTTGGAGG
>CAZLGB010000047.1:0-20192 GCA_964558825.1 uncultured Intrasporangiaceae bacterium
ATCCGGGCCGTCGAGCAGGGTGCGCAGCCGCTGTCCCCACCCCAGGTCGCTGAGCCGCGCCACGGCCCGACCCTCGGCGGCCTGCTCGTCGGCGGAGATCCGGCCGCGGACCGGCACGCCCAATCGATCCATCCCTGTGGGCCATTGGGCCCGCGGCTCGATGGCCACGCCGACCCGGGCCAGCGCGGCTCCGGCGCTCGCGCGCGCCGCCTCGGGGACCGACACGGCATACCACGGCGTCGTGCAGGTGTCGCAGCGCCCACACGGGGCAGCCGTCGCGTCGTCGAGGCTGTGCTGCAGGAAGGCCATCCGGCACTCGCCGGTCGCCTCGTAGTCGAGCATGAGCGCCTGCTCGTGCCGCCGGGCGGTCGCAACCCGGGCATAGCGCTCGGCGTCATAGCGCCACGGGTTGCCCGTGGCCACCCAGCCGCCCCGGACCCGGCTCACCGCTCCATCGACGTCGAGCACCTTGAGCAGCAGCTCGAGCCGGGTGCGGCGCACGTCGACGGCCGCCTCGAGGGCCGCGGTCGACAGCGGTCCGCCGGCCGCGGCGAGCGCACCGAGGACCGCGTCGGCCTGCTCCTCGCGGGGCATCGACACCGACGCGAAGTAGGCCCAGATCTCGCGGTCCTCGACGCCCGGCAGCAGCAGCACGTCGGCCCGCTCGGTGGCGCGCCCGGCGCGCCCGATCTGCTGGTAGTAGGCGACCGGCGACGACGGCGCCCCCAGGTGGACGACGAAGCCGAGGTCGGGTTTGTCAAAGCCCATGCCGAGCGCCGAGGTCGCGACGAGCGCCTTGACCTCGTTGTCGCGCAGCGCCGCCTCGAGGGTCTCGCGCTCGGCCGGATCGGTGCGCCCCGTGTATGCCGCGACGCGATGCCCCGCGGCCGCGAGGGTCGCGGCCACGTCCTCGGCGGCAGCGACGGTCAAGGTATAGACGATGCCGCTGCCCGGCAGCTGCTCGAGGTGCGCGAGCAGCCAGCCGATGCGCTCGGCGTCACCGCGGGTCGGCAGCACGCCCAGGCGCAGGCTCGGCCGGGCCAGCCCGCCGCGGATCGTCGTCACGGTGACGCCACCGACGGTGAGCTGGGCCTCGACGTCGGCGACGACCCGGGCGTTGGCGGTGGCGGTCGTCGCGAGGACCGGCGTGCCGACCGGCATCGCCTGCAGGACGTCGACGATGCGCCGATAGTCGGGGCGGAAGTCATGGCCCCAGTCGCTGACGCAGTGGGCCTCGTCGATGACGAGCAGCCCGGCGCGGCGCACGAGGTCGGGCAGCTGCTCGGTGCGGAAGGCCGGATTGTTGAGCCGCTCAGGGCTGAGCAGCAGCACGTCGACGGCGTCCGCGGCGAGCGCGGCGGCGACCTCGGGCCAGTCCAGGACGTTGGCCGAGTTCATCGTCATCGCCCGGATGCCGGCGCGGGTGGCGGCGGCGATCTGGTCGCGCATGAGCGACAGCAGAGGCGAGACGATGAGGGTCGGGCCGGCTCCCGCCTCGCGCAGGAGGCTGGTCGCGACGAAGTAGACGGCCGACTTGCCCCAGCCCGTGCGTTGGACGACCAGCACCCGGCCGCGCGCCTCGACGAGAGCCTCGATGGCCTCGCGTTGGCCCTCGTGGAAGTCGGCGCGCGGATCACCGACGAGCCGGCGCAGGGCCGCGAGGGCGCTCAGACCAACCGCCAGGCCAGCACGCCGACGAGCACCCCGAGGCCGTTGGTGGCCCAGTGCATGCCCACGCTCGACAGCACGCTGCCGCTGCGCCGACGCAGCTCACCGGCGACGACCCCACCGCCTGCGGTGAAGACCACCGTCGCGGCCACGGCGAGCACGGGGCCGCTGGACCCGAGCCCGGTGAGCGCCCCGAAGGCCGTGCTCGAGGCGGTGCTGATCGCCGGCAGCAGGTGCCAGAGGCCGAAGAGCACCGACGACGCAGCAAGCACCCAGCCGGTGCGCGCGTGCCGGTGGAGCATCCCCCACAGCACCGACCGGAAGGCGACCTCCTCGAGCAGCACCGTCCCCAGCGGGATGACGACGAAGGCGGTGAGCAGCGCCTTGGCCGACGGCAGGTGGTAGCGCACGTCGAGGAAGGCCGTGCGGGTCAGCGGGATGGCGACGCCCACGGCATACACCGCGGCGACGACCCCGATGACGGCCAGGCCCCAGCGCGCGCCGCGCCCGTGGGTATGCCGGGCCAGCCCGAGCTCCTGCCAGCTCAGCCCCGACCACCGGGCGTAGGCGAGCAGGCCGAGCGCGCCGAGCGGCCCGAGCCAGAGGGTGTCCCAATGCAGCAAGTGGTCGGCGAGGTTGAGCCCCACGAGGACGGCGACGACCAGGATGGTGCGAGCCACGGCCAGCCGCCCGGTCGAGGTCCGCGTCGAAGTCACCTCGATATTGTGCGCCACCTTGCTGTGTGCCTGCTGTGCACCCCGTGCAGACGGGCGAGCGGGACGGCATAGGAGAGATATGCCGTCCCGCTCAGCTCAGTCAGCGCTTGCCGCGCTTGCCCTTCGTCGGCTTGGCGGGCTTGGCGGGCTTGGCCGCCTTGGCCGTGCCGGCCGCCTTGGCCTCCCGGCCGATGATGACACCGCCGATGCGCCCGACCTGGCTCAGCTGGGTCTTGGTGAGCTCACCGAGCTTGGTGAGTGCGGCGCGCTGGACGGCCACGCCCTCCTTGCCCATGGTGCCCGCCGAGACGCTGACGTTGAGCAGCCGCGCGACGTTGGCGACGAAGGGACCCCAGGGCCCGACCGGACCGCCGCCGTGTCCGCCGCCGATAGGGATGACGAAGCCGTCACCGTCGGAGGCGATACCGCCGAAGATCAGCCAGCCCTCCTTGATGGTGACCGGCGGGATCGTCGTGTCGACCTTCTTGCTCGCATAGGTGGCGATGCTGAAGCCGTCGACTCCGGCACCGAGCGACAGCGTCGGCGAGGTCGTCGCGCCGGTGCCGATCCACTCGACGAACTGCCCACCGTGGACGGTCCCGAAGGCCTGCAGCGTCTCGGCGACCGTCGTCGGCACGACCCCGGAGATGTTGGCCTCACTGGTCAGGCTGGTGTCGCTCGTCACCGTGACGAAGTCGTCGTCGACGAAGTCGCCGAGGTTGAGCGAGAAGGCATCGAGCAACACCCCGGTGCCGCCGACTCCGGGGATGCCGCCGGTCGGCAGATACCAGGCGGTGAGGTGCAGCGGGTTGGTGCCGACGGGCTGGTTGACCGTGGGGTTCTGGGTGGCCTGGCCGCCAGCGCCGTCGGACGCGCTCCAGAAGAGGAAGCTCGCATCGGGCACGACGTGCGCCGTCGCCTGGGCCGTCGAGCCCGGGGTCGAGTCGTTGAGGTAGCCGCCCGGCAGGCTGGTCCACGTGGGGCCGGTGCGCGGTTGACGGTGGTGGCCACCGGAGTTGATGAGGCGGAAGTCGACAGTGACGGTCGTCATGAGGGTCCTCCGCGAGCGCTGGGGAGAGGGGGGAGAGTATGCCGGCCGGCCCCGCTCGCTGGGTCCTCCCGGGCGTTTTCCAAACTACTCATACCGGGCGCGGTGCGCCGGGGAATCGGCAAAGCGTCCAGCCCGCGGGTGGCGTGAGTGAGGCGAGCGAGCGGCGCGCGTCCGAGGGCCGCCGGGCGGGGCGCGAGTTCGTCCGGATCGGAGCGAAACCCACCTCTGAGGTGGGTTTCGCTCCGCGCGGGCTGCCCCCACGCGGCAGGTGGACGAGTCGGTCGATACGCCGGGTTCTGTCCCGGCCGCTGCCGCCGAAGCGACCCAGACCGGTGACGGTCATCCATCTCGGCCGGCCATTGCTGACCGGCTCCAGCGCCCTACCCGCAGACTCGGGCGGGCCGCCCTCGAACGCCTGCTGTCTGAGCTTGCTCCAGGTGGGGTTTACCGAGCCGACCGGGTCACCCCGGCCGCTGGTGGTCTCTTACACCACCGTTTCACCCTTACCCCGGGTGCCGGCGGACCGGCATACGGGGCGGTCTGTTTTCTGTGGCACTGTCCCGCGGATCACTCCGGGTGGCTGTTAGCCACCACCTTGCCCTGTGGAGCCCGGACGTTCCTCGGCACCCGGCTCGCACCGGATGACGCGACCGTCTGACCGACTCGTCCGCCCCGAGTGTATGCCGTGCGGCTCCCCGCGCGCCGCGCCAGGCGCGACCGGCACCGGGTATGCCGACCATGCGCTGTCGGAGGGTCGGCATACGGTGGAGCCATGATCGATCACTTCGGGATCAACTGCGCGGACATGACGGCGGCAGCGCGCTTCTACGACTCGGTGCTCGGCGTGCTGGGGCACCGCCGGCTCATGGACTTCGGGGTGGCCATCGGTTATGGCACCGACAAGCCCGACTTCTGGATCAGCACCTTCGAGGGCATCGGGCCCAACCGCGAGATGCACCTGGCCTTCAGCGCGCCGGACGCGGCAACGGTGCGGGCCTTCCACGCGGCGGCGCTCGAGCTGGGCGCCGAGCAGCTGCACGCGCCCAGGCTCTGGCCGGAATACCACGATGGCTATTTCGGCGCCTTCGTCCGCGACCCCGACGGCAACAACGTCGAGGCGGTCTGCCACACCGCGGGCCCGCACGACTGAGCGGGGCGGGCTCGTTCGTTGGCGGGCTGCCCCGCCTAGCGAGCGCCGCGGCGGGGGTTGCGACGAGCCACTTCGGCGTTGAGCAGGGTCGCGAAGGCGGTCCAGGCGGCATACGGCAGCAGTCGGCGACCACCGGCTGGAGAGACCAGCCTGGTCCGGCGCACGAGGTCGGCCGAGCTGGCGGCGAGCACCGTCGCGTGAGCCGCCGCCGGCCAGAGCCGATGCGAGCGAAAGAAGCTGCCGCTCCACGTCGCGTTGAGCACGAGATTGGCGATCAGCGCGCGTCGGTATGCCGTCGACCCGGCGGAGTCGCCGCGCCGGTCCAGCTCAGTGAGCGTCGCCGCCGACGTCGCCGCGATGTCGGCGTAGAGCGCCGTCCAGACGACCGGGAAGGCGACCGGGGGCGGCTGCCAGGGCGGCAGGTCGAGCGAGCGATACCACTCCCCGCGGGGGTCGGTGAGGATCGCCCCGGCCACCGCCGCCGCTCCCGTGAGGGCGCCGGCGACCGCGAGGTTGCGCGGCCCCGTGTCCGGTGGGCTGTCGGCCAGGGCAGCACTCAGTGCCTCGTCCAGCCCGATGAGCCCACGTCCGCGCTCGCCGACAGCCGGCACGAGATGGTGGATGTCGTCTTCGCGGCATACCGCATCGTGCACGAGGCTGTCGACGAGCGGACGGGCCAATCCGGGCGAGAGCGGTGTCACGAGGCCGACCCAGTGGCTGGCCAGCCAGGTCGTCAGCACCGGCACGGTGACGATGACGCGGCGGCGCAGCCCGGCCACCTCGGTGAAGCGGTCGATGAAGGCGCGATAGGTGAGCACCTCCGGGCCGCCGATGTCAAAGCTGCGCCCGGCCGGCTCCAGGTCGGGCGCGGCGACGAGATAGCGCACGACATCGCCGATGGCGATCGGCTGGACCCGGCTGTGCAGCCACTTGGGCGCGACCATCGCGGGCAGCCGACAGGCGAGATAGCGCAGCATGTCGAAGGACGCTGATCCGGCACCGACGACGACCGCCGCCTGCAGCACGACGGCTGGCACGGAGCCGGCGAGCAGGATGTCACCGACCTCCGCCCGGCTGGCCAGGTGGGCCGACAGCGGCACGCCGTGGGGATGCAGGCCGCCGAGATAGACGATGCGCCGCAGCCTCGCTGACTCCGCGGCCGCGGCGAAGCGCTGCGCCAACACCCGGTCGCGCTGGGCGAAATCCCCCGCGCCATCCATCGAGTGGAGCAGGAAGTATGCCGTGTCGGCCCCTGTCATGGCCTGGCGCAGCGTGCTCGGGTCGCTCGCATCGCCGGTGGCCACCTCGACCCGGGCGCCCCACGGCTGTGGCAGGGGCCGCCCCCCTCGGGTGAGCACCCGCACCCGCCAGCCCGCGTCGAGCAGCGCCGGCACGAGTTGACCGCCGATATAGCCCGTGGCCCCCGTGACGAGGGCCAGCCGCCCGGCGGTGCCTGCGGCGGAAGGTGAGACGTCGGTCATCGGAAGGCCTCCATGATCGGCGGGAGCAGCAGGAGCATCGACGTGGACCACATGACATGGGAGATCGCCGGGCCGAGGACGCCGCCCGTCACGCGACGTTGCGCCCCCGTCAGCAGGCCGAGCACCGCGGCGGCGAAGACCAACATGGGGTTGCCCGTGGCCACCGTCGTCAGGGCATAGACAACCGTGGTGACGGCGACGGCGTGGCGGGGCGCCACCGCGGCATACAAACCACCGCGGAAGAAGATCTCCTCGGCGATGCCGGTGACCACCGTGACGGCCACCACCGCCGGCAGCGAGCCATAGCGCGCGTGATCGAGCGGACCGTCGACCCAGGCCCGCAGCTGCGGCACTCGCCCGATGACCACGGCACCGGCGAGGAAGACCCCCACCGCCAGCGCACCGAGCGCGACCGATTGCACCCAGGGACGGGCCAGGCGCTCGCCGCGGCGAGTGCTCGCCCAGCCCAGGTGCAGGCGGCCGGACAGCGTGGCCCCGAGCGCCCAGACCGTGGCCAGGGTGAGCGTCCAGCCATAGAACGCCGGATCGCCGGGGATCTGGCGCAACGCGATTCCGAGGACCACCGCGCCGACGCTGAGCGTGACCGCTGACACCCCACGACGCCGCCGTCGCGCCGCTGCGGACTCGCCATGGTCGCGCGGCACCGGGTCGCGCAGCGCGGCAGCAAGGAAGGCCTGCAACTGCGCAACTGGTCCGGTCACGGGCCCATCACACCACGCGGACGACGGCGCCGAAGGATCGTCAGGCCTTGGCCAAGGTCACGCGCGGTCACGCGCGATCACGCGCGGTGGCGGGCGATGACGGCATCATTCGGAGCGTGCCACCCTTTCGCAAGAGGCTTCCGGGGGCTGCGGCGCGCTCGATCGCGTGGGAAGCGGCCGGGCTGCGCTGGCTCGCCGAGGCCACGCCGCTCGGAGGTATGCCGGTCGTCGAGGTTCTCGCGGTCGGGCCCGGTCATCTCGACCTGGAGCGGCTCACCCCGGCGGCCACCACCCGTTCCGCCGCAGCGGAATTCGGCGCTCGCCTGGCCCGAACCCACGCGAGCGGTGCCGGCACGGCATACGGACCGGGGCCGCCGGGCTGGGAGGGCGCGGGATTCTTCGGTCCCGCCGATCGGCCGCTCGAGCTGTCGTTGCGCGGGCACCCGACGTGGGCGCAGCTGTATGCCGTCGAGCGGCTGCTGCCGGTCGCCCGGGCCTGCCGCGATGCCGGCGCCCTCTCCCCCGCCCAGACAGCGCTGATCGAGCGGGTCGCCGACCGGCTGGGCGAGCACGACACGGGCGAGCCCCCCAGCCGCATCCATGGCGACCTGTGGTCGGGCAATGTCGTGTGGACCGCGGCCGGTGCCGTGCTCATCGACCCGGCCGCCCACGCGGGGCACCGCGAGGCCGACCTGGCCATGCTCGCGCTCTTCGGCGCACCTCACTTGGAGGCCAGTGTCGCGGCATACCAAGCGGATTGGCCGCTGGCCGAGGGATGGCGCGACCGACAGGAGCTCCACCAGCTCTACCCGCTGGCCGTCCACGCGCTGCTCTTCGGCGGCAGCTATGCGGGGTGGACCGCGCAGGTGGCTCGGCGCTACGCCTGACCGACCGGCGGCGGCGCCGCGGCCGGGCCAGCTCCAAGTCCTGCGGGAGAGCCCGCCGAGCCGGCAGAGTCCGCAGAGCCCGCCGCAGCCGCCTCCGGCGCGGCGACGATGCGCAGATCCACCCGACCAGCGTCGATGTCGGCCCCAGCCACCTCGACCGTGACGCTGTCGCCCGGCTTGGCGACGCCCTGGGAGGTCGAGAGCACGGCCGGGTCGACGATCTGGACGATCGGCGCGTGCTTGGCCGTCTCGTCGACGACGACGCCGGGCAGTCGAGTGCCCACCCGGTCGACCAGCACGGCGGCTTCGACCGCGTCGGTGCAGGCCCGCTCGACGGCCGAGGCGCGGTGATCGCCCTGCGACATGAGCCCCGGCAGCTCGGCGAGCGCGGCCTTGGCCCAGTCAGGCACGGCCTGACCAGCCGAGAGCGCGGCACACACGACTAGGCCGAAGCGGTCGACGAGCCGCCGCAGCGGTGCCGTCACGTGCGCGTAGGGCGCCGCCACCGCCGCGTGGATGTGCAAGGCCGGCGGCGCTCCCTCGAAGGGCGTGTAACCCGCCCCACGGAAGAGCGCGGTCGCCTCGTGGATGAGCGCGAGATGGTGCGGGTCGCGGCGGTCGAGCGAGCGCAGGAAGTCGCCATAGCGCTGTCCGTCGGGCCAGTCCACGCCCAGCGCCCGGGCCTGGCGTCGGAAGCGCTTGACCGAATCCCGTTGCGGCGCAGGCATGGTGCGCAGGATTCCGATGCCGCCGTCGAGCATCATCCGAGCCGCGACCATGCCGGTGAGCAGTGAGATCTGGGCATTCCAGTCCTCCGCGGGGACGGGCGGACGATAGCCGAGCGAATAGTGCCCCGCGGCGTCGTGCACGACCTCCTGCTCGGGCATCGGCAGCGACGCGCCTCCCCGAGCGGACTCGAGCGCCTGGCGCAGGCCACCGATCTCGCGCAGCAGGGCCACCTGCTCGTCGGGCGTCCCGGCATCGACCGAGGCCTGGACGGCGACGTAGTCACGGCGGGCGACACTGCGCACGAGCGCTCGCGCGACGCTCGCCGTGGTCACCTCACCATGGGCGTCGAGCACCATCTCCCAGACGTATGCCGGTCGCACCTGGCCCGCGAGCAGGCTTGCCGCCCCCTCGGAGAGGACCGGCGGGTGCAGCGGGACGCGCGCATCAGGCAGATAGATCGTCTGCCCCCGCAGCCGCGCCTCGACGTCGATCGGCCCACCTGGAGCGACGAAGGACGGCACGTCGGCGATCGCATAGCGCACCCGGAAACCGGCCCCCTCGCGGGACAGGTGCATCGCCTGGTCGAGGTCCATCGACCCCACCGGGTCGAGCGTCCAGAAGGGCACATCAGTGCGATCCGGAGCGGACCCCGGCGCCGTGCTCGCCGCCGCCTTGGCGGCGGCGAGCACGTCCGGGGGAAAGTCGGCCGGCACGTGCAGCTGCTCACGGATCGTGGCGAACCGCCGGGCCAGCGCGCCCGGCTCCTGCGCCGTGGTCGACGGCGCGCCGGGGCGATAGCTGACGACGCGCGTGGGCATGGCCACACCCTAGCCACCCCTAGGCTGTCGCCCGTGCTCGTGCTGCTGCCGCCCTCGGAGGGCAAACACCAACCCGAGCGCGGAGCGCCGTTGGACCTGGCTCGAATGTCCCTGCCGCAGTTGACCGCTCGCCGCGAGGCCGTCCTTGATGCCCTCGCAGTGGTGAGCGCCCGCCCCGATGCTCCCGTCGAGCTCGGCGTGTCGCCACGGCTGGTCGCCGAGCTCGAGCGCAACACGCGGCTGCGCACCCTGCCGACCGCCCCGGCCGGGCGGGTCTACACCGGCGTCTTGTATGCCGCCCTCGACCTCGCGACCCTCGACGCCTCCGCCCATCGCCGGGCGCTGCGCCGGATGCTCGTCGTCTCGGCTCTCTTCGGCGCGCTGCGCCTCACCGACCGGGTGCCGGCATACCGCCTCTCGATGGGGGTCGACCTGCCGCCGGTGGGGCCGCTGGCCGCCCTCTGGCGGGCGCCGCTCGCCGAGGTGCTCCCGACTCAGGCCGGGCGCGGCCTCATCGTCGACCTGCGCTCCAGCACCTACGCCACCGCGTGGACGCCGACCGGGCGCCTCGCCGAGCGCTGGGTCGCCGTCCGCGTCCCCGGCGTCAGCCACAACGCCAAGCACACCCGCGGGCTGGTCGCCCGCGCGCTCGCCCAAGCCGAGGCCGACCCGCATCACCCGGCACAACTGGCCCAGCTGCTCAAGCCCGCCTTCGAGGTGTGCCTCAACAGCCCCGAGCGACCGGGTCGCCCATGGGTGCTGGAGACGACCGCGCGACCTGGGGTCGCGCGGCACTGAGCGTCAGGCCCGCACGTCCTGCAGGTGGTCGGTGCGGTTGACCACGGGCACCGACACGTGCCCATCGGGCCACAGCTCAACCACGCTCACCGACGCCGGCTCGGTCGCGAGCGCCCAAAACCGTTGCGGCGCAACGCCCAGCACGTGTGTGAGCACGCAGAGGATGGGCACCCGGCTGGTCACGACGACGACGGTCCCCGCCTCGGCGGTCACCCGACCGAAGGCCGCGAGCACGCGCTCGGTCACCTCGAGCCGCGACTCGCCACCCGGCGGGGGGTATGCCGGGTCGGCCCGCATCGCGGCGAGCTGCTCCGGATGCTGCTCGTGGACCTGCGCGAGGGTCAGCCCATCCCAGGCGCCGAAGCCCCGCTCGTCCCAGTCGGCGTCGACCTCGGGCTCCACGCCGAGGACGCTCGCGACGGCCGCGCCGGTCATCCGCACGCGCTGCAAGGAGGACGTGACGACCCGCAGCGGAGCAGCACCGAGCAGCGACGGCACGAGGGCGGCCGCGGCAGCCGCTTGGGCGAGCCCGAGCGCGTTGAGCGCCGGATCGGCACCCCCGCGCCCGTCGATCCGGCCGGCCACGGTGAAGTCGGTGACCCCGTGGCGCACGAGCACGACCCGCGTGCCGCCGGTGAGGGTCGGCTCCACGCCGCCTCGGCCGGAGTCCATCGCGGCCACGGCGTGAGCACTCATCTCAGGGCGCCGGGTCAGATGCCGGACTCGGGCGTCCGCACGAGGATGCGACGGCACTCCTCGCAGCGGAGGACTTCGTCGGCGGCAGCGGCCTTGATCCGCGCGAGGTCGACCTGGTTGAGCTCCAATCGGCAACCCCCGCAACGGCGTTGCTTGAGCTCGGCCGCGCCGGTGCCACCAGAGGAGGCGCGGATCTTGTCATAGAGGGCGAGCAGGTCGGGGGCGATGCCCGGTGCGGCGCCCGCGCGCGCAGCGCTCACCTGGTCACGCTCGGCATCGAGCAGCCCGACGGCCTCGTCGAGCTCGCCGCGGACCGTGCCCTGGGTCTGGTCGAGCTCGGAGCGCCGACCACGCAGACGCGCCACGTCACCCTCGAGGGTCTCGGCACGCTCCATGACCTCCAGCTCGATGTCCTCGAGCTCGGACTGGCGCCGCGCGAGTGACACCAGCTCGTGCTGCAGCGCCTGCAGGTCCTTGGCGGTGCCGGTGCCGGCGTCGAGCCGGGACTGGTCGCGCGCGGCCCGGTCGCGGACGAGTTGCACGTCGGACTCGGCCTTGGCGACCTCGCGCTGGACGTCCGACAGCGCGGTCTCGGCGAGGGCGAGCTCGCGGTCGAGGGTGCTCGACTCGGCGTCCAGGGCGCTCAGCCGCGCGCGCTGTGGCAACGTGGCCGTCGCGTGCGCCAATTGGTCGAGCCGGGTGTCGAGCTCCTGCAGCCGCACCAGGGCGGCCTGGTGGGCGGGGTCGGCTTTCAGCGGGCACCTCCGTCGTCGTCGCCCGGCCCTGTGGCACCGACGGTGAAGTCCCATGGGTCGGTGCGCAGGGTCGAGACCCAGGTCTCCACCGTAGTGCCCGATTCGCCCAGCGCGGCACGCAGCCGCTCGCCGGCCTTGACAAGCCAGATCGACTCGGTGGCCCAGTGCCCGGCATCGACGAGGAAGGGGCGCCCTCCCCCACTGACCCGGGCCTGCTCGCGTGCCTCCAGCGCCGGGTGGTGGCGCAGGTCGGCCGTCACGTAGACGTCGGCGCCGGACCGCCGCACCGCCTCGAAGCGGTCGTCGCCCGAGCCACCGAGCACGGCCACCCGGCATACCGACGCGTCGGGGTCTCCCGAGACGCGGATGCCGCCCGCCGCGGCCGGCAACGCGGACGCCAGCCGAAGGGCGAACTCGCGCAACGACATCGGCTCAGCCAGGTCACCGACGCGCCCCAACGGCTCCCCCTCGTCGAGGTCGAGCGGCTCGGTCGCGCCGAGGCCACAGGCAGCTGCCAGCGCGTCAGAGACGCCCGGTTGGGCAACGTCGGCGTTGGTGTGGGCGCAATAGATCGCCAGGTCGGCCACCACGGCCGTCGTCACCGCCGACCCCTTGGCGAAGGTCGTCGCCACCGAGTGGATGCCCCGCAGCAGCAGCGGGTGGTGGGTGACGAGCAGGTCGGCCTCGGCGGCCACGGCCTCGTCGATGACCGCGAGGGTCGGATCGAGGGCCAGGTGGATGCGCCGCACCGGTTGGTCGAGATCGCCGGTCACCAGCCCGACGCGGTCCCACGACATCGCCGTGGCAGGCGGATAGAGCGTCTCGAGCGCGGCGACGACATGACGCAACAGCAGGGTCATGTGGGCCCGGCCGGGCTCGAACCGACGACACCCGCGGTGTAAGCGCGGTGCTCTACCAACTGAGCTACAGGCCCCGAGGGGTGCCGGAGGCAGCCGGGAGGGCCGGGTGCGTCGGGCGGCGCCTATTGTGTCAGGCCGGTGCGGCGGAGCCGCGCAAGGCCGCCAGCGCCTGGCGGTATGCCGTGAAGTCACGGCCCTCGCCCGGCCCGTTGATCTGGGTCCAGCGGATGATCCCCTCGTGGTCGACGAGGAAGGTGCCGCGGGTGGCAAAACCCTCGTCCGCCAGGAAGACTCCGTAGGACCGGGCCACCTGCCCGTGCGGCCAAAAATCGGAGAGCAACGGAAAGAAGTAGCCCTCCTGGTCGGCCCAGGTGCGCAAGGCATAGACGGTGTCGCACGAGATCGCCAGGACCTGGATGCCGTCGTGTTGGAAGTCCTCGAGACCGTCGCGGATCGCCCGCAGCTCACCCGTGCAGATGCCCGAGAAGGCGAAGGGGTAGAAGACGAGTGCGACATTGCCCCGGCCGAGCAGCGCCGACAGGCTCACCTCGGCGCCGTGTTGGTCGCGCAGGGTGAAGTCGGGCGCGGCGTCGCCGACCCGGAGAGCACCGGTCATGCCGACAGTCTGCCAGCCGCCACCGTCAGCGCCGTCCACCCCGCGGGGTGACCAGCCGCACCACCGACCAGGCCCGGGAGAGCTGGGCCACGCCGGCCGGATGCAGGCCGGCCGAGGTCGCTGCGTCCTCGATCTCGCTCGGCTCGACGTGCCCGTCCTGACCGGCACGCGGTGTGGCAAGGACGAGGAAGCCCCGATCCACGAGATTGGTCAACCCGTCGACGAGTGTGTCGACGAGGTCGTCGTCATCGGCCCGGAACCACAACAGGACCGCGTCGGCCCCGTCGCCATAACCCTCGTCCTCGAGCCGCGACCCGACCACCGCCTCGACGGCAGCACGCAGGCCCTCGTCGGCGTCGTCGTCCCACCCGAGTTCCTGGACGATCTGCCCGGTGGCAAATCCCAGTTTGGCGAGCCCGGCCGTCATGGCCTGAGCCTGCGCCGACCCCTGCACGGCCATCCCTTCCTGTCGGCCCCGAAGAGCATCCGTCGGGCGCCGTAGGTGCTCCCGGCCGACTGCGGCCGAGCGGCGCCCTGGGCACAAGTCTGCCGGAGTGGCCGCCGTGATGGGGCGCTGTTGGGTGACATGTCACGTCTGCCCCGATGTGGAGCCCGCCAGAGATCGGACGAAATGTGACTCAGGGCTCATCGGGGTAGAGGATGGAGGACACCCCCGCAGAAAGGACCGCCCGTGCCCAGCCGCCCGACCCCCGGCCCGATCCTCAACGGCATACCCAGCCAGTTGCCGGACACCGATCCGGAGGAGACCCAGGAGTGGCTCGACTCGCTGCAAGGCGTGATCGACGAGCAAGGCCGCACCCGCGCGCGCTACCTCATGCTGCAGATGCTCGCCCGCGCCCGCGGACAGCAGGTCGGGGTGCCGTCGCTGACGACGACCGACTACATCAACACGATCCCGCCCGAGCGTGAGCCGTGGTTCCCCGGCGACGAGGACATGGAGCGGCAGTACCGGCGCTGGATCCGGTGGAATGCCGCGGTTCTCGTGCACCGCGCCCAGCGCCCGGGCATCGGCGTCGGCGGACACATCTCGACCTACGCCTCCGCAGCGACGCTCTACGAGGTCGGGCTCAACCACTTCTTCCGCGGCCAGGACCACCCCGGCGGCGGCGACCAGATCTTCTTCCAGGGCCACGCTGCTCCGGGCATGTATTCGCGCGCCTTCCTCGAGGGTGTCCTCCAAGAGGACGACCTCGACGGCTTCCGTCAGGAGCGCAGCCACATCGTCGACGGGCGCATCCGGGCGCTGTCGAGCTATCCGCACCCGCGGCTCATGCCCGGCTTCTGGCAGTTCCCCACGGTGTCGATGGGGCTCGGCCCGATGAACGCCATCTACCAAGCCCAGTTCAACCGCTACCTGCACCACCGCGGCATCAAGGACACGAGCCAGCAGCACGTGTGGGCCTTCCTCGGCGACGGCGAGATGGACGAGGTCGAGTCGCGCGGCGCGCTGCAATGGGCAGCCAACGAGGAGCTCGACAACCTCACCTTCGTCGTCAACTGCAACCTGCAGCGCCTCGACGGCCCGGTCCGCGGCAACGGCAAGATCGTCCAGGAGCTCGAGGCCTTCTTCCGCGGTGCCGGCTGGAATGTCATCAAGGTCGTCTGGGGCCGCGGCTGGGACCCGCTGCTGGCCGCCGACCGCGACGGGGCGCTCGTCCACCTCATGAACGAGACGTCCGACGGCGACTATCAGACCTTCCGCGCCAACGACGGCAAATACGTCCGCGAGCACTTCTTCTGGCGTGACCCGCGCACCCGCGCGATGGTCGACAACTGGAGCGACGACGACATCTGGTTCAAGCTGCGCCGCGGTGGCCACGACTACCGCAAGGTGTATGCCGCCTATCAGGCCGCCATCGAGCACACCGGCCAGCCGACGGTCATCCTCGCCAAGACCATCAAGGGCTTCACGCTCGGCTCGCACTTCGCCGGCCGCAACGCGACCCACCAGATGAAGAAGCTCACCCTTGATGACCTCAAGGGTTTCCGCGACCTGCTGCGCATCCCCGTCACCGACGAGCAGCTCGAGGCCGACCCCTACCGCCCGCCCTACTACCGCCCCGAGGCCGACCACCCGGCGATGCGCTACATGCTCGAGCGCCGCGCCGCGCTCGGCGGCACCGTCCCGAGCCGGCGGGTGCGCCACGAGCCGCTCCACCTGCCGGCTCCCGATGCGTATGCCGCCCTCGCCAAGGGCTCGGGCAAGCAGACCGTCGCGACGACGATGGCCTTCGTCCGGCTGCTCAAGGACCTCATGCGGGACAAGGAGTTCGGCAAGCGGATCGTGCCGATCATCCCCGACGAGGCGCGCACTTTCGGGATGGACTCGTTCTTCCCGACGATCAAGATCTACAACCCCAACGGGCAGAACTACACCCCCGTCGACGCGGACCTCATGCTCGCCTATCGCGAGTCCGAGCAGGGGCAGATCCTGCACCTGGGCATCAACGAGGCGGGCTCGCTCGCGGCCTTCTCCGCAGCCGGCACGGCATACGCCACGCACGGGCAGCCGATGATCCCCATCTACGTCTTCTACTCGATGTTCGGCTTCCAGCGCACGGCCGACTCGATCTGGGCGGCAGCCGACCAGATGGCGCGCGGCTTCCTCATCGGGGCGACCGCGGGGCGCACGACGCTGACCGGCGAGGGGCTGCAGCACGCCGACGGGCACAGCCCACTGCTGGCGGCGACCAACCCGGCCGTCGTCGCCTACGACCCGGCATACGGCTACGAGATCGCCCACATCGTGCGCGACGGCCTGACCCGGATGTGGGGCGAGGGCGGCACCGCCAACACCGCCGCCGACGGGCGCAGTCGCGACGCCATCTACTACATCACCGTCTACAACGAGCCGATCGTCCAGCCGGTCGAGCCCGAGGGCCTGGACCCGGCGCAGGTCGTGCGCGGCATGTATCTGCTCAAACCGGCCGACACCGCGGGCTGGACACACGAGCCGGCGCGCGCCCAGCTGCTCGCCTCCGGCGTCGGCGTCCCGTGGGCTCTGGAGGCCCAGCAGTTGCTCGCCGACGACTGGGGCGTCGCGGCCGACGTGTGGTCGGTGACCTCGTGGAACGAGCTGCGCCGCGACGGCATGGCCGCCGACGAGCACGCCTTCCTGCACCCCGAGGAGGAGGCGCGCACGGCATACGTCACGGAGGTGCTGCGTGGGCGGCCCGGGCCGGTGCTCGCAGTCTCCGACTACATGCGCCAGGTCCAGGACCAGATCGCCCAATGGGTGCCAGGTGACTACGTGAGCCTCGGGGCCGACGGCTTCGGTTTCTCCGACACCCGCGCGGCGGCGCGGCGGGCCTTCCACATCGACGGGCCGTCCCTGGCGGTGCGCACGCTGCAGGTCCTCGGTGCTCGCGGCGAGGTCCCGCGCAAGCTGGCCCGCAAGGCCGCCGAGAAATATCAGCTGCTCGACATCTCCGCAGGCAGCTCGGCCAACGCCGGCGGAGACGCCTGACCCTGCGCGCCCTGCCGCGGCACCCGGCGATCGCTCACATCGTCATGTGGATGGCGGCGAATCGCCGGGGTGGCCTGGCTGGTCAGCGTCGTCATCCGGTCGCGTGACCGCGCGGCACTGCGCGCGCTGCTCGTCCAGCACGGCTGGCCGCCACCTCGCTGACGACGTGCGGCCTCCGTTGCCGAGGGTATGCCGTTGGTCGCTCGATCCGCGGAGCTACCTGCGCGGTGCGCGCCATGACCGCGACCAATGACATGTGCTCTGCGCCCTGTGGATAACTCGCGGGGTCCGGGGGCCGACTCGGGCACCCTGTGGGAGTGGTCGATCCGGATGTCCAGGCTCGGGTGAGCCGTCTGCTGACGGAGCGAGGTTGGGTCGCCTCCTGGGGCGACTTGCGGACGGTTGCGGGGCGTCGAGCCCTGCAGGAGCTCGTGGCGGGCGGTGCCCTGCAGCGCATCGCCCGCGGTCGGTATGCCGCGCCGGTCGAGATTCCTGCGCGCATGGCGGCGGAGCGGGTGTCAGGTGTCGCCTCTCACCGAACGGCGGCCGCCCATCACGGCCTGGCCATGAAGTGGATCCCCAGTCGGCCGAGCGTGACCGTGCCCCGGGGGCGCCGCCCAGGGCAGCGCGCGCAGGGCCTGGATCTGAGCTATCGGGCGCTGCCAGCCGCCGACATCAGCGGGTGGGTCACCACTCCCCTGCGAACCGTGCTCGACTGCGCAGCCGCCTTGCCCTTTGATGAAGCGCTGTGCATCGCGGACTCAGCCCTACGAGCTCGCTTGGTGGCGCCCGCTCGGCTGGCCGCGGCGGCGGCTGCCTGGCCCGCGCGCGGAAGGCAGCGGGTGCTGCGCGTCGCTACCCACGCCGACGCCCGTAGCTCCGGCCCCATCGAGTCGGTCTTGCGGGCGATCTGCCTGGACGTCCCCGGGCTGCACGTCGTGCCCCAATTGCGCGTGGAGCGCGATGGCAGGTTCCTCGGGATCGTCGACTTGGCCGACCCTGGCCTGCGCATCGCGATCGAGGCCGAGGGCTTCGAGTTCCACGGCGAACGCGATGCCTTTGACCGCGACTGCCGGCGCTACGACGAGCTCGCTGTGGACGGGTGGCTGGTCCTGCGATTCACCTGGGAACACATCATGCGTCGGGACCGCTGGGTCCGACGAGTGCTCACGGACGCTGTGGCACAACGCATGCCATTGCTGCTGGCTCCGGCGCCGGCCTTGCACAACCACGCGGTCTCCCACTGACCAACGGCATTCCCCGGTGCCGCGCCACCCACCCTGCCGACGATTTGATGACTATGCATGCGCCTGCATACAATTGCAGTCGTGTCCAAGGTCCTCACCTCCCTGCCCGTCGGCGAACGCGTCGGCCTGGCCTTCTCCGGCGGTCTCGACACGTCGGTCGCCGTCGCGTGGATGCGCCACAAGGGCGCCATCCCCTGCACCTACACCGCCGACATCGGGCAATACGACGAGCCCGACATCGCCTCGGTGCCCGGGCGCGCCACGGCATACGGGGCTGAGCTCTCGCGGCTGGTCGACTGCAAGGCGGCCCTCGTCGAGGAGGGGCTGTCGGCGATCGCCTGCGGCGCCTTCCACATCCGCTCGGGCGGCAAGCAGTACTTCAACACCACTCCCCTGGGCCGCGCCGTCACCGGCACCCTGCTCGTGCGGGCCATGCGCGCCGACGGAGTCGACGTCTGGGGCGACGGCTCGACCTACAAGGGCAACGACATTGAGCGGTTCTACCGCTATGGCCTTATCGCCAACCCCAATCTGCGCATCTACAAGCCGTGGCTCGACGCCGACTTCGTCGACGAGCTCGGCGGGCGCACCGAGATGTCGCAGTGGATGGCCGCCCACGGGCTGCCCTATCGCGACTCGGTCGAGAAGGCCTATTCGACCGACGCCAACATCTGGGGCGCTACTCACGAGGCCAAGCGCCTCGAGCACCTCGACACCTCGATCGAGATCGTCGAGCCGATCATGGGCGTGCGCTTCTGGGACCCGGCGGTCGTCGTCGAGTCCGAGGACGTGACCGTCGAGTTCGTCCAGGGCCGCCCGGTGGCGATCAACGGCCAGGCGTATGCCGATGCCGTCGCCCTCGTCCACGAGGCCAACACCATCGGCGGGCGGCACGGTCTGGGGATGGCCGACCAGATCGAGAATCGCATCATCGAGGCCAAGTCCCGCGGCATCTACGAAGCTCCTGGGATGGCGCTGCTCTTCATCGCCTACGAGCGGCTGCTCTCGGCGATCCACAACGAGGACACCATCGCCAACTACCACCTCGAAGGGCGGCGGCTCGGCCGGTTGCTCTACGAGGGCCGGTGGCTCGACCCGCAGTCGCTCATGCTGCGCGAGTCGCTGCAGCGCTGGGTCGCCTCGGCGGTCACCGGCCAGGTCACCCTGCGGCTGCGCCGCGGCGACGACTACTCGATCATCGACACCCGCGGACCTGCCTTCTCCTATCACCCCGACAAGCTGTCGATGGAGCGCACCGAGGACGCCGCCTTCGGGCCGCTCGACCGCATCGGCCAGCTCACCATGCGCAATCTCGACATCGCCGACACCCGCGCCAAGCTCGAGCTGTATGCCGTGCAGGGCCAGTTGCTCGGCACCGGAAGGGGGCTCAGCGCCGCCGAATTGGTGGGCCGGCTCGAGCCCGGTGGCGCGGACGCTATCGCCGCCAACCCGGAAGCCCTCGACGAGGGTGACGGGCAGACCCTCGACCGGGCCGCCATGGAGGCGGGCACCGACTGAGGCCCGGCTCGGGTCGCGGCCCATGCTCGTGGGCGCCGCCGACGCCCTGCACGCATCGACGGACGAGTTGTTGTCAGGTTGGGTGCTCCCCGACAGCAACATGTCGTCCGTCGATGGGGGAAACGAGCCCGCGGCTGGCTTGTGGGCGGCATACAAATAGACTGCCCAGGTGGGTGAGCCGACACGCGGACGAGCCCGGCCGGGGCCGGCGACCCGCCGCGCGCTCGAGCGCAACGCCGGGGCCATGTCGACGACGGCCCTGCGCCGCATCGAGGCCCGCCACGAGTGGTACCGCGCCCTGCCCCCCGCCGAGCGCTCCTGGGTGGGGCTCATCGCCCAGGGCGGCATCGCCGCCTTCGTCGGCTGGCTCGCCGATCCACACGACGACCCGCCGGTGACCGCCGACGTCTTCGGGACGGCCCCGCGCGAGCTCGCCTCGGCGATCACCCTCAGCCAGACCCTCGAGCTGATCCGCGCGGTCGTCGACGTCGTCGAGGAGCAGGCCCAGGCCCTCGCCGACCCGGCCGACGAGCGAGCGGTGAGCGACGGCGTGCTGCGCTACAGCCGCGAGATCGCCTTCGCCGCAGCCCAGGTCTATGCCCGGGCGGCCGAGGCTCGGGGGGCGTGGGACGCCCGGCTCGAGGCGCTCGTCGTCGATGCCGTGCTGCGCGGCGAGGCCGACGACTCGATGCAATCGCGGGCGACCGCCCTGGGCTGGAGCGGCGTCACGCACGTGACCGTCGTGGCCGGGCGCAGCCCATCCGGCAGCACGGCGGCCGCCGTCGAGGAGATCCGCCGAGGCGCCGCGCGCCACCGCTGCGAGGTCCTCGTGTCGGTCCAACGCCAGCGGCTGGTCGTGGTGCTCGGTGGCACGGCCGCGCCACTGCCGGTCGTCACCGATCTCGTCGCGCACTTCGGCGACGGGCCGGTCGTCGTCGGACCGACCGTGCCGCACCTCTTCGCGGCTGGCCGCTCGGCGCGGGCCGCGCTCAG
>CAZLGB010000048.1:0-17154 GCA_964558825.1 uncultured Intrasporangiaceae bacterium
CTCGCGCTCGCAGTCGTGCACGACGGTCCCCGCGTCGTCGAGCGCTTGCACGTGGACGGTGCGCTGGGGCTTGGGCTGGACCCGCTCGGGCAGTCGCCAGGCGGCCTTGCGCAGCAGCGCCGGCCCCGACTTGAGCGTCTCGACGACGGGGTCGCGGGGCGAGGCCAGGGCCACCCAGATGAGCCCGTCGCTGCCGCGTGCGATGTTGTCGGGATAGCCGGGCAGCTCGTCGGCGAGCAGGTCGCGGGTGCCCGCGCTGGGCCCGCCGAGCCAGAGCCGCACGACCGTCCGCGCGCCCGTCTCGGCGACGGCGACATAGCTCTCGTCGGCCGCTAGGGCGACGCCGTTGGCGAATTCCAGCCCGTCGAGCAGGGTGTCGACCGTGCCGTCGGGGTGGCGCACGAGCAGCCTCCCGGTGCAGGTCGCCTCGAGCAGGTCGGCCTTCCACTGGTGCACCGAATAGTGCCGCGACGTGTCGCTGAAGAAGATCCGCCCGTCGGCGGCGACAGCGGCGTTGTTGCAGAAGAGCATCGGCGAGCCGTCGACCTCGCCGACTAGTCGCTCGACCCGGGCCCGCTCCGAGGCGGCGGCGTCGACGGCGAGCAGCCCTCGGTCGGCGTCGCAGACGAGCACCCGGCCGTCGGGGAGCCACTCGAGGCCGAGCGGCCGCCCGCCGGTGCGCGCGACGTGCTCGATGCGCCCGCTGGCGGGGTCGATCCGCCACAACGATCCGTCGTCGGTGCCCGTCCACACGTGCCCGGTCGGGTCGACGAGCACGTCCTCGGCTCCCTGGCCCGGCACGGGGATGATCGTCAGTGGGTTGCTCGCCATGCCTGGAGGGTATGCCGTGTGCCTCCCGCCCCGCGCGTCGCCGGTGCCGGCCTGCCCCGCGACACCGGTCGGACTACGCTCGTCGTCATGGTGGAGCTCGCATGACCCACACGCTCGTCATCGTCCGGCATGCCAAGTCCGATTGGGCGGTGCCCGCGGCCGACCACGATCGTCCGCTCGCCAAGCGGGGTCGCCGCCAGGCCCCCGAGACCGGGCGCTGGCTGGCCGCGCACGGCATACATCTGGATCGAGCCGTCGTCTCCACGGCCCGCCGAGCCCGCCAGACCTGGGAGCTCGTCGCCGCCGAGCTCGGCGACGCGGCGCCGCCGGTGCGAGTGAGCGAGGCGGCCTACACCTTCGACGGCGAGGAGCTGCTCGGGGTGGTCCGCAAGCTGCCCGAGTCGCTGACGCACGTCGCCCTCGTCGGGCACAATCCCGCGATCGAGGAGCTCGTCGAGCTGCTCACCGGCCGGTGGGTCGCGATGCCGACCTCGGCGCTGGCGATCATCGAGCTGGACGACTGGGCGACGGCCGATCGCGGCTCGGGTCGGCTCGTCAAGGCCGGTCGCCCCGCCGACGGCCACCTCGACTGAGCCCAGCGGCCGCGGGCCCTCAGAGCATCGTCCCGGGGTTGAGCAGGCCCGCCGGGTCGAGCGCGGCCTTGATGGTGCGATTGAGCGCCATGGCCTCCGGGCCCAGTTGGCGCTCGAGCCACGGGCGTTTGAGCCGCCCGACGCCGTGCTCGCCGGTGATCGTGCCGCCGAGTCGGATCGCGAGGTCCATGACGTCGCCGTATGCCGCCTGAGCCCGCCCCGTCTGCTCGTGGTCCATGGGGTCGTGGACGAGCAGCGGGTGGGTGTTGCCGTCGCCGGCGTGGGCGATGACGGCGATCTCGATGCCGCGCTCGGTGGAGATCGCCGCGATCCCCTCGACGAGCTCGCCCAGGCGCGGCACCGGCACGCCGACGTCCTCGAGCAGCAGGGCCCCACGGCGCTCGACGGCGGGGATGGCCATGCGGCGGGCGGCGACGAAGGCCTCGCCCTCGTCAGGGTCGGCGGTGGCGAAGACCTCGGTCGCTCCGTGACCGGTGCAGCTGGCCTCGATCCGTCGCAGCTCGGCGGCGGCCTCGGCGCCCGGCTCGTCGGACTGCACGACGAGCATTGCGGCCGCTGATCGGTCCAGGCCCATGTGGGTCAGCTCGTCGACGGCCTCGATCGTCACCCGGTCCATGAATTCGAGCATCGAGGGGCGCATGGTGCGGGTGATCTCCACGACGCTCGCCGTCGCGTCGGCGAGCCGCCCGAAGGTCGCGACGAGCGTGGCGGCCGGCCGCGGAGCGGGCAGCAGCCGCAGCACGGCGCGGGTGATGATGCCCAGCGTGCCCTCGCTGCCGACGAAGAGCTTGACGAGCGGCAGGCCGGCGACGTCCTTGACCCGCGGTCCGCCGAGGGTGACCGCGGTGCCGTCGGCGAGCACGACGGTGAGCCCGAGGACGTAGTCGGTCGTCACGCCGTATTTGACGCAGCACAGCCCGCCGGCATTGGTCGCGAGATTGCCCCCGATCGAGCAGATCTCGAAGCTCGAGGGATCCGGGGGATACCAGAGGCCGTGCGCGGCGGCGGACGCCTTGACCTCGCGGTTGAGCAGGCCCGGCTCGACGGTCACCGTGCGGGTGGCCGGGTCGACCTCGATGGCCCGCAGCTGCTCGGTCGACAGCAGCAGCGCGCCGTCGACGGCGCTCGCCCCTCCCGAGAGCCCCGTCCCGGCTCCGCGGGTCACCACGGGTATGCCGTGCGCCCCGGCGAAGCGCACGACGGCCTGGACGTCCTCGGTGCAGGTCGCGCGGACGACGGCGAGCGGCATACCCGCGTCGGGGGCGTTGGCGCGGTCCCAGCGATAGCCGGCCATCCGGTCGGGATCCACCAGCAGGGCGCCCTCGGGCAGCGCGTGTGCCAGGGGCGCAAGGTCCACACCGCGATCCATGTCGCCTAGTGTGGCGGCATGGAGCCAGGGGCGGACCGCGACGGCTCGGCCGGTGTGGGCCGCGCGACGCCTTCCGCGGCTCGGGCGGCGAAGCGGGCGGGCCAGTGGGATCGGATGGCGCCGGGTTATGACGCGCAGATCGCCCGGGTCGAGCGGCGCTTCCTCGGCTGGACTCGGCCGTGGCTGCTCGGGCGGGTGCAGGGGCGCACGCTCGAGGTCGCCGTCGGCACGGGCCTCAACCTCGCCCACTATGCGCCGGGCGTCGACCTCACCGCAGTCGATCACAGCCCGGCCATGCTCGAGCGCAGCCGAGCCCGGGCCCGGGAGCTGGGGGTAGCGGTGCGGCTGCAGCGTGCGGACGCCGGCGAATTGCCCTTCGCCGACGGCAGCTTTGAGACCGTCGTGTGCACCTTCGGGATGTGCTGTGTGCCCGACGAACGGGTCGCCCTCGGCGAGATGGCCCGGGTCGTGGCTGCGGGTGGGGCGATCCTGCTGGCCGACCATGTGCGCTCGAGCAGCTGGTGGCTGCGCGGCCTGCAGACGAGCGCCGACCTCGTGACGGTGCCCTTGCAGGGTGAGCACTGGCGGCGCCGTCCGGCGGAGGTGTTGCCGAGCCTGGGGTTGGAGATCGAGGCGACCGAACGGCATACCCACGGGGCGGTCGAAGCGGTCGCGGCGCGCAAGCCGCGCGAGGACGCCGGGCGGGCGGGGACTCCGCCGGTTCGGGGCGTCGGGTCAGGCGCCGACGATGAAGTAGTCGGTCGGGTGCAGCCGGGCGTCGGCCTCGGCGGTCGTGTCGCCAGCCGTGCCGCTGAGCTCGGGCGAGATCGCGCTGAGAGCGGCCAGCTCCGCGGCGAGGTCGAGATCTTCGAGAGTGAACATGACTCCACGGTGAGCGTTACCCCGCAGTAAGGCAAACCTTGGCCGGTGAACACTCCGTGTCGGCGGCCAGGCGCTCAGGCCGGGATCAGCTCGACGTGCGTCCGGTCGGCGGGGGCCAGCCAGGTGGTCAGCGCTGCGTCGAAGCTCGCCAATCGTGCCGTATGCCGGGCCGCCAGGTTGACCAGGGCGAGATCAGTGACCTGCTGATAGCCCATGAGCACACCTGTCTGCACGAGCGGACTGGCCAGTGAGGTGTCGTCGGGCAGGAAGATCCAGCGCGGGTCCGTGCGCACGCCGGCGAGCACGGCAAGGACCTCGGCGGAGGGACGGACCCGGCCGGTCACGGCCGGATTGAGCAGCAAGCGCACGAGGGCGTGCTCGGTGGTCGGACAGGTTGCCCAACGCCCGGTGAGCCCCGCCAGGAAGCGGTGCGCCGCATGGTGATGCTGATGGCTGGTCAGGCACAAGGCCACGAGGGCATTGACGTCGAAGAGGGTCGTCGTGGAGTCAGGCATCGCGCAGCTCGGCGACCAATTCATCGGTGACGACGATCTCGGGGTCACCGATCAGCACCGGAAACGGGCTGTATGCCGTGTCCACCCGGGACCTGGGGGTGGCGTCGGGACAGCTGAGTCCGCGACGGGCGAGCTCGGAGAGGGCCTGGCCGAGCGAGACCCCCCGCGCCCGCGCCAGGGAGCGGGCAGCAGCCAACACCGTGTCGTCGATGTCCACCGTGGTCCGCATCATCGCATCATAACATCACGATGCCATGATGACGTGGGAGCAGGCCTGCGGCGAGCGATCAACCGAGTGCCGGAGCGTGGTCGTGGATGAGGTTGGCGGCCAGCAACGTCGCCCGATCGGCGAGGACGGCTCGGGTGGCGGCGTCGGCGAGGATCCGGTGGTCCTCGCCGAAGACGATGGCCCGGTCGGTGAGGTCGGCGAGCGTGTGCAGGTCGTGGGTGGCGACGACGATGGTCTTGCCGGCCGCCCCGAGCTGGGCGATGAGGTCGATGAGCCAGTGCTGGGTGCGCGGGTCGAGCGCCGCGGTCGGCTCGTCGAAGAGGATGACCTCGGGGTTCATGACGAGCACCGAGGCGAGGGCGACCTTCTTCTTCTGCCCGCCGGAGAGCTGGAAGGGCGTGCGCTCGGCGAGGCTCTCGATCTCCAGCATGGCGAGGACGTCGGCCGTCCGGGCGGCGGTCTGCTGCGCCGACAGCCCGAGCTGCAGGCACCCGAAGGCGATCTCCTCCCGGACGGTCGCCGAGAAGACCTGGGTGTCGGAGTTCTGGAAGACGATGCCCACCCGGGAGCGGAAGCGGGCGTTGACCTCGGGGTCGGCGAGCGCGTCTTCGGTGAGCGGTTGACCGTATGCCGTGAGCTCACCACTCGTGGGGAAGACCAGCCCGTCGAGGATCTTGAGCAGGGTCGACTTGCCGCAGCCGTTGGCGCCGAGCAGGGCGATGCGCTCGCCGGTGCGGATCTCGAAGCTCACCCCGTCGAGGGCGGGATAGCGGTCGAGGTAGGTGTAGCCGAGTTGCGTTGCGGCATAGACGATGTCGGCCGCGGCGGACGGCTGCGGCTGCGGGTCCATGTGCGGGTGCGGGTGCTGCCGTTGGTCAGCGGAGGACATGGTCGCCTCCGACGATCGCGGCCGCCGCGAGCAGGGAGGCGGCCAGGGTGAGCAGGTCGGGGCGAGCGATGCGGAAGCCCTCGAGGGTGTGGTGGCGGCCGGCATACCCCCGAGCGGTCATCGCCTGGTGGACCTCCTCGGACAGGTGCCCGGCGCGGCCGAGCAGGGTCCCCACGGCGGCGCCGACGAAGCGCCGGTCGGCGCCGTCGTGGGCGACGGGTGCGATGGTGCGCGCGCGGCGGGCGAGGAAGAGGTCGACGACCGAGCCGAGCAGGACGAACAGATAGCGGTAGGCCATGGCGATGATCGGCACGAAGATGCGGGGCACGCCCAGGGCGCCGAGGGCGGCGAGCAGCCGATTCCACGAGGTGCTGATCGTCACGAGCAGCACGAGCGACACCGAGCACGCGACGCGCAGCACGACGAGCGCCGCGGTGGTCAGACCCTGCGCGGTGACCCCGTGCTGGACGCCGTGCCAGCTCCACAGCGGCAGGACGAGCTCGCCGGGGGTGACGACCGACAGCGTGGCCGGTGCGACCGCCACGGCGGTGAAGAGGGGGACGAAGAGCCAGACGCGCTTGACGAAGGCGCCGACCGGCACGCCTCCGGCCCAGGCGGCCATGACGACACCGACGTAGACCGCCACGAGGGTGAGGGGGCTGTGGACCAGGGCGACCGCGATGAGCAGGATGACCAGCGCGACGAGCTTGACCCGGGGATCCAGCCGCCGCAGCACGCCGGCGCGGCCGCCGGGGACCTGCTCGGACTCGGCATACATGGCGCGGCGCACGACGTCGACCCCGTCGCCGAGGGTCTTTTCGAGGTATGCCGTGCGCCGTCGCCGTGCGAGGCTGCCACACGAGCACAGCGCGGGCTCGCCGGAGACGAGCCACGACGGCGCAGCAGGGGGGGCTGGAGCAGCAGGTGCAGCGAGCGCAGGGGGCGCAGCGGCGGGAGCAGCGGGAACAGCGGGAGCAGCGGGCGCGGGCGGCGCAGCGGCAGCAGTCGGTGCCGAGGTCATCGGGCCCACCGCGCGAGCAGGCGGCCCACGGCATACACGGCGATGCCGACGACGGCGATGCCGACGAGCGCGGACACCCAATAGCCGAGGGTGGCGTTGTCGCCGCCCCCGAAGCCGTAGCCGCCGAGCAGCGTGTGGCTCCAGAAGCCGGCATAGCGCTCCATCCCCGCGGGGATGGCGTCGAGGCCGAGCTGACCGAGGGGGAGGTCGGCCGGGGCGTCCTCGCCGAAGGCGCCACCGGGCGCGAGCAGCCCCAGCGGGGTGAGCAGCGCCAGGGCCGCGACCGACCCGAGGGCGACGCGGCGTGGGGTGAGTCGGCCGGTGCCCCGGGAGCCCGTCGTGCTCGTCAGGGCGGCGCGGTGGGTGGCCGTCAGCAGCGCTGGATTGGCCCGGACGAGATAGGCGAAGACCCCGGCAGTCAGCACGCCCTCGACCGGCCCCGCGACGACGACGTGGGCGAGCAGCATCGCGGGGATGGTCTGGCTCAGGCGATAGGGCGAGTAGAGCGGGGCGCCGGCGGCGGTGTGGAAGAGGTCCGGCTGGATGCCGAGCTCGACGGCCGTCGCGAGGGCGGCGGCGTTGATGCCGGCGAAACCGGCGACGGCGGCGGCCGCGAGTCGGCGCCGTGCGGTCAGCGGGCTGCGCGCGGCGATGAGCCGGTAGACGGCATACCCGACGAGCGGCATGAGGATGGCCATGTTGAGGGCGTTGGCGCCGTAGGCGAGCACGCCTCCGTCGCCGAAGAGCAGTGCCTGGAAGAGCAACGCGACCGACACGGCGATCATCGCCGCCCACGGCCCGAGGACGATGGCAATGACCACGGCCCCCACCGCGTGGGCGGTCGTGCCGTCGGGGATGGGGATGTTGACCATCATGACGAGGAAGCTCACCGCCGCGAACATCGCGAGCATCGGCACCTGACGGGTGCGCACCACCGCCGACACGCGCCGCGAGGCCAGCGCGAGGGTCGGCACGGCGATGACGTATGCCGCCGCGCAGGTCTGCGGCGACAGGTAGCCGTCGGGGATGTGCACGGGTTCCCTCCTCGCTGGAACCCTGTGACTCTACTGCAAGCCTTTCGCAGCAAGGAGCTTGCGCTCGGGGCGGCTCGGGGGCGCGCGAGCCACTTCGGTGAGGTTTCCTGCACTTCGGTGATGTTGCACCCTCACCGAAGTGCGGTGAACCTCACCGAAGTCGGGCGCTGGTCCCCAGCGCTCGGGCTTGGCCCGCTCGGCACGGCGGAGGCTTGTTCAGGGGGCGGTGGCCGCGGCGGCCCGGCAGTCGGCGCACAGGCCGGAAAGCGCCGCATGGGTCGGGTCGAGCTCGAAGTCGTGCTCACTCGCCAGCCGCCGGGCTGCCTCCTGCAGGACGTCCGGGGAGACGTCCCAGACGGCCCGGCATGCGCGACATTGGGCGTGCGGGTGCGCGCCGACCATGCCGACCAGGTGGTATGCCGTGCTGCCGTGCCCGAGGTGCACGTGCTGGACGATGCCGAGCGCTTCGAAGGCCTCGAGCGAGCGATAGACGCTGGCGAGGTGGACCGACGGCTCGGTGGCGGCGACGAGCTCGGCGACCTGCTCGACGCTCAGGTGACCGGGCGCCGCGGCCAGCACCCGCAGCACCGCCCGCCGCGGGCCGGTCATCCGCTCGCCGCGGCCGCGCAGGCGCTCGGTCACGGACTCCAGCACGTCGGCTGGCGCGGCGAGGGTGACCGGCTCCACGTCGGCATTCTCCCAGGTGTGGGAGGCGGGTGGGGGGGCGGATGCGGCAGGCCCGGCGGTGAGGGCGAGGATAGGGGGGTGAGCACTGGCGCCATCCCTCCACAGCATCCACCGTGGGGCACGCAGGTGCCCCTCACGTGGGTCACCGAGGGCGACCCGGAGTATGCCGCGCTCGTGCGCGAGCTGCGGGGCTTCCTCGACGAGCTCGCTGCGGCGCGGCCCGAGCCGGCCGACTCGGCGGCGTTGGCCGACACCCTGCGTGAGTGGCGGGCGACGTTGCGCCAGACCGCAACTGGCGAGCATGGGCAGGTCTTCGGGCGGCGGCCCGATCTGCCGAGCCGCGGGCACACGATGCTGCCGGACTATGTCGTCCATGACGTGGGGGAGACGACCATCTCGGCAGACGTGCGCTTCGGGCGCTTCTTCCTCGGCGGCGGCGAGGCCGTGCACGGGGGCGCGATCCCGCTGGTCTTCGACGAGCTCTTCGGCACCCTCGTCAATTTCGGCAGCCGGCCCCCCTCTCGCACCGTGCGCATCGAGACGAACTTCCGCGCCATCACCCCGCTCGACACCGAGCTGCGTGTCGTCGGGCGGATCGATCGGGTCGAGGGTCGCAAGACCTTCGTCAGTGGCCAGCTGCTCGACGGCGATCAGGTGTGTGCCGACGCGGAGGCGCTCTTCGTGGCGATCGACCTGAGCGCTCTGCTGCCCCCGTCGGCTCCGTGACGCGAGCCGCACCGCGGGGCCTTACCTGAGCTCCCGGTCGGGGCATAGCCTCGGACCGAAGGATCGCCCCATCCCGTCTGGAGGCAGCCATGAGCCTGGACCGTCCCGTCGCTCCCAATCCCTATGACCTGCTGCCTCGCGTGGGCTCGTTCACGGTCACCAGCGCCGACATCACCGACGGCGCTCCGCTGCAGGACGACCAGGTCGCCGCGCTCGGCAACGTCTCGCCGCAGCTGAGTTGGAGCGGGGCACCCGAGGGCACGCAGAGCTATGTCGTCACGTGCTTCGACCCCGATGCCCCGACGCCGAGCGGATTCTGGCACTGGGTGCTCGTCGACGTGCCCGCCGAGGTCACCTCGCTGGCGGCCGGGGCGGCGGCAGAGGCGTTGCCCGGCAAGGCTTTCCACTGCCGCAACGATGGCGGCGAGCACGGCTTCATGGGCGCGGCGCCGCCGCAGGGCGATATGCCGCACCGCTACTTCTTCGTCGTCCACGCGGTCGACAAGCCCAGCCTGGGAGTCGACGCGAGCGCCTCGCCGGCGGTGGTGTCCTTCCACCTCGCCTTCAGCACGCTGGCCCGCGCGATCATCCACGGGACCTATCAGCACTAGCTCCCGAGCGTGTCGGCGCGAGCTCCGGCCTCATCGGTGGCGGGGGGCTCCAAGGCCGCGGTGACGTCGTCGAAGGCGGAGTGCGCGGTGTGGTGATCACGACACCGGCGACGCCGTCATCGGCGCCTTCTGCATGTTGACAACTCAACACGAACGGAGAAGGATGGTGTTGTCGCCTTCCTGAGATTGGACCCAGTGATCCCCGTGAACATCCGGCGTGTCAACCGGATCTGGCAGTCCGCCACCCTCTTTCTTGCGCCGCCCTTGCTCGTGCTGCTCATCTGGCTGCGTCCGTCGATGAGCACTTACCAGTGGCTGCTCTGGCTGCATCTGCCGCTGCTCATGCTCCACGAGGCCGAGGAGTACGTCCTCGCGAAGACGAGCTTCAAGGAGTTTTTCAACCTGCGCTCGCCCCTGGGCTCGAAGGTCGATCCCGACTTCCCCCTCGACGAGGGCTATGTCTTCCAGGTCAACCTCGGCATCGCCTGGCCGATCATCGTCATCGGGGCGCTGCTGGCACCCGTCGCTCCGTGGATCGGCTTTGCGATGATCTGGTTCGAGCTCATCATCAACAACGCCATGCACACGATCGGATTCCAGGGTGACAAGCTCGGTTACAACCCGGGGCTGATCACCAATTCCTTTGTCCTGCTTCCCTATGGCATGTGGGTGCTGCTGACCGCGGCCGGCTTCTTCAGGCCGCTCGACTGGGCACTCTCGGTCGTGCTGGGGGTCGGCATCTCGGCCGCGCTCGGCGCCAAGACGCGTCGCCGCATCGCCACCCTGCGGACGGCATAGCCGGCGGTGGCGGCCATCAACCGGCGGGTGAGCCTGCTCTTTCGGATGGGTGAGCGCTATGTCAACCGCGAGCTGACCGGGCGTGTGGTCACGAGCGGCACCGCGCCACTGCTGCTCGAATTGCGCGACGGGGGGCCGCGTCAGGTAACGGCGCTCGCCCAGGCGATCGGCGTCGACAAGGCGCACGTGGCGCGCTCGATCCGCCCGCTCGAGGAGGCCGGCCTGGTCGAGGTAGCCCCGGTGCCAGGGGGCGGTCGGCGGTTGCTCGTCTCGCTCACCGACGCGGGCCTGCGTGAGGTGGCGTATGCCGAGCGGGTCATGCTCGACTGGCTCGCCGTCGTCGGGCGCGGCATCGATCCCGGCGAGCTGCGGGTCGTCGACGCGGTCTTCGACCGCTTCTTCGCCAACGCCCAGGACTATTTCGCCAGCAGCGCGGCGATCCCGTCGAGGACGAGCTCCAGTCCGGGCGCGAACTCGCGCGCGAAGGAATAGCCCGGCTCGGCGACGACCTGCTCGGCGAACCACGCCATGTGCGGGTATGCCGCCATGAGCGCGCCGATCGGCCCGGTGGCCACCATCTCGGCGGCCTGCTCGCCGGAGTCGAAGGGCAGCGTCGTCTCCTGGAGCAGGAAGCCATAGACGAACGCGTCGAGCACGGCATACGCATGGGCGACCTGGCGCGGCGTGAAGCCCGCCGCGCGCAGGCAGGCGATGTTGGCGTCGTGATAGGCGAGGGTCGCCGGGCCTGGCGTGCGCCGTGACTCCATGAGCGGCAACGCCCAGGGGTGGCGGCGCAGCGCCTCGCGCACGGAAACCGAACGGCGGCGCAGGGATTCGCGCCAATCACCTTCGGCGGAGGGCAGCTCGATCTCACGATAGACGAGGTCGACCATCCCGTCGAGGAGCGCGTCCTTGCCCGCGACGTGGTGATAGAGCGACATCGCCTCGACGCCGAGCTCGCCGGCGAGGCTGCGCATCGTCAGCCGGTCGAGGCCGTGGGTGTCGGCCATGGCGACGGCGGTCTCGAGCACCCGATCGCGGGTGAGCCTCGGGCGGGGCATCGGATCTCCTCGACTTGGCAACCTTACGTTGTAATGCTATCGTCTCGCTCTAGGACTTACAACGTAAGGGAAACCAAGGAGGCCACCGTGTCCGTCCCGACGACCCGGCGCGCCGCGACCCGGCGGGTCTACGGCGGCGTCGAGGCCATTGCCGTCGAGCAGCTGCCCGTCCCGACGCCTAGCGCGGGCGAGGTGGTGCTCGCCGTCCGCGCCGCCGGCATCGACCGCGGCGCGCTGCACCTGCTGACCGGCACGCCATTGGTGGCCCGGCTCGCTCTCGGGCTGCGCCGACCGCGCCAGCCGATCCTCGGTCTCGAGGTCGCCGGGGAGGTCGTCGCCGTGGGGCCGGACGCCACGAGCTTCGCGGTCGGCGATCGCGTGTTCGGCACTGCGGCAGGCTCTTTCGCGACGTATGCCGTGGCCCGCGCCGACCGGATCACCCACACGCCGGCTGGCGTGAGCGACGAGCAAGCGGCGACCCTGGGGATCTCCGGTGGGACGGCCCTGATCGCGGTCCGCGACCGGGCCCAGGTCCAGGCCGGCCAGCGGGTGCTCGTTCTCGGCGCGTCCGGCGGCGTCGGCAGCTTTGCCACGCAGCTGGCGGTCCAGGCCGGGGCCGAGGTCACCGCGGTGGCGAGCGCCGCCAAGGCCGACTTCGTGCGGAGTCTCGGCGCGGCATACGTCCACGACTATCGCGCGGTGGGGCTCGACGCCATGGGTGGCCCGTTTGACGCAATCATCGACATCGGCGGCAACCACCGCCTGCGTGAGCTGCGACGTGCGCTCACCCGCAGCGGGACGCTCGTCATCGTCGGTGGGGAGGAGGGCGGTCGTCTCCTTGGGGGCATCCACCGCAATGTCGTCGCCGATCTGCTCAATCCCTTTGTGCCGCAGCGGCTTGGCTGGTTCGTCCAGAGCTCGTCGGGGGAGCTGTCGGCCGATCTCGGACGCTTGGTCGAGCAGGGCGCCATCACGCCGGCCGTCGATCGGGTCGTCGGCCTCGACGGCGTGGCGGTCGCGCTGGCCGCCATGGAGCGCGGAGAGCTGCGCGGTAAGGTCGTCGTGCGCCCCTGAGCCGTGTGGTCTCGGCCGGCCGTCGGTATGCCGGCCGGCCAAGACTGACGGCAACCAAAGGGGTCTCACAACAACCACACAGCCAGCGCGGCAACGGTGGGACCCATGACGACGACACTGCAGGAGCCCCTGGCCGGCACCGCCACTGGCGCCGATGGCCGACCCTTCGGCCACGGCGTACGCTCACGGGCAGCCGCCGCTCTCGCTCGCCGCTACGGTCAGCAGCGGGCCCGCCGCGAGGTCCGCCGTGACGTCCTCACGGTCGGCGCCTGGGTGCTGGTCGCCACGTCGATCGCGCTCTTCCTCGCCGACCACGGCGCGGCATACTTCACGACCTTCGGCGGGGCGGTGACGGCCGCCGGGATCATCACCGGGCTGGTCGCCACGGCGCTCATGTGCCTCATGCTCGTGCTGTCGGCGCGGGTGCCGATCATCGATCGCACCCTCGGTCAGGATCGAGCAACCTCGTTGCACGCCAAGCTCGGACGCGGCATGGTGCTCGGCCTGCTCGCCCACGGGGTATTCCTCGTCCTCGGCTATTCGCTCACCGGCGTCATCACCCCGGTCGCGACCTTCGTCGGCTTGTGGCAGTCGTCGACCGACTTCATCTGGGCGTGCGTGGCCTTCGTGCTCTTTGCCGTGGTCGGCATCTCCTCGATGGTCGCTGTGCGCCGCCGCTATCCCTACGAGGCGTGGTTCGCCATCCACCTCACGTCGTATGCCGCGATCATCGCCTCACTGCCGCACCAGTTCTCGATGAGCGGGATCCTCGCCCCGGGCACCTTCGGGCGGACCTTCTGGATCCTCATGTGGCTGGCGACGGCCTGGACGATGCTCGCCTATCGCGTCTTCGCCCCGATCATCTCGACCTTCACCCACCGGCTCACCGTGCAGGCCGTCGAGCCGGTCGGCCCCGACGCGGTCTCGATCACCTTCACCGGCCGCAACCTGCGGGGGCTCGAGGCCCGCGGCGGGCACTGGTTCCAGTGGCGCTTCCTCACCCCGGGCCTCGTCCTGCAGCCGCACCCCTTCTCGCTCTCGGCCGACCCGACCGACACGACCATGCGGGTGACCGTGCGCAACCTCGGCGCCGGCACCGCCCGCCTGCAGGCCCTGCGCCCTGGCACCAAGGTCGCCATCGAGGGCCCGTATGGCATGTTCACCGACGAGGCACGCACCTCGGAGAAGGTCGTCTTCGTCGGGGCCGGCATCGGCATTGCTCCCGTCCGGGCCCTGCTCGAGGCCACCGAGATTGTCCCCGGCCAGGGCGCCGTCATCCTGCGGGCACACACCCCCGGGGAGCTCTATCTCGCCGACGAGGTCGCTCAGTTGTGCCGCGCCAAGGGCGCGGAGCTGCACGTGTTGGTCGGTCCGCGGGCCGGCGACACGTGGGTCCCGCAGTCGTATGCCGGTGCCCACCTCACCGACTTCGCCCCGTGGGCGGCCTCGGCCGACCTGTTCGTGTGCGGGCCGACCCCGTGGATGCGGGCCGTGATCGCGGACGCCGAGGCCTGCGGCATACCCGAGGAGCAGGTGCACGACGAGCTCTTCGCCTGGTGAGCCGCCTGTGAACTTGGGAGGGAAACGCGCGCGACCCACACATGGGCCGATCCGACGTTGAGCGCTCTTGAGCGGAGCGAAACCCACCTCTCAGGTGGGTTTCGCTCCGCTCGGGCGCGTCTCAGCCCAGCCTCGGTGGGTGGGTGCCGACCCCGCTCCGTGGGCGGCTATCGCCGCCGCGCGGGCATTACCGGTTTGCCATCCTGGGTGAGCAGGACGCGGTGGCAGGCGGCTGCCCATCCGGTCAGGGCAGGCCCCTGTTCCCCCGTTGAGGGTCGTCCGCACACTGGGCCCACGAATGCAGGGTCGTCACCGTGATGGTTGTGCGGGAGGAGGCGTCGTACCGCTGCGGTCTCGGCGGCGCGCGGCGTCGTCATAGAAGGCGAAGAGCTCGCCCAGCGGCACGGCCCGGCGCGATGCAGCGGAGATATCCCGTCCTTGGGGGGCAAAGGGCGGCGGCCAGAGACTGAAGCCGTGATCCCGGGGGAGAGCGGCACACTCCTGCTCCCACCTGGGCCAGCGCCACCCGTCGTAGAACTGGCTGGTGGCTCCGCTGAGCATCGCGACGACGAAGTCGCCGTGCCCGAGGTCGAGGCCCTCCCAGCGCAGCGTGTCGGGCGCGAAGTAGCAGACCTGGCCGGGCTCCACCCCGAGCGCGCCGCCGTCGACAGCGAAACGGCCGCCGAGGACATCCGCCGCCACCAGCAGCGATCCCGGCGCTGAGCTCGCCTGGGCGTCGATCCCGTTCGCCGACGCGAGATCGGGCAAGCCCGGCGCGCCGCCGCAGAGGATGCGCAGCCACCCGTGATCGACGAGCAGACCACCGCACTCCAGCGCGAGGGCGCCCATTGCCGAGCGAGTGGTCACCTGCAGCCGCTCGAGGACGTGCTCGCCCGCGGCCCGGGCGATCGGCAGCGCTTGCACCGGCAGGGGCGCGGCAGCGATGGCCGCGGCCAGGGCCGGCCAGGCCGGGTCATCGACGGCGGTGAGCTCCGCGACGGATCGTGGCATGAGGTCATTCTCCGCCACGGAGGGCGTCGCCCGCTTGGTGAGCCGCAGTGCTCGGGCACGAAAAGCGTCGATGACGGCGTGGGAGGTGTCGTGATCACGACACCTCCCACGCCGTCATGCGCGCCGCCATCGGCGGCCTCACGGCAGCCGTGCACAGCAATCGCATGGCAACCACACGGCATACCCACGCGTGAGCCATAACCGAGCCACAGACCGGCTGGACAGACTCAAGCTCAAGATCACCACGAACGACGAATCACGAACGAATCACGAAGAGAAGGCGGACATCCGATGAGCAAGCGCAGCAACACCGCAGCGGCCCTGGCCTCGCTGGGGGTGCTCGTCACCGGCTGGACCGTGGGCACCGCCAACGGGCAGGCCGTCGCCGCGCCGACCAGCTCGACGACCTCGGGGACCGCGTCGGGCGCGACGTCCGGGACGACCTCCGGCACCACCTCGGGGACGACGTCGTCGACCACGACCGGCACGAGCACGAGCTCAGCCAGCACGAGCTCAGCCAGCACGAGCTCAGCCAGCACGACGGCGTCGACGGCCACCACGTCGGCCGCAGCCGCGTCGAGCGGCGCGACGGGCACGTTCACCGGCAACGCGGCCTCCGACCGCTTCGGCTCGATCACCGTCACCGTGACCCTCGCCAACGGCACGATCACCGACATCACCTACACGACGACCGTCGGCGACCAGCACAGTGCGCAGATCGAGGCCCGCGCCATCCCGACGCTCAAGTCGGAGGTCCTCGCGGCCAACTCCTCGCATGTCTCGACGGTGAGCGGCGCGACCTACACGTCGTCGAAGTACCTCACGTCGCTGCAGTCCGCGCTCGACAAGGCGGCCTGATCCGTATGCCGTCCGCCCGCGCGATGTCCCGCACCGTGTCTCGCACCGTGTCTCGCAAGGTGTCCCGCGACGTGTCCAGCGCGGTGTCACGCACTCCCGTGCGCCGTGCCCCCGCCGGGCCGGTGCGACACGTCTTCGACACCATGGGCACGACGGTGAGCCTGGTCTTCGCCAGCGCCCCGCCGGAGACCGCCATCGCCTCGGTGGAGGCCGTCTTCGCCGCGCTCAACCGGCGCTTCAGCCTCTATCGCCCCGACTCGGAGGCGAGTGCCGTCGCGCGCGGCGAGCTCGCGGTCGCCGATGCCTCGCTGAAGTATCGCGACGCCTATGCCCTCGCCGACCAGTGGGCAGCCGACACCGACGGAGCCTTCACCGCTCACCGGCCCGACGGTTCGATCGACCTCTCCGGAGTGATCAAGGCCCAGGCCATCCAGGAGTCCGCCGACGCGCTCGCCTTCCACGGCGCGCGCGACTGGTGCCTCAACGCCGGCGGCGACGTGCTCATCGACGGCACGCAGGGCGATGGCCGGCCGTGGGTGGTCGGCATCGTCGACCCCGACGATAGGCATGCGCTGCTGTCGCAATTCACCTGTGCGCCAACGATGCCCGCTGTCGCCACCAGTGGCACCGCCGAGCGGGGCGAGCACGTGTGGCGCACCGAAGGTGGCGAAGGCTTTGCGCAGGTGACGGTCGCGGCACCCGACATCATGACGGCCGACGTGCTCGCCACGGCGATCCTCGCCGGCGGCCAGGCCACGCTCGAACTCGCCGTTGCCCGCTGGCGGATCGAGGTGCTGGCCTGCACGACGTCTGGCGGCTTCGTCGCCACGGGGGCCTTCCGCGGCTGAGCCGCAGCGCTGCTTTCCGCGGTGAGCCGCAGGGCTTGGCTTCCGCGGTGAGCCGCAGGGCTTGGCTTCCGCGGTGAGCCGCAGGGCTTGGCTTGCGCGGTGAGCCGCAGGGCTTGCCTTCCGCGGTGAGCCGCAGGGCTTGGCTTGCGTGCGCGGTGAGCCGCAGGGCTTGCCTTCCCACCAGCTTGGCCGCCATGGCGGCGGAATCGGTCGGTGGCATCGACCTTCCTTGAGCGTGGAGCTTTCCCGGAGCCTGCTCGGGCCGTTCTCGGCCGCCGTCAACGCTGAAGCACGCTCTGAAGCCCGGGCGGGTGTGGTGATCACCCCAGTCGCGCGTGCTTCTAGGCGTGCTTCAGCTCAGCGTTGCCTGGAAGGAGGCCGGGCACGAGCCAGTGGGGTGCCTGGGGCGGAGAACCTGAAAGGTGCTCACGTGGGGAGTTTTTGGGGTTGGTCGGCTGGGTCGGGTTCAGGAAGTGCTCAGGTGGGGAGTTTTTGGGGTTGGTCGGCTGGGTCGGGTTCAGGAAGTGCTCAGGTGG
>CAZLGB010000048.1:17254-20023 GCA_964558825.1 uncultured Intrasporangiaceae bacterium
GGAGTTTTTCGGGTCGGTTGGCGGGGGCGGGTCCAGGAACTGCCCATGTGGGGAGTTTTTCGGGTCGCTTGGCTGGATCGCACCACCGGCCGATTCGCCGCCATGGCGGCCAACCCACGGGAGCAGGCACCGCCGGCATACCCGCGGCATGCGAGAGGCGGATGCCTCAGGCGTGCGTGCCGGCCCCGCGCCGGATCGAGAGGCCCACGAGCGCGAGCCCGAGCACGGCCCAACCGACCAGCACGAGCAGCGGTCCGGCCGCGCCGTTGCCGTTGAAGAAGGCCACCGCCCGCAGCGCCGTGTTGGACGCTCCAGCCGGCAGCCACTGACCGAGCGCGCCCCATCCGGTCGGCAGCAGCTCAGGAGCACTGGCGGCACCCGAGAGGGCGTTGCCGAAGAGCATCATGACCAGCGCCCCGACGCCGAGTCCCGCCTGGCCCAGCAGCGACTCGAGCCCCAAGACGGCGAGCGCCGTGGCACCGGTCGCGAGCGCGAGCACCCCCGCGTTGGCCCAGAAGTTGCCCGTCAGCGAGCCCAGCCAGGACTGCAGCAGCCAGGTCATCGCGGTCCCGCCGAAGACCGCGAAGAGCAGGGCGGTGGCGACGCGCCACACCCGGCGCTTGATGGCGAAGGTCGACAGCGCCGCGCAGGCGAGCCCGCCGAGGATGATCGGCAGCAGCCCGGCGACCAGCCCCGACCCGCGCGGGTCGTCGGCCGGCAGCGGCACGACGTCGGTGACCTTGGGCGCGGTGCCGCTCGCGGCGGTCAGCTGACTGGCCGCTTGGCCGAGCAACTGCGCGACGATCGGCGAGCGCGCCGACGCGGTGAGGATCTCCGGCCCGGTCACCGTGACGACGATCGCGCCGTATGCCGTGTGATCGGTGATGAGGCGCAGGGCCTCATCGCGGGTGCTCACCTGGGTGACGGCGAAAGCGCCGGGCTTGCTCGACGCCAGGGTCGAGGAGATCGCGCTCGCGGCGGGCGCCGGCCCGGCCACGGCGATCGGCAGATCGTGTGGCGCGAGCCGCGCCGATGGCCAGGCAAAGAGGCTGAGCATCCCGGCGAGCAGGATGGTCAGCGCCAGCGCGAGCCCGACGGCTCGGCGCGGGTCGTCGTGGCCGGACCCTGCAGAGGCGGCCGACACGTGGCCGGCTGCCGCGGGGGAGGCGGTGGCAGGGGTGGGCTCGGGCATCTCTGACTCCTTCTCACAGAGAACGTTCATTCTCTTTGAGCACCAGCATGCTCCTGCCCGAGTCGGCTGTCAAACAGAACGTTCGTTTTGCTTGTCGCGTCGGTCCGGCATACGCTGCCCGTATGCCGCGTCTCACCCCGCAACGCAGCGCCCAGCGCCGCGAGCAGATCGTCGATGCGACGATCCGCTGCATCGCGCGGCACGGTTTCCAGGGCGCGACGATGGCGCAGATCATCGCCGAGTCGGGGCTGTCGGCGGGGGCGGTCTATGCCCACTTCCGCAGCAAGATGGCCATCCTCGAGGCCGTCGCGCAGGCCCAGCTCACCCAGCTGCTGGCGGTCGAAGCCGGCGAGCTGGCCCGCCCCGAGCCGACCCACCCCGCCGACGTCATCGGCCTGTTGCTCGAGCACGTCGAGCGGGCGATGATCCACCACCCGGCCGGCGATCTCAGCGTGGCCATCGTCCAGATCTGGGCGCAGGCCGCGCTCGGCGGCGAGCTGCGTGAGGTGCTCGCTCCTCAGGTCGCCCTCTTGCTCGAGTCGCTGACCCAGGTCGTCGCCCGCTGGCGGGACGCGGGGCATCTGCCACCCGAGACCGACGCCGAGCAGACGGCGCGCGTGCTCGCCTCGACCCTCCCTGGCTATCTGCTCCAGCGGCTTGTGCTCGGCGAGATCCCGCGCACGGCATACGTCCAAGGGCTGCGCGACCTCATGGCCGGGCGCTGAATCCCGCGCGCGTAGGCTCGGCGCCGTGGACGCCGCTCCTCCGCCGCACGGGACCACCGGTCACTGGACTCACGAGGTCCTCAACCAGGCGCCGCCGCGCGTCGAGCTCGATGAGTATGCCGTCAACCGTCCCCTCGTCGAGGCGGTCACTGCCTTCGACGCCGGCTGGGCGCACGCGCGGCTGCACGAGACCGGGCGCCTGGTCGGCCGGGCCGACTTCCAGCGCGACGCCGAGCTGGCCAACCTCTATCCACCCGTCCTGCAGACCCACGACCGCTGGGGCCGGCGCATCGACGCGGTCGACTACCACCCGGCATACCACCGGATCATGGGCGACGCGATCGCGGCGGGTGCCCAGACGAGCGCCTGGGCCGATCCGCGGCCGGGCGCCAATGTCGCCCGGGCGGCGACCTTCATGCTCTTTGCTCAGGTCGAGCCGGGGCATGCCTGCCCGATCTCGATGACCCACTCGGCGATCCCGACGCTGCGGCTCACCCCCGAGCTGGCGGCAGTGTGGGAGCCGCGGGCGCTGTCGCGCGACTACGACCCGCGCCTCGGCGACCCGGCCAAGCCGTCGGCCATCCTCGGCATGAGCATGACCGAGAAGCAGGGCGGCTCCGACGTGCGCGCCAACTCGACCTGGGCGGTGCCGGTCGACGGCGCGCGGACGGCTGGGCACTATCGGCTGCGCGGGCACAAGTGGTTCACCAGCGCGCCGATGTCCGACGCATTCCTCTCGCTCGCGCAGACGTCGGCGGGGCTGAGCTGCTTTTTGCTGCCCAATGTCCTGCCCGACGGCGGCAGTGTCATAGCGTCCAGGCAACGCGCCCGCCTGGTGGGGGCCTGATCTTG
>CAZLGB010000049.1:0-19957 GCA_964558825.1 uncultured Intrasporangiaceae bacterium
TCGGGAAGCCGACCTCGATCTCCTTGTAGCCCATCCGCACGAGCAGGTCGAACATGCGCTTCTTGCGCTCGGAGTTCATCGGGTCGATGAGCGCCTGGTTGCCGTCACGCAGGTCGACAGCGGCCCAGCGCGGGGCCTTGGTCAGCCGGTTGGTCGGCCAGGTGCGGTCGGGCAGCTCGACCGGGATCTGCTCGTGGAAGGGCACGTACTTGCCGAACGGCATACGCGAAGGGGTCTGGGGGTGGCGCATCGGGGGTCCTCGTCGGGGTCTGCGGGGGTGCGGCCGCGCAGCGCAATCTCCGCGACGAGGGGGGCCGTCAGATCAGGCCTCGCCGCGGCGGGGAAGGAGGAGCACCCGTGCCACGTCATCGAGGGTATGCCGTGTGGTCGCCTCCCGTCCAACGTCCGGCCGCCGCCCGTCCGGATCCTGAGACGCTGGGCCGGCATCGACGGACGGCTGGCGTTGTCCACCAGCAAGACCGGTGACCGGGTCGTGCAGATGGTCGATCTGCACGGCGATGTCATGGGCACCCTCACCCTCGATGCCACCGGGGCCGTCGCCACGGTCGGCTATCAGGGGACCGATGAATACGGCATACCCCTGGATCTGAACTCTGGTGGGGTGTCGGCCAACGCACCCCCACGGTATGGGTGGCTCGGCGGGGCGCAACGCTCCGGCGGAAACCCTCGGCGGCACCATCCTCATGGGATCGCGGGTCTACGCACCAGGGGTTGGACGGTTCCTGTCGATCGACCCCACCCCCGGCGGCAACGCCAACGTCTACGACTACTGCACCGCCGACCCCATCAACTGCTCGGACCTGACCGGCAACTGGCCCGACTGGGGCGCCGTCCTGAACGTCGTGGCCGTCGTCGCCGAAGTCGTCGCCACCGTCGTCCCCGGACCCATCGGCACCGCCGCCGGGTTCATCTCCGCCGGCGCCTACCTGGCCACCGGCAACACGGAGAAGGCCACCGAAATGGCCATCACCGCCACCGCCCAACTCATCGGCGCCGGCCTGGCCGCCAAAGCCGCCGTCAAAGCCGTCCAATACGCCAGCAAAATCGGCCGCGCCGTCTCCGGGGCCGTCAAGACAGCACGAGTAGCCGTCGCCGAATCACGCGTCGGCCGAGCAGCCGAACGCATCCTGTCCAAGGGCTGCAACTGCTTCATCGCCGGAACCCTCGTCGACACCGACCATGGACCGGTCCCCATCGAACAGATCCAGGTCGGCGACCAGGTGTGGGCCCGCGACCTGGACACCGGCACCAACGAACTACGCGAAGTCGTCGGCCTGTTCAACAAACAAGCCGCCGCCCTGGAAACCATCACCGTCAGCGACGGCACCCAGGTCGTCGTCACCGAAGAACACCCCTTCTACGTCGACGGCGAAGGCTGGGTCCTCTCCGGCGACCTGCACGTCGGCGACCACCTCACCCAACGCAACCACACCACCACTACCATCACCAGCATCACCCGCACCCAGCGGGTCCTCACCGTCTACAACTTCGAAGTCACCGGCGACCACAACTACTACATCACCACCGCACAACTCCTCGTTCACAACTGCCCGGTCAACATAAAGCCCTCCTCGGTCAATCAAATGAATCAAGAGATCATGAGGGGTCAAGCACCAAAGCGCGTATTGCGCGTGGACCCCGGAAAGATCAAGGGCGAGCAGGATCATGTTCATTTCAAGGGAGGCCACGCTCTTAACAGGGATGGGACTTGGAAACACGGCAACACGCAGCTGAACCGAAAGGAAGTCGCTTGGCTAAAGAAACACCAGTGGGGTCTTCCTGGGTAGACACTCACTGGGTCGCCGAAACGACGCAGAGATTGAGGGAGTTAGGGTGGCCGAGATCGGCAGACCAATTGGCCGACTCGCGCCACCTCCAGCACGCCCCAACGAACGAGACCATCAATCGATTTGTTGCGTTCTGCGAAGCTAACCTTTCACTACTGAAAGGAGTGCATGTCGGTTTGGCCATTCCACTCGCGGACGAAATCAATCCATCGATCGACGAGCTTCGTCTCGAGAATCTACGCCCTCACGATCTAACCCCACCATCCCTCTACCTCTTCGCGTTGTCATTTTTCTGGCCCGGAACCATCGATTATCAGGAAATCATTTCACCCTTCTTGGTTCCGTTGGCGACGAAGGTTCCGATCGCTACTTACGTTACAACATATCGATCTTGTTCTCCGGGCGCACAATGGGCGAAAACAGCCTGGCTCCTGATGACAACCATCGACTGAATCCAGGAGCCGAAGGGAGCCGACATTTCTGGGTGACGTCGGCAGGAAAGCACCTACACGGCCGCAAACTCGCGCCGATGCCCGGTGGGATTCCATAGCCAAATGGTAGGGCCGAGGCCCCACGTTACGGCCTGGGACCAACTCGGGCTCCATGGACGGAATCAGTACGGCCTACCCCGGGACTTGAACAACGACAAGGTCCGCACCCTCACCCTGGATGCCACCGGCACCATCGGCACGCTCGCCTATCAGGGGACCGATGAATACGGCATACCCCTGGATTTGAACTCTGGTGGGGTGTCCGCGAACGCGCCCCCGCGGTATGGGTGGCTGGGTGGGGCGCAACGCTCCGGCGATGCCCTGGGCGGCACCATCCTCATGGGATCACGGGTCTACGCACCCGGGGTCGGACGGTTCCTGTCCATCGACCCCACCCCCGGCGGCAACGCCAACGTCTACGACTACTGCACCGCCGACCCCATCAACTGCTCGGACCTGACCGGCAACTGGCCCGACTGGGGCGCCGTCCTGAACGTCGTGGCCGTCGTCGCCGAAGTCGTCGCCACCGTCGTCCCCGGACCCATCGGCACCGCCGCCGGGTTCATCTCCGCCGGCGCCTACCTGGCCACCGGCAACACGGAGAAGGCCACCGAAATGGCCATCACCGCCACCGCCCAACTCATCGGCGCCGGCCTGGCCGCCAAAGCCGCCGTCAAAGCCGTCCAATACGCCAGCAAAATCGGCCGCGCCGTCTCCGGGGCCGTCAAGACAGCACGAGTAGCCGTCGCCGAATCACGCGTCGGCCGAGCAGCCGAACGCATCCTGTCCAAGGGCTGCAACTGCTTCATCGCCGGAACCCTCGTCGACACCGACCATGGACCGGTCCCCATCGAACAGATCCAGGTCGGCGACCAGGTGTGGGCCCGCGACCTGGACACCGGCACCAACGAACCCTGCGCCATCTGGGCCGACTCTCGGCGCGCGGGTGTCGGACCGGCGAGGCAGGATGGTCGTATGCCGCACTCCCCCGTCGCCGCGCCCGTCGCGAAGCCCGCAAGCTGGCCGCGCTGCTCGATCCTGCCGGGCTATCTGCTGCGCCGCCTCGCCCAGGCCGACGACGAGCATGTCGCCGCGGCGGCCACCCGCACCCTCGCCGCCGATGCGACCTTGCGCGAGCGGCGCACCGTGGTGGCCGAGCGCTCGACCCGTATGCCGCCCCCGCGCGGGCTCGTCCCACCCGACCTCACCCAGCGCACCGCGGCGCTCGAGACGCCCCGCCCCCAACGGGTCACCGTGTCGCTGCCGGCCGCGCCGGAGCGCTCGATCCACGACGCCGAGCACCTCACCCGGTTGCCCGGGCGGCTGGTGCGGGCCGAGGGCGCCGACCCGGTCGCCGACGTCGCCGTCAACGAGGCCTATGACGGGCTCGGGGCCACTTGGGAGCTCTATTGGACGGCATACCAACGTGATTCGCTCGACGCCAAGGGGCTGCCCCTGCTGGCGAGCGTCCACTTCGACGTCAACTACGACAACGCCTTCTGGGACGGCGCGCAGATGGTCTTCGGCGACGGCGACGGGCGCTATTTCGACGGCTTCACCTCGTGCATCGACGTCATCGGGCACGAGCTGACCCACGGGTTCACCCAATACACGGCCGGGCTCACCTATGTCGGGCAGTCGGGGGCGCTCAACGAGTCGATCTCGGATGTCTTCGGTGTGCTGACCGCCCAGCACCACCTCGGGCAAACCGCCGACGAGGCCAGTTGGCTGGTCGGCGAGGGCCTGTTCACCGACCGGGTCAAGGGCGTCGCCCTTCGCTCGATGAAGGCGCCGGGCACGGCATACGACGACCCGGTGCTCGGACGCGACCCGCAGCCGGCCCACATGCGCGACTTCGTCGATCTGCCCCACGACGCCGAGCATGACAACGGCGGCGTGCACACCAACTCGGGCATCCCCAACCACGCCTTCTACCTCGTGGCGAGTGCTCTCGGTGGGCCCGCGTGGGAGCGCGCCGGGCGGATCTGGTTCGACACGATGACGACCAAGGGCATCCCCAAGGACATCGACTTCGCGGGCTTCGCTGGGCGCACCATCGCCGCCGCCACGAAGCGTTATGGCAAGACCAGCCCCGAGGCCGGCGCGGTCCACGACGCCTGGGCGAGCGTCGGCGTCGAGCCCACCGCGACCGGGCACCCGACGAGCACGTAGCCCCACTCTTTGGCTAGAGGCCGACCGGCCAGTGGGTGGCCTCGATCATGGGGAAGTCCTTGGGGTTTCCCGTCACGAGCACGCCGGTCGCCAACTCGGCCACGGCAGCCACGAGACAGTCCGCCTGCCACAGCGTCACCCCTCGGGCGGCATGATCGCGCCGCCACTCGCCGGCCAGCCACGCTGCGTCGGCGGTGATGGGCAGCACGATGAGCCCTTCCAGGAGCCGGCGCGCTGCCCCGACCTCCGGTGGGCGCAGCCCCCGCACCAGCTCCTCGACATTGATGGCCGTCGTCGCTGGACGACCGCCGCGCTCACGAAGCCCGAGCACTCGACCCACGGCCGGGCGACCGCGGAGATAGTCGATGAGGACGGTCGTGTCGAGGACGTGCAGCACGGCTCAGCTCGCACGTCGTGGGTCGCGGCGCTGCTCACGGACCCACGCCGCCGGGTCGGCATCCCAGTCGTGACCGGTCGGTGCAACAGTCCCGGCGGCGCTCTCGAGCGCGGCCCAGCGCAGGGCATCAGCGACGGCGGTCTCGACGGCGGACCTGACAAACGCCGAGCGTCCACGAGCTCCAGCCAGCTCGTCGACCTGCGCGACGAGGGCGTCGTCGAGCTCTATGTGCATACGCATGGGTCAAGGTTAGCCCCAAAGCTCTCGCGGCGATCGGGCGAAGAGCGAGCCCTCAGTCGAGGAACCAGCCGCGCACCATCCCCGCCGGCCGCCCCGGCTCGAGGTAGTGCTCGGCGCCGAAGAACGCCGCGAAGGCTTCGGGCGGCATACCGAGCATCATCCCGACATCGGAGGTCTGCGAGGCGTGGCAGGACAGCGCCGCGCGCCGCTGCTGCAGGTATGCCGTGCAGTCCACCTGCCAGTGCAGCTCAGCCTCGGGCGTGCCCATGGGGTTGCCGTCGTCCATCGGCCCGTCGGGGTCGAAGTCGCCCTCCTCGACCCCGGCCGCTGCCGCCATCGCGGCGAGCGCCCGCATGTGGTCGCGATTCATCGACGCCTCGAGCACCCGCGGCCGCCGAGCCGCGAGCTCCGCCGCGCGATGGACGACCCGGTGGACCTGCACGTGGTCGGGGTGGCCATAGCCACCGTGCCAGTCATAGCCGACGACGACATCGGCGTCTTCGTCGTCGAGCACAGCCACGAGCCGGCCCGCGGCCTCGTCGAGCGGCGCCTGCGTGAAGGCGCCTTCGTGATCGTTCTGAGCCCAGCCGGTCATCCCCGAGTCGGCATAGCCGAGCCATTCGACCCGTTGCACCCCAAGGGTTTTGGCCGAGCAGGCAAGCTCGCGACGACGTCTGTCGGCGACGGTCTCGCCCGGCGCGAGATCCTCGGGTGCCTCCCCGTGCTCGCCCCCGGTCGCGACGACGAGCACCACTCGATGGCCCTCGGCGACCGCCCGACACATCGCGCCGGCGGTCTGCGACGCCTCGTCGTCAGGGTGAGCGTGGACGAAGACGAGGGTGGTCATGAGCCGCCATCCAACACCACAAAGGCGCGCCGTTCAAAAGCCCAATCGCTGCAACGACTTCGGATCGCGCTGCCAGTCCTTGGCGACCTTGACGTGCAGGTCGAGATAGACCTTCGCCCCGAGCAGCTCCTCGATCGCCGCCCGAGCCGTCGAGCCGACCTCGCGCAGCCGCGAGCCACCCTTGCCGATGACGATGGCCTTCTGGCTGTCGCGCTCGACATAGAGCGCGACCCGCACGTCGAGCATCGGCGCCGCACCTTCGGGCCGCCCTTCACGGGGCACGACCTCCTCGACGACGACGGCCAGCGAGTGCGGCAGCTCGTCGCGCACGCCCTCGAGCGCCGCCTCGCGCACGAGCTCGGCGATCATCACGTCGTCGGGCTCGTCGCTGCGCGCCTCCTGCGGATAGAGCGGCGGCGACAGCGGCAACAACCCGGCCAGCACCCGGCGCACGTCGTCGACCTGCGCGCCCGAGGTCGCCGAGCACGGCACGACCGCCGCCCAGTCACCGAGCTGGTCGACCGCCACGAGATGGGCCAGCAGCCGCTCGCGCGGGACGAGGTCGATCTTCGTCGCGATGGCGACGACGGGCGTGCGCTTGGTGCGCCGCAGCTCGGCGAGCTCGGCGGCGATGAACTGATCCCCCGGCCCGACCCGCTGATCGGCCGGCAGGCAAAAGCCCACGACGTCGACGTCGAGCAGGGTCTCGCGCACGAGGTCGTTGAGCCGCTCGCCGAGCAGTGTCCGCGGCCGGTGCAGCCCGGGGGTGTCGACGAGCACGAGCTGGCTGTCGGCGCTCGTGCTGATCCCGCGGATGGTATGCCGGGTGGTCTGCGGCTTGGACGACGTGATGGCGACCTTCGTCCCGACGAGGGCGTTGGTCAGCGTCGACTTGCCGGCGTTGGGTCGCCCCACGAGCGCAGCGAAGCCCGCCCGGTAGGCCGGTCCCTGCGGCTGCTCAGCCATCGCGATCCTCCTTCGGAGCCCATCTCACCATGACGGTGGCGATCCGGTGGCGATGGGCCATCCGCTCGGCGGTGAGCTCCAGGCCCGACGCGATGACGGTGGCACCGGCATACGGCAGCCGCCCGAGCACCTTGGTGAGCAGCCCACCCACGGTGTCGATCTCGTCCTCGTCGATCTCGATGTCGAAGACGTCGGCGAGGTCGTCGACGTGCAGCGCGGCCGGCACCCGCACCGAGCCGTCGGGCAGCCGCTCGATGCCCGGCTCGGCCGGGTCGTGCTCGTCGGCGATCTCGCCGACGATCTCCTCGAGGATGTCCTCGATGGTGATCAGCCCTGCGGTGCCGCCGTATTCGTCGATGACGATGGCCAGGTGGATCTGGTCGCGCTGCATCTCGCGCAGCAGGTCGTCGGCCGGCTTGGAGTCCGGCACGAAGGTCATCGGCCGCATGAGCTCGGCGACCCGCAAGCGCGCCGCCGCGGGCCCCCGCCCCGCCGTCGACGGCTCGGCCAGCACGCGAGCGACGACGTCCTTGAGATAGAGCAGCCCGTGGATGTCGTCGGAGTCGGTGCCGACGACCGGCAGCCGCGAGTGTCCCGATTGGCTGAGGATCGCCAGCGCCGCCTCGGCCGTCGCGTCGATCCCGACGGTGACCATGTCCGGCCGCGGCACCATGACCTCGCGCACGCGGGTCTGGCCGAGCTCGAAGACCGAGTCGAGCATCTCGGCCTCGTCGTCCTCGATGACGTCACGGTCGGAGGCCTGCTCGAGCAGGTCACGCAGCTCCGACTCGGTGCGAAAGGGTCCGTCGAGATAGCCCTTGCCCGGCGTGACGGCGTCGCCGAAGGCGACGAGCGCCTTGGCGACCGGCCCGAGCGCCCGCCGCAGCCCGCGGGTGAGCGGCGCCGCGACCAGCGCGACCCGGTCGTAGTTGGCCCGCCCCAGCGTGCGCGGCGACACCCCGACGACGACGAAGGACACGACCGCCATGATCGCCACCGAGATGGCCAGCGCCTTGGCTCCCGAGTCGACGAGCTCGACCACCGCGAGCGTGACGAGCACCGCCGTGGTCGCCTCCGCGGCGACGCGCAGGAAGGTCAGCACCGAGAGGTATGCCGTGGGGTCGGCGACGACGGCGACGAGCGCGGCCGAGCCGACCCGCCCCTCGTCGTAGAGCTCCTCGGCCCGCACCCGCGACATCCGATAGAGCGCCGCCTCGGCGGCGGCGAGCAGGAAGGCGACGACGATCGAGACGATCGCGACGAGCACCGCCTGGGTCAGCACGGCGCCTCCCCGTCAGCGGTGCGCTCGGCCGCGCCCGGCGAGGAAGGTCAGCAGCAGCTGGCGCTGCAGCTCGAACATCTCCCGCTCCTCGTCGGCCTCGGCGTGGTCGAAACCGAGCAGGTGCAAGATCCCGTGGGTGGTGAGCAGCAGCAGCTCCTCGATGGTCGCGTGGCCGGCCTCGCGGGCCTGCCGCTCGGCGACGCTCGGGCACAGCACGACATCCCCGAGCACACCGTGCTCCGGGTCGACGCCCTCGCCGCCCGGCCGCAGCTCGTCCATGGGAAAGCTCATGACGTCGGTCGGCCCCGGCAGGTCCATCCACTGCACGTGGAGGGTCTCCATGGCCGCCTCGTCGACGAGGGTGATCGCCAAATCGGCGTCGGGGTGGACCTTCATCGCCTCGAGCACATGTCGCGCGCACGCGACGAGCTCGAGCTCGTCGACGGCATACCCCGTCTCGTTGAGGACGTCGATGCTCACAGCCGCCGCCTCACCGCGCGGGGTTGACCCGAGCCGCGTGCCGAGGCGTATGCCGCCCGCGCGCCTCCTCGTCGCTGCGCGCCTGCTCGGAGGCCTCGCCCCGCGCATAGGCATCGACGATCGCGCCGACGAGCTTGTGACGCACGACGTCGGCGGAGGTGAGCTCGGAGAAGTGGATGTCCTCGACATCGCCGAGGATCTCGCGGACGTGGCGCAGCCCCGACCGAGTGCCCCCCGGCAGGTCGACCTGGGTGATGTCACCGGTGACGACCATCTTGGAGCCGAAGCCGAGCCGGGTGAGGAACATCTTCATCTGCTCGCTCGAGGTGTTTTGCGCCTCGTCGAGGATGATGAAGGCGTCGTTGAGCGAGCGCCCGCGCATGTAGGCGAGCGGCGCCACCTCGATGGTCCCCGAGGAGATGAGCCGGGGGATGCTGTCGGGGTCGACCATGTCGTGCAGCGCGTCATAGAGCGGGCGCAGATAGGGGTCGATCTTGTCGGTCAACGTGCCGGGCAGGAAGCCGAGCCGCTCGCCCGCCTCGACCGCCGGGCGGGTGAGGATGATCCGGTTGACCCGCTTGCTCTGCAGCGCGGCGACGGCCTTGGCCATCGCCAGATAGGTCTTGCCGGTGCCGGCCGGGCCGATGCCGAAGACGACCGTGTGCAGGTCGATGGCGTCGACGTAACGCTTTTGGTTGAGCGTCTTGGGGCGGATCGTGCGGCCACGATTGCTGATGATGTTGAGGGTGAGCACGTCGGCCGGCCGCTCGGCGGTGTGCGCCCGGAGCATGGCGATCGAGCGCTCGACCGAGTCGCGAGTGAGGGTCTGGCCGGCGTCCAGGACGGTCAACAGCTCGTCGATGAGCCGCTCGACGGTCGCCACAGCGGAGCTCGGCCCGCGCATCGACAGCTCGTTGCCGCGCACGTGCAGGTCGACGCTGGGGAAGGCCCGCTCGATCGTCGCGAGCAACTCGTCGCGGGGACCGAGCAGCGCCACCATCGGCACTCCAGCCGGAATGGTGATCGAGTGGGTGGGGCGACGGGGAGAGGTCGCGGGCGCGGGGCCCGCCACGGAAGGCTCGGTCATATCGCCGCTCAGTCTACGAGGCGCGGCATACCGCAAACGACCGAGTTCAACGACCGAAATGCCAGGGGCGCCGCGGCGCGGGTCAACCCGGAGGCCAGCTCATATGCCGCCCACCGAGCAGGTGAACATGAGCGTGGAAGACGAGCTGGCCACCCTCGGAGCCGGTGTTGGCGACGAGTCGATAGCCCCGATCGAGACCCTCCTGCTCGGCGATCCGCCCCGCGAGCGCCACGAGGTCGGCGAGCTCGCGGGGGTGCTCGGCCAGCTCGACGAGATTCTGCACGTGCCGGCGCGGGACGAGCAGGACGTGGGCCGGAGCCTGCGGGTCGATGTCGCGGAAGGCGAGCGTCAACTGCGTCTCATCGACGACCCGGGCGGGGATCTTGCCCTCGAGAATGGAGCAGAACAGGCACATCGGGGCGATCATGCCCGGAAGACTAGCCTCGTGGGAGGTGGTCAACCTGAACCGGCCGCCACACGTCACAGGGATGTGCCGACCATGCAGCTGAGCGGACCCGACCGGGTCGTTGACGAGCCCCTCGGGGCCGACGCGGCGATCACGGCGCTGTATGCCGTGCACTGGCGCCCGCTCGTGCGGCTCGCCTGGCTGCTCGTGCGCGACCAGGGGCTGGCCGAGGACATCGTCCAGGACGCCTTCGTCGCGACGCACCGAAACTGGGATCGCATCCGCGAGCCGGCGGCCGCCGCGGCATACCTGCGGCGCAGCGTCGTCAACGGCGCGCGCTCGGCCCACCGACATGACGTCGTCGTGCAGCGCGAGTTGCGCGCCGAGGCGGGTCGCGCCGATGTCCTCGGTCGCGCGAGCGGGGCGAGCGCCGAGGTCGAGGCCCTGGCCGAGCTCGGCAACGACCAGATGCTGCACGCGCTGGCGCAGCTGCCGCCGCGCCAGCGGGAGGTGCTCGTGCTGCGCTATTACGCCGACCTGTCCGAAGCCCAGATCGCCGACGCCCTGCAGATCGCGCAGGGCTCCGTCAAGGCCCACGCCCACCGAGCCCTGGCCGTGCTGCGCGCACGGATGGAGGACCCACGATGACCGAGCTGACGCCCGACGAGTTCGCTCGCGCGCGCGCCTTCGAGGCCCGCCTGCGCGGTGCGCTCTCCGCCGATGCCGAGCTGATCCTCCCCACCGATCGCCTCGCCCAGATCCACCAGGCCACCAGCGCCCACCCGCCGGCCCGCCCCCGCGTCGGTATGCCGCCCTGGCTGCTCCCCGTCGCCGCCTCGTTGCTCGTCGTGCTGGTCGGGCTGGGCACCTGGGTGATTCTGCGGCCCCCGCCCCCGGTTGTCGGTCCGGCCGCCGGCCCGGGCACCGCCATCACCGGGAGCGCGACCTCAAGCGCCGACTCGTCCTCCAGCACCACCCCGACGACGATCGCCACGCGGGCCTCGGTGCAATTGCCCATCTACTACATCGGCACCGGCAGCCAGGCGCTGCCGTGGCTGCTGCACCGTGACTTCCTGCCGGCCCAATGGGTCGGCGACGGCAGCCCCTCAGCCCGGGCGACCGCAGCCGCGACCATCGCGCTGTCGGGCAGGGACACCAACGGTCAGGCGCTGCCGGCATACCCCGGGCTGCAGCAGCCCTGGGAGGCCGACACGACGGCCACCGCCACCGTGACGGCCGACGAGATCCACCTCGTGCTGAGCAAGCCCGGACGCTCCGGGCTGACCGCCGAGCAACAGCGCATCGCCGTGCAGCAGCTCGTCTGGACGGTCACGGCTGCGGCCAGTGCGGACCTGCCGGTGCGCATCGAGGTGACCGGCGCGTTCCGCATCTTCGAGGGGATGCCGTCGAGCGTCTACAAGCGGCCGACCGACACCTACACCGATCTCGCGCCGATCTGGATCATCGACCCGCTGCGCTGGTCGGTGATCACCGCGTCCAAGCCGGTCACCGCCAAGGTCCAGGCGTGCGTCTTCGAGGGCGCCTTCTCGTGGGAGCTGCGTCAGGGGACGACGGTCGTCAAGAGCGGCCACGGGACGACCTCGGGTTGCCCCGTCCGCGGCACCGCGACGATCGACCTGGGGCGGCTGACCCAGGGCGACTACGAGCTGCGGGCCTTCGCCTTCTCGGCCAAGGACGGGTCACTGGACTCCGAGGACGTCATGCCCTTCCACGTCGGCCCCTGACACCTTAGGCTCGGCCGAGGCCGCCCGCGTCAGCGCCAGCGGCCGGCCGCGTTGAGCACGGCGAGGGCCGCCGGCCCCGCGCTCGACGAGCGAAGCACGGTCGACCCCAGCCGCAGCACCCGTCCCCCGGCGTCCTCCAGCGCGGCCAGCTCGGCGGGCGCGATGCCGCCCTCGGGCCCGACCACGACGACGACCTCGCCCCGCTCGGGCAGCGTCACCCCGGCCAACGGCGCGGTGGCGTCCTCGTGGAGGATCACCGCCAGCGCGGCGGAGCGGACGAGATCGACGATCTCCGCCGTGCGGGCCAGCGGACGCACCTGCGGCACCCGCATCCGGCGCGACTGCTTGGTCGCCGCGACGACGACCGCCTCCCATCGGCGCTGACCGCGCACGGCTCGCTCGGCCTTCCATTGCACGACGTTGCGCGCCGCCTGCCACGGCACGACGGCGTCGACCCCCAGCTCGGTGGCGGCCTCGACGGCCTGCTCGTCGCGGTCGCCCTTGGCCAAGGCCTGGACCAGCACGAAGCTCGGCTCGGGCGGCGGCTCGGTCTCGACCGACAGCACCCGGGCCACGAGCACCGAGCGCTCCAACTCGACGACCTCGGCCTGCGCCCGGATGCCGGCCCCGTCACCGATGAGCACGCTCTCGCCGAGCGCAAGACGCAGCACCGAGACGGCGTGATGACCCTCGGAGCCACCGACCCGCACGAGCTCTCCCGGCGCTGCCGAGTCCAGCGCCCCGCGATCAGCGAGGAAGAGCGGGGCGGTCACGGCATACCTCCTGGGGAGGATCGAGGATGGTGCGCCGAGGCGCGTGCGGGCTCAGACGCCCTTGAAGGCGTCACGCAGCTTGCCGAGAAAACCCTTGTCGGACGGGGCCATTCGCGCGACCGGGCGCTCCTCACCTCGCAGCGCGGCGAGCTGGCGCAGCAGGTCCTGCTGGGCATCGGTCAGCTTGGTCGGGGTCTGCACGTCGGCGTGGACGATGAGATCGCCTCGCCCGGTGCCGCGCAGGTGGGTCACCCCGAGCCCGCGCATCGTCACCGTGTCACCGGCCTGGGTGCCGGCCTTGACGTCGAAAGGCCGCGCACCGTCGAAGGTCTGCAGGTCGAGCGTGGTGCCGAGCGCTGCCGCGGTCATCGGCAATTCGACCCGGCAGTGCAGATCGTCACCGCGGCGGGTGTAGATCGGGTGAGGTGCGACGGCGACCTCGACGTAGAGGTCACCGGCCGGCCCGCCGCCGGCGCCGACCTCGCCCTCGCCGGCCAGCTGGATGCGGGTGCCCGAGTCGACCCCGGCCGGCACCTTGAGGGTGAGGCTGCGGCGAGTGCGGACTCGGCCCTCGCCCGAGCACTCGAAGCACGGACGCTGGATGGTCGAGCCATAGCCCTGGCAGTTCTGACAGGGGCGTGAGGTCATGACATTGCCGAGGAAGGATCGCTGCACGGTCTGCACCTCGCCGCGCCCGCCACAGATCGCGCAGGTCGACAGTCCGGTGCCCGGCTGGCAGCCGTTGCCCTGGCAGGTCGAGCAGCGCACGGCCGTGTCGATGGCCAGCTCCTGCTCACACCCGAAGACCGCATCGTGCAGGTCGATCTCCATGCGCACGAGGGCGTCCTGGCCGCGGTGCACCCGCGCGCGCGGCCCGCGCGCGGTCGCGGCACCGCCGAAGAAGGCATCCATGACGTCGCTGAAGGAGAAGCCCTGCGCGCCGAAGCCCCCGCCGCCTCCACCGGTCGCGAAGGGGTCGACACCCAGGTCGTAGGAGCGGCGCTTGTCGGTGTCGGAGAGCACCTCGTAGGCGCGCGACACCCGCTTGAACTGCTCCTCCGCCTCGGCCCCCGGATTGACGTCGGGGTGCAGCTTGCGGGCCAGCCGCCGGTAGGCGCGCTTGATCTCCTCGATGCTCGCGTCACGGGCGACGCCGAGATCCTCGTAGTAGTCGTTCACCATTGTCCTGTCCGGTCTGGCTGTGTCGCGGTGGTGCGGCAAAGGGCGCGGCTCACGGCTCGAGCACCTCGGAGACGTAGTGGGCGACGGCGCGCACCGTCGCCATCGCGCTCGGGTAGTCCATCCGCGTGGGGCCGAGCACCCCCATGCCACCGACGATCTCCGACCGCGAGCCGTATGCCGTGCTGATCACCGATGCGCCGGTGAGCCCCACGTGCTCGTTCTCGTGGCCGATGGTCACGGCGACCGCGCCGGATGCCGGCGACCCGCCCGGGCGGGTCTGGCCGAGCTGGCCGAAGAGCTTGAGCAGCACGACATGCTCCTCGAGCGCCTCGAGCACCGGCGCGATGCTTGTCGGGAAGTCGGCGCCGAACCGGGCGAGATTGGATGTCCCGGCGAGCACGACGCGCTCCTCGCGCTCCTCGCGCAGGGTCTCCTCGACGGTGCGCAAGACCATCCGCACGAGGTCGCGCTCGGCCGGTGGGAAGCGCTCGGGCAGGGACTCGAGCCGGGCCGAGGCCTCGGGGAAGGTCCGTCCGACCGACTCGGCGAGCAACTCCCCGCGCAGTCGGCTGATGAGAGTCGCCCCGTCGACGTCGTCGAGGACGGTGCCGGTCTCCAGGACCCGCTGCTCGACCCGACCGGTGCTGGCGATGAGGATGACCATGAGCCGATCGCGCCCGAGGGCGACGAGCTCGACGTGGCGGACCGACGAGCGCGACAGCGACGGATATTGGACGACGGCGACCTGGTGGGTCAGCGAGGCGAGCAGACGCACGGTGCGGTCGACGACGTCGTCGAGATCGACGGCTCCGTGCAGGAAGCGCCCGATGGCGGCACGCTCGGCTTGCGTCATGGGCTTGATTGCGCTGAGCCGGTCGACGAAGAGCCGGTAGCCCGCATCGGTCGGCACCCGGCCGGCGGAGGTGTGCGGGGCGTGGATGAGCCCCTCCTCCTCGAGGATCGCCATGTCATTGCGCACCGTGGCCGCCGACACCCCGAAGTGGTGGCGCTCGACGAGGTTCTTGGAGCCGACCGGCTCGGAGGTGCGCACGTAGTCCTGGACGATGGCCCTCAGGACGGACAGTCGTCGTTCCTCGCTCACCTGGCGCTCACCTCCTCGCTTGGCCCGGCGTTGTGCTCGGCGCGGTCGTTCCCTCGAGCCCGCGACCGCTGGCACTCTCGGGCTCCGAGTGCCAAGTCTAGTGGGGCCGGCGGGCGCGGCGCGTCGGCGACAAGGCCGGTGCGAGCCCGGCATACCCTCGCGGGATGGACCGCTACGGGATCGACGTGCTCTCCGGCGATTGGCGCCGCGCCGGTCGCCGTCCCACTCGCGAGGTGCCGGCCGAGCCGGGGCTGGTCGTCGAGGAGGTCGAGACCGGCTGGTGCGGTGCCGTCGTGCGCGTCGAGAAGGCCGGCGGGATGCATGTCGTGCATCTGGAGGACCGGCGCGGGCGGGTGCGCGGCTTCCCCCTCGGCCCGGGCTTCCTCATCGAGGGCGAGCCGGCCATCCTCACCCCGCCACAGGCGGCGGCCGCGGCAGCTTTGGCGGCGCAGCGGGCGGCGTCCGCCCGCACGGCCAGCGGATCGGTGGCGGTGCACGGCCAGCGGGCGCGGGTCGCCCTCGGGTCGCGGATCTGGGTCGAAGGGCGCCACGACGCCGAGCTCGTCGAAAAGGTCTGGGGCGCCGACCTGCGGGTCGAGGGGGTCGTCGTCGAGCAACTCGACGGCATCGACGATCTCGTCGCCGCAGTGCGCGACTTCGACCCCGGACCGGGGCGGCGGCTCGGCATCCTCGTCGACCATCTCGTCCCGGGCAGCAAGGAGACGACGATCGTCGAGGCGGTCCGGAGGCTGGCGGCATACCGCGAGCACGTGCTCGTCGTCGGCCACCCCTATGTCGACGTCTGGCAGTCGGTCAAGCCGGCCCGGCTGGGGTGGGAGCAGTGGCCGCAGATCCCCCGCGGTATGCCGTGGAAGGAGGGCATCTGCGCAGCCCTCGGCTGGCCGGCCACCACGCAGACCGAGGTCGCGCTGGCCTGGCGGCGCATCCTCGGCACCGTGCGGACGTATGCCGATCTCGAGCCATTCCTGCTCGCCGCCGTCGAGGAACTCATAGACTTCGTCACCGTGCCCGGCAGCTGAGGCCGGGCACCCCCAATCTCCCTGGAGGTCCCCGTCATGTCCCAGCCGCCCTACCAGCCGCAGCCCAATCAGCCCGGCGGCGTCGTGCCGCTGACGCCCGCCGAGGCCCGCCAGTGGAGCATGCTCGCCCACCTCGGCGGCATCGTCCTCGGATTCCTCGGCCCGCTGCTCGTCATGGTGATCTTCGGTCCGCGCGACGGGTTCACCCGCGACCAGTCGGTCGAGGCGCTCAACTTCCAGATCACCCTGCTCTTCGGGTGGGTGGCTGCCACCCTGCTGTCCGCGGTGGGGATCGGTCTGCTGCTCTACCCGCTCATCTGGATCGCCAGCCTGGTCTTCTGCATCCTCGGCGGGCTGGCCGCCAACAAGGGCGAGGCCTATCGCTATCCCTTCGCGGTGCGGCTGGTCAAGTAGGCCTGCGCCAGCTGTCAACCGTGCGCCGTCTGGTCACCCGACCAGGCGGCGCACGACTGTGTCGGCGAGCAATCGTCCCCGCAGAGTCAACCGGATCCGCTTGTCGCGCAGGGCCGTCGGGCCGTCAATCAGTCTGTCGGCGATGAGCCCGGCCACCGCCTGGGCCCCCGTGGCGGTCAGCTCGGCGATCGGCAATCCCTCGGCCAGCCGCACCCCGAGCAGCACCCGCTCGTCGTGACGCTGCTCGGGGGTGAGCACCTCGCGCGCGGCGGCCGGTGACGCGCCCGCTCGGAGGCGACCGGCATACGCGCTGGGGTGTTTGACATTCCACCACCGCACCCCGCCGACGTGGCTGTGCGCACCCGGTCCGGCACCCCACCAGTCGCCGTCGGCCCAATAGCCGAGGTTGTGTCGGCAGCGATCCGTCGGCGTGCGGGCCCAGTTGCTCACCTCGTACCAGCCGAAACCTGCGGCGGTGAGCACCTCGTCGGCGAGCTCGTACTTGCTCGCCTCGTCGTCGTCCTGCGGCGCCGGGACCTCCCCGCGGCGCACCTGGGCGGCCAGGCGAGTGCCCTCCTCGACGACGAGCGCATAGGCCGACACGTGGTCGGGCTCCAACGCCAGGGCCGAATCGAGCGACACCCGCCAGTCGGCGAGGCTCTCCCCCGGCGTGCCGTAGATGAGGTCGAGGCTCACCGCGAGGCCGGCGTCGCGGGCCGCTGCGACCGCCCGCGCCACGGCCGCCGGGTCGTGGGTGCGGTCGAGCGTGGCCAGCACGTGCGGGACGCTCGACTGCATGCCCAGGCTGAGCCTGGTGTAGCCGGCCTCGGCCAGCTCGCGCGCGAGGGCGGGGGTCACCGTGTCGGGGTTGGCCTCGCAGGTCACCTCCGCGTCGTCGGCGAGTCCCCATCGCTCGCGTATGCCGTGCAGGAGGCGGGCGAGGTCGGCCGCCGGCAGGAGGGTGGGCGTGCCGCCACCGAGGAAGACGGTGTCCACCGTTGTGGCGCGGTTGCCGAGGACCTGGACCGCCAGGTCGAGCTCGCCGAGCACGAGGTCGGTGTAGTCGGCCGGTCCGGCCTCCGTGGGGGCCGTGGCCAACTCCGGCAGGGCGTAGGTGTTGAAGTCGCAATAGCCACACCGCACCCGGCAATAGGGCACGTGGACGTAGATCCCCCAGCTCCGCTCCCCCACGGCCGCCAGGGCGTCGTCAGGAAGGCGACCCGAGGGCGGTGCCGGGTCGCCGTCGGGGAGGGCGGACGGCATACCGAGTGATCCTGCCAGGTGCCGTGGCCTGGGACGGCAAGGGGTCGTCGCTCGACTGTCCGGATCGCGAGCCGCGAGTCTCTCTTGGCGAGACCGGGCGACCGGGTCCTCGGCGTGTCGCAGCGACACGCCGAGGGGCGGCGAGAGCCGTCAAGAAAGCCTTCGCGGGGGTCTTGTCAGGGCCCCTGGAGACGATTAGAAATGTCCTACGCCACCGGCTCGCCGGAGGCGGGGCCGGCACCACTGAAGCCCAATTCTCTTTCGGGGGAGTCGGATTCGCGGAGCTGCCCAGTGGGAGGGCTTCGGCTCGACCACACGCCCGGGCCTCGTGCCCGTGGCAGCTGCGGCCCTCGGGTCGCAGTGGCGCTCGGCTTCGGTCGCGCGCTTGGTGAGCGGCTTCGGCCGACCACCGGAAGGGCCCCGGAGACTCATACTCACCGGGGCCCTTTTCCGTGCCTGGGCATTGCGGCGGCACCGTGCGGCCCGCGCGGGCACCCGATCAGGGAGCCACGTCCTCGAGCAAAGCGGCGGCCACAGGAAACCCACAACGAGCCCACATGCGGTTGCGGGCGCTCGCACACGAATCGCTCAGTCGGTGTGGACATCGTCATGGTCATCGCCAGCCCCGCGAGGGGGCCCAGCACCGATCACTGGAGACCACGATGAGCACCCACCAGAGCACCCGCACCACCCGCCGCCCGCTGTCGCGCGCCAAGGCCTGGGCCACCGGGGCTCTGCTCGCGGCAGCCGTGACGACCGGCGGCGTCGCCACCCACCTGGCCAATGCCCAGGCCGCCGACGCCACCGTCGTCGCGTCGAGCACGACGAGCAGCGCGACCACCGGCACGACGAGCTCGTCCTCGAGCTCCAATGCCGCCACCACGTCGGGCCTCAGCGCCGGCACCGGCGCCGCTCAGACGACGACCAGCGGCTCCTGACGTCCATCCGAGACGCAGGAGTCGGGTCGAGCCACACGACCATGCCAGCCCGCACACACAGTTCGCCTAGCCGGCGCGGACATCGTCGTGGTCGACCGCCACGCCCCGACCGGGGCCAGCACTGACCCAGCACCTCAACAGCACTGACGCCGGTACCGACCCAGCACTGACCCAGCACCTCAACAGCACTGACGCCGGTACCGACCACGCACCGACCGAGGAGTCCACGATGAGCACCCACCGGAGAACCCGGCGCGCCCGCACGCTGTCGCAGACCAAGGCCCTGGCCACCGGCGCCCTGCTCGCAGCGGCCGTGACCACCGGGGGCGTCGCCACGCACCTCGCAAACGCCCGAGCCACCATGGCGTCCGGCGCCACGTCGGGAAGCTCTCCGACGAGCTCGAGCACGTCCGCGACCACCTCCAGGACCAACGCGACGAGTAGCACCTCAAGACGCACAGGGAGCGCCGCCATCTCTGCTGCCGCCACGACGTCCTCGGCCACGGCGGCGGGCGCGACGACGCCGGCCAGCACTGCGACGTCGGCGACGACCTCTGGCACGAGCAGCAGCTCGACCAGCAGCACGACCACGTCGTCGAGCACCAAGACGTCCACCAGCTCGACCCTCGGCTCGGGCAAGTCACCGCAGACGACCACCAAGGGCTCTTGACACCGCCCTCGGCGAAGAGTGGCTCGAAGGCCCTGGACCTACGGCGAGCCGTTCGGCGCGAGGATGAAGACCCGCACTCGGAACTGCTGGCGCCGACGCGTCGGCGTTCCGAGCGCCAATCCCGCTTCGCGCTTCACCTGCGCCAGCGGACGGACCTTTGCCCCAGGCGGAGCGCCCACGGCATATCCGAAGGACGCCCCCGTCACGGCAAGACGACGGTTAGGTCCGTTCGGCGCCATGAGCTCCCACCCATCAGCCAAGCTGAGGGACAGATAGCTTGCGGGTTCGTTCGGGTCCCCGGCGGCCCACGTGCAAAACCAGCGGGAGACCCATGCGGATCGCTGTAGCGTCAGTTCGAAGTTCGCGTAGATGTCGACCCCCTTGCGGGTCATCGCCGCAGTGACCCACACCTCCTCGGGCCCCGTGAAGTGGGGTTCCCTCCACGCCCTCATGGATTGCTCTGCCTGTCTGCCATCGAGTCAGTTGACGAGACCTGCCACCCCCCCACGGCGAGGGGTGACCCGTATGCATCGATGATCACATGGATGCAGGACGGGACGAGGAGTCGTGAGCAGGCGTCCTCGTGCGAGGCCTCGTGGAGTGGAGTCCAGCAGAGTGGTGTACGACGGACCTGAGTGAGTGCGCGCCTGCGAC
>CAZLGB010000050.1:0-19890 GCA_964558825.1 uncultured Intrasporangiaceae bacterium
TCCGGCCGAGGTGCCGGCCCTCACCGTGCCCGCCGCCGTCCTCGGCTGGCTCGTCGCGATGGCGGCGCTGGGGCTCGCGATCCGGCCCACGCTCGACGAGCCCATCGCCACCCTGCTGCGCCGGGTGCCACCGCGGCGCGGGCGGTTGGCCATCGGGGTCGCCGACGCCCTGGTCATCGGCGTGTCGGCGGCGGCTCTCGTGGGGTTGGCCACCGGCAACCTCAGTGGGCCGCTGGCTCTCGCCGCCCCTGCCCTGCTCGCGCTCGCCGTCGGTCTGGTCCTCGCCCACGCTCTTGTGCCGCTCGCCGCCGCCTTGGCCCGGCGGTATGCCGAGCGCGGCCGGGTCGGATCGGCCTTGGCCGCCGCTCACATCGCCCGCCGCCCCGCGGTCCGGCGAATCGTCACCATGGTGACCGTCGCCACGGCCCTGTCGGTCTTCTCCGCCGACGCGCTCGTCGTCGGTGCCCGCAACCGCGAGTTGCGCGCCCGGATCGAGGCCGGCGCCCGGGTCGTGCTGGGCACCGACACGACCGAGGTCCCCGCCGCCCTCGAGGCACTGCGCGCCGTCGATCCCGACGGCAGCCGGGTGACGCCGGTCGTCTGGTCGCGCCAGTTCAGCGCCGACGCGATCACGACGATGGCCGTCGACCCCGCGCATTTCACCCAGGTGGCCGATCTTGCCGTGGAGCGGGAGGCCTTCGACCTGAGCCCTCTCACGGCGCCGCCCCCCGCCTCGCCGACGGTGACGGGCACGATGTTGTCGGTCACGGTGACCTCGGGGGCTTTGCACGTGGGGAACGACCCGACCGCCCCGCCGGGAGCCGTCGTGCCCGACTCGGTGCCCCTCGCGGTCCTGCTCAAGTCACCGAACGCGGCTTCCCTCACGGTGACCCTCGGCCGGGTCCCGCTTGTGGTGTCCAGCCCGATCGCGCTGTCGGCACGGGTGGACTGCACCACACCGTGCTCGGTCGTCGGCCTGCGCGTCGACCGTGAGCTCGGCGACATGCTGCCGGTGGAGGGCTCGCTCACGCTCGACCAGCTCACCGCAGGGCAGGGCAGCCCGGCCGACCTCGGTCGCCCCGGGCTGTGGCTGCCCCATGGGACCCAAGACATCGGCCAATACGCCATCCCCGAGCCGCAATCGGCCACCGCTGTCCGCGTGCTCTTCAACACCATCGGCAGCCCGGTCGAGATCCGCTCGAGTGTCGACTCGGCACCGCTGCCGGGGCTCGTCGTCGGCGGTGTCCCACCCGGCACGACCCCTGGCAACTCCTTCCAGGTCGCCGGGCTCGACGGGCTCGCGGTGCAGGTCAGTGAGGCTGCCCCCGCTCCCTATGCTCCCGGAGGCCGGGCCACCCGGGTCGCGATCACCAGCCTGCACAGCCTGCTCCTGCGGGCCCATGCCCTCTCGGCCACCGCCAACCTCGAGCTTTTCGTCGCCGACCCGACCCTCGTCGAGCCGCTGCGGGCGGCGCTCGGCCAGCGGGGCATCAGCGTGACGGGCGTGCGCGACCAGAGCGCCCGACAGGCGCTCTACGACAGCTCGGCCTCGGCGTGGGGCTTGCGCCTGGCTCTTGTCGTCGCCGTCCTCGCGGTCGTGCTCGCCGCGATCGTCCTGCTGCTCGTCGCGCTCACCGCCTGGCGCGGCCGGGTCCGCGACCTCGCCGCCTTGCGGCTGGCCGGCATACCCACGGCGACGCTGCGCCGGGCGAGCATCGCCGAGCAGACCGTCGTCGTCATCGTCGCGGGCCTCGTCGGGGCGGCCTGTGGCGTGCTTGCCGCCCAGCTGGCGCTGCCGATCGTGCCGTTCTTCACGGTGCCGTCGGACTTCTTCCATCCCGATCTCACGCTCGCGGGGCCGGCGGTGCTCGGTGCCTGGGTCGCGGGGCTCGTCGTGCTCGTCGCCGTGGCCGTGCTCGTGGCCACCTCGCTCGTGCGGCGCGCGGGCGTCGCTCGGGTCCGGGAGGGCCAGTGACCGCGCAGCGCGAGGGCGTGCGGGTCGGGACGCACGGGTTGGTCCACATCTATCGGTCCGACGGGCACGACGTCGCGGCTCTCTCCGGGGTGGATCTGCAGGTCGGACCGGGCGAGATCGTCGGGCTGCTCGGTCCGTCGGGGGCCGGCAAGTCCACCCTGCTCACCCTTTTCGGCGGGCTGCTGCGCCCCAGCGCCGGACGGATCCGCGTGGGCGAGCACGACCTCGGTCAGCTCGGCGAGGCCGAGCTCGACCGCTATCGGGCGACCGACGTCGGCCTCGTGCTGCAGGGCGCCGACCGCAACCTGCTGCCCTATCTCAGCGCCCGCCACAACGTCGAGACGGCCCAGCGCGCCGCGCGCCGGGCCGGGCGCGAGGTGCCCGACCCGGCCGAGGTGCTCGAGCTGCTCGGCATCCATGCCGTCGCCAACGCTCCGCTCGCGGCCCTGACCCCCGGCCAGCGTCAGCTCGCGGCGCTCGCGGTGGCGGTCGCGGCATACCCTCCGCTGTTGCTCGCCGACGAACCGACCTCGCAACTGGACCACGCGGCCCGCGACACCGTGCTCGCCGCTATCCGCGAGATCAACGCGCGGGTCGGCACGACGGTCATCGTCGTCACCCACGACCCGGACGTGGCCCGGCAGTTGCCGCGCACGGTGACCATCCGCGACGGGCGGGTCGGGGGCGAGGGCCGCAGTGGCGAGGAGTATGCCGTGGTGTCGGCCGACGGGTCGCTGACCCTGCCGCCTGCGGTGCTGGAGACGCTCGTGCCCGGCACCCTCGTGCGGGTCCACGAGGTCGACGGGGCGTGGACGATCGTGCCGGTCGCAGACATGGGGGCGGGCGATGAGTGACGTGCCGCGGCTGCGCCTGCACGAGGTGACCGTGCGCTTCGGCAGCGTGACGGCGCTCGCCGACGTGTCCGTGGACGTGCCCGCTGGGACCTTCCTCGCGGTGGTGGGTCCGTCGGGGGCGGGCAAGTCGACGCTGCTCTGGGCGCTCGCGGGCGCTTTCCCGCCCGAGCGCGGCGAGGTCCGTCTGGGCGACCGGCCGTTGACCGAGCGCAGCCAGGCGATCGCTGCCGGGGTCGTGCTCGTGCCTCAGGGCAACGGCCTGGCGGCCGCGCTCACCGCGCGCGAGAACGTCCTGCTGCCTGCGGTCTCCCGGCTCGGCGACGCCGCAGCGGCTGCCCGCGCCACCGACACGGCGCTCGCCGCGGTCGGGCTCGCCGAGTCGGGCGCGCACCTCGTCGAGGAGTTGTCCGGCGGTCAGCAGCAGCGGGTCGCGGTCGCCCGGGCGCTGGCCCTCGATCCGCTCGTGCTGCTCGCCGACGAGCCGACCTCCGAGCTCGACCACACCAACCGGGAACTTGTCCTCGCGCTGCTGCGTGGGCTCGTCGAGCGCGGCCACACGGTCGTCATGGCCACCCACGACCCCGAGGCCGCCGCCGCGGCCGACCGGGTCGTGCGTCTCGACGAGGGCGTGCTCTCCGACTGACGGGCGCGCCTTCGGGGGCGGGGTTAGGCTCTTGGATTTGTGCGCACCGCTCCGGCCTCCTCTCGGGCCCCTTCGCTGGCGCCTTATCGGGTGCTCGCGTGGGCCGGGCTGCGCAGCCGCGCGGCATACCGCCTCGCGCTGCTCGCCGGAGTCACGACCAACAGCGTCTTCGGGCTGCTGCGCGCGTCGCTGCTGCTCTATGCCGTGGGGGCGGCAGGCGGCTCGGTCGCGGGTTATGGGCGTGATGACATGGCGGCCTATGTGTGGCTCGGTCAGGCGCTGCTCGGGGTCATCGCGCTCTTTCCGAGCCCGGCGCTCGCCGGCCGGGTGCGCACCGGCGACATCGCCGTCGACCTCACCCGCCCGGTCGACATCCAGGCCGCCTATCTCGCCGAGGACCTCGGCCGCGCCATGTATGCCGTGCTCCCGCGGGCCCTGCCGACCCTGGCGATCGGGCTGCTCGTCACCCATTTCCCACTGCCCGGGGAGCCCACGGCATACCTGCTCGGGGCGGTGTCGCTCGTGCTCGCCGTCGTGCTGTCCTTCGCGTGCCGAATGGCGTTGGAGCTGTTGAGCTTTTGGTTCGTCGAGATCCGCGGCTTCACGACGCTCTATCTCGTCGTCTGCGGCTTCTTCGCGGGGCTGTTCGTGCCGCTCGCGATGTTGCCTGAATGGCTGCAGACGGTCGTCCATGCGACGCCCTTCCCGTCGATGTTCCAGAGCGTCATCAGCGTGTTGTCCGGGCACGTCGGCGGTGGTGAGGCACTGCGGCTCGTCGCGATCCAGGCCGCCTGGGCGGCGGCGATGCTGGCCCTGGGACGGGTCATGCTCGGTGCCGGCCGCCGAAAGCTGGTGGTGCAGGGTGGCTGACTCGATGGTGGTGGTGAACACGGACGCCCAGACGGGCCGGCCGGGACGGTGGGCGCCCTATCGCGCGGTCCTCGCCTCGCGGATGCGCGCCCAGCGGGTCTATCGGATGTCCTTCGCGCTCGACGTCGCCAGTGCCGTGCTCATCGGGCTCGTCGAGTTCGCCGAGATGTGGGTCGTCGTGCACGCCGTGCGGGTGCTCGGTGGGCTCGACCTGGCCGGGATGACATTGCTTTTCGGGCTGGCCAATGTCTGCTGGTCGCTCGCCGACATGATCGCCGGCCACCTCGACACGGTGCCGACCTATCTGCGCGAGGGGCGCCTCGAGGCCTTCTATCTGCGACCGCAGCCGGTGCTCGCCCAACTGCTCGCGAACGACATCTCGCTGCGCCGGCTGGGGCGGTTCACGGTCGGGGTGGCCGCATTGGGCTATGGGTTGGCCGTCGCCGGGGTGGCGTGGACGCCGCTCGCCGTGGTGCTGCTCGTGCTCTCGGTCGTCTCGGGCACGGCGATCTTTGCGGGGATCTTCGTCTGGGCGGCGGGGCTGCAGTTCTTCCTCGTCAATGCGCCGGAGTTCGCCAACGGTTTCACCTATGGCGGGTCGTATGCCGCGACCCAACCGCTGCCGGTGCTGTCGCCCGCGCTGCGGTTGGTCTTCGGGTGGGTCGTGCCGGTGACCTTCGTCGCCTATCTGCCGACGGTCTGGCTGCTGGGTATGCCGGGCGCGGACGGCTTCCCGTCGTGGCTGGCCTGGCTCGCGCCGGTCGTCGCGGTGGCCGTGTGGGGCATCGGGCTGCTGCTGTGGCGGTGGGGATCGAGGCACTATCAGAGCGGGGGTGGATGATGACCGGGCCGATCATCGAATGTGCAGGTCTGACAAGGGATTTCCGTCGTCGGGGCAAGCCGATGTTGCGTGCCCTCGACGCCGTGTCCTTCACGGTGGAGCCGGGCGCCGCCGTCGGTTACATCGGGGCCAACGGGGCCGGCAAGTCGACGACGATCAAGCTGCTGACCGGCATACTCGTCGCCTCGTCGGGCACCGTGCGCACCTGCGGTCTCGACCCGGTGCGCGAGCGGATCGCCCTGAGCCGGCAGATCGGCGTCGTCTTCGGGCAACGCTCGCAGCTGTGGTGGGACCTGCCGACGCGCGAGTCCTTCGGCATCCTCGCCGCCATCCATCGGCTCGCGCCGGCCCATCGCGATGCCCGCCTCGCCGAGCTCGTCGAGCGGCTCGAGCTCGGCGACTTCCTCGACCAGCCGGTGCGGCAGCTGTCGCTGGGCCAGCGGATGCGGGCCGAGGTTGCGGCGGCGCTGCTGCACCGCCCGCGGCTCGTCGTGCTCGACGAGCCGACCATCGGGCTGGACGTCGTGTCCAAGCAACGGCTGCGGGAGTTTCTCGTGGAGGAGCGCTCCGAGCACGGGACGACGTTGCTGCTCGCCAGCCACGACATGGGAGACATCGAAAGGCTTTGCGAGAGAGTGCTGCTCGTCGATCACGGACGGCTGGCCTTTGACGGCACCCTCGCGGGGCTCGCTGCCGCTGCGGGGCTGGGTCGGGTGCTCGTCGTCGACCTCGACGCCGCGCATCCGGACCTTCACCTGAACCTCGCAGGGGTGCGCCACCTCGGCTCGGAGGGTCGCGGGGTGCGCCAGCGGATCGCCTTCGATCCCGCCCGGGTCACCGCCGCCCAGCTGCTCGCGGCGGTCTCCGCGCAGGCCGGCGTCGTCGATCTGTCCATCGACGAGCCCGATGTCGAGGATGTCGTCGCCACCCTCTATCGCCGCGGCTGACACGGGCCTGTCGCTGGCTCTCCCGCTGTCGCGCGGGCTCGCGAGAGGCGTGCCACGGGGGGCCGGAGGCACCCGGCATACTGTGGCGCTGTGGCCCTGCCCTTCGACCCGATCCGCCGCGCGGCCTCGTTGTGGCGCGCGCGCTGGGGTGAGCACTCGCAGGTGCCGGCCATGGCGGCGGCGACCTCGATCATGCGGGTGCAGCAGGCGCTGCTCGCGGACTTCGACACGATCCTCGCGCCGCACGGGCTGACCTTCGCGCGCTACGAGGTGCTCGTGCTGCTCGCCTTCACCGGCCGGGGGCGGCTGCCGATGAGCACCATCGGCGAGCGGCTCATGGTCCACCCGACGTCGGCGACCAACACCGTGCAGCGCCTCGCGGCGGCCGGTCTGGTCGAGCGCCAGCCCAATCCGCGCGACGGGCGGGGCACGCTCGCGGCGATCACCGCGCATGGGCGCGAGGTCATGGAGGCGGCGACCGCCGACCTCGTCGACAGCGGCTTCGGGCTCGGGATGCTCTCGACCGCCGAGCAGGAGCAGCTCTTCGAGCTGCTGCGCCGGGTGCGGGCGGCGCGGGGCGACTTCACCGGTGATTGAGCCCACGCCCGGATTTACTAGGACGTCCTAGTATCTGCGCCGCGCCGCGGGTAGCATCGCTGCATGGAGCAGACCTCTGGCGCCGCCCGCTGGCAAGCCCGCTACGACAAGGCGGCCGCGCGCGGCCAGGTCCGAGATGCCGACTTCACCACCCTGTCGGGTATGCCGGTCGAGCCGGTCTACGGGCCGGGGTTGCACGGCATACCCGAGGCGCAGACCGACGCCGAGCGCGATCGGCTGGAGCGCATCGGCTGGCCGGGGGAGTTCCCCTTCACCCGCGGGCTCTACCCGACCGGCTATCGGGGCCGGACCTGGACGATCCGCCAGTTCGCTGGTTTCGGCAACGCCCAGCAGACCAACGAGCGCTATCGGATGATCCTCGCTCGTGGCGGTGGCGGGCTCTCGGTCGCCTTCGACATGCCGACGCTCATGGGGCGCGACTCCGACGATCCGCACAGCCTCGGCGAGGTCGGGCACTGCGGCGTGGCGATCGACTCGGCCGCCGACATGGAGGTGCTCTTCGGCGGCATACCCCTCGGCGACGTCACCACCTCGATGACGATCAGCGGCCCGGCGGTGCCGGTCTTCTGCATGTATCTCGTTGCGGCAGAGCGACAGGGCGTCGACATCGGCGTGCTCAACGGCACCTTGCAGACCGACATCTTCAAGGAGTACATCGCCCAGAAGGAGTGGCTCTTCGCCCCCGAGCCGCACCTGCGGCTCATCGGCGATCTCATGGAGTTCTGCTCGGAGCGCATCCCGGCATACAAGCCCTTGTCGGTGTCGGGCTATCACATCCGCGAGGCCGGCTCGACGGCAGCGCAGGAGCTCGCCTTCACGCTCGCCGACGGCTTCGGCTACGTCGAGCTGGGGCTTTCGCGCGGCCTGGACATCGAGACCTTCGCCCCGGGTCTGTCGTTCTTCTTCGACGCGCACGTCGACTTCTTCGAGGAGATCGCCAAATTCCGTGCAGCACGGCGCATTTGGGCTCGGTGGATGCGCGATGTCTATGGCGCCAAGACCGACAAGGCCCAGTGGCTGCGCTTCCACACCCAGACGGCCGGCGTGTCGCTGACGGCGCAGCAGCCCTACAACAACGTCGTCCGCACCGCCGTCGAGGCGCTCGCCGCGGTGCTCGGCGGCACCAACTCGCTGCACACCAACGCCCTCGACGAGACCCTCGCCCTGCCGACCGAGCAGGCCGCCGAGATCGCGCTGCGCACTCAGCAGGTGCTCATGGAGGAAACCGGCGTCGTCAACGTCGCCGACCCGCTCGGTGGCTCCTGGTATGTCGAGGCATTGACCGACCGGATCGAGGCCGAGGCCGAGGCGATCTTCCAGCGCATCAAGGACCTCGGGATGCTGGGTCGCACGGCGGGGGCCGGCGGCCGGGTCGAGCACGAGATCGGCCCGATGACCTCCGGGATCCTCCGCGGCATCGAGGACGGCTGGTTCATGGGCGAGATCGCCGACGCGGCCTTCCAATACCAGCTCGCGCTGGAGAAGGGCGACAAGCGCGTCGTCGGCGTCAACTGCCTCACCGACTCGATCGGCGCCGACCTGGAGATCCTGCGGGTGAGCCACCAGGTCGAGACCGACCAGATCGCCCTGCTCTCCCAGCGCAAGGCCGGTCGCGATGACGCGACGGTCCGCGCGGCCCTGGCCGCGATGGTTGACGCCGCCCGCGGCGGCGTCAACATGATCCCGGCGATGCTCGACGCCGTCCGCGCGGAGGCGACGCTGGGGGAGATCTGCGGGGTCCTCAAGGACGAGTGGGGCATCTACCGCGAGCCGGCACGCTTCTGATCGGCCGGGTCGCAGTCGTCGGGGCTCAGCGTGGGGCGGCCCAGCGGCCCAGCAGCCCAGCAGCCCGGCGGGCCACGATTTGGTGCTCGCACCTCGGGTGTGCCTACCCTGGAAGACCCCAGACGGAGGTCCCCTCGTGCTGACCAATGCCGCGCGCCTGCGCGTCCCCGGAGTCCTGGCCGCTGCCACGGCGGCCGTGCTAGCCGTGTCCGCGTGCACGTCCGACTCCTCGGGCGGCTCGTCCGCCACGTCGACCCAGTCGGCCTCGACCACGGCGACGATGACCGACGCGGCGGCCGCCACGACCGCGGCGGCCACCTCGAGCGCACCCACGGGGGCCGAGACCGCTGACGGCGCGGCGACGATCCTCACCAAGCTCGTCACCGACCAGGCCGCCGCCGCAGCCGTCACCGGCGCGGCCGGCACGGCACAGCGCCAGGCGGTCTACCTCGACAAGGCGCTCGCCGCCGCCGAGGCGCGCGCCAAGCTGCTGCCGAGCCTGTCCGACACCGAGAAGGCCGACCTCCCGCTGACCCCGGCCGGCGCTGTCGTGCTCGCGGTCTCGCGCGGCCCGGCATACCCCCGGACGATCATCGGCGTCGCCAAGACGGCCAAGTCCGGCAACCCCGTGCTGCTCTTGCTGCAGACCGCCGACGCAGCGACTGCCTACAAGATCGCCGCCCAGGCGACCATGCTCGGCGGGGCCGTGGTCGGCCAGTTCGAGTCGGCCGCCCAAGGCTCTCCGGCGGTTGCCGACGGTCCGCTGGCGATCGCTCCCGACGCCCTCGCTCAGGCGTATGCCGCCTCCCTCGCCTATCCGCGGCCGAAGGCCGCCACCCAGCCCTTCGCCGAGGACTCCTTTGCGACTGCCGTGGTCAACGGCGACAAGAGCCAGGCCGGTGACCTGGGGCGTGCGGCCACGGTCAAGACCGTGCACACGCCGGCCGGCGCGCCGCTGGGATTGCGCATGGCCCCGGGCCGCGGCGCTCTCGTCTTCGTGACGATGGAGCGCGTCGACTCGATCAAGGAGACGACGACCGATGCGCTGACGCCAACCAGCGCCTTCACCATCCTCTCGGGCAAGTCGGTCATCTCGAGCAATGCGACGCTCAAGTGGATCGAGCAGGTCGCCTTCGTCGTGCCCGAGTCCGGGCTCGCGACGGCCGTCGGCGCGGACGACCAGTTGTATGCCGCGAGCGGCAGCTGAGCCTGCCCCCACCGTCGCGCCTCCACGAGCACTTCTCGGTGCCCGCAGCGACGCCTCGTCGGCGCGGCACCCCAACCGATCAGGAAGAATGACCCCCATGAGCCAACGGCCGTTCACTGCTGCCGCCTTGCGGGGCGCCGTCGACCTGTCCGCCCTCAAGCGTCCGGCACCTGGGCCGGCCGCCCGCCCTGGCGGACCGGCCGGCCCGGGCGCCGCCGGCGTCGGCGCTGAGAGCGCCGACGGATCGGGAGGGCCGCTCGTCGTCACGGCGACCGACCAGACCTTCCAGCAGGTCGCGACCGGCTCGGTCCGCGTGCCGGTCGTCGTCGTGCTGTGGTCCTCACGGCTGGCTCAGACCGGATCCTTCGTCGGCGTGATGGCCGACGTGGCGGTGGCCAACGGCGGTCGCTTCCAGGTGGCCAGTGTCGACGTCGACAGCAACCCGGGGCTGCTGCGCGCCTTCCAGATCCAGTCGGTGCCGGCGGCAGTCGGGCTGGTCCAAGGACAGCCCGTGCCGCTCTTCGTTGGTGCGCTGAGCCCCAGCGAGATCCAGCCGTGGATCGACGAGTTGCTCAAGCTGGCGGCGCAATACGGCGTGACCGGGCGGGTCAGCACCGCCGCGAGCGACGGTGCGGGCGAGGAGGCCTCCGCCGACCTCGACCTCGAGCCCGGGCTGCCGCCCTTGCACCAGGAGGCCTTCGACGCGATCGAGCGCGGCGACCTCGGCGCGGCGGTCACGGCATACGAGCAGGCGCTGCGTGACAACCCGGCCGACGCGGAGGCCGCGCTGGGGCTGGCCCAGGTGCAGTTGCTCGTGCGCACTCAGGGGGTCGACCTGCAGGCTGCGCGGGCGGCGGCGGCAGCCGACCCGCTCGACGTGGCGGCACAGACTCTCGTGGCCGATCTCGACGTGCTCGGTGGGCATGTCGACGATGCCTTCGCGCGGCTGGTCGACACGGTGCGGGCGACGTCGGGTGATGCGCGCACTGCGGCCCGACAGCATCTGCTGGGGCTCTTCGACGTCGTCGGTGCCACCGACGATCGGGTCGTCAAGGCGCGCCGGGCGCTGATGAGCGCGTTGTTCTAGAGCGGCGCTGCGTCCTCGCGCGCCGCCCACCAGCGGCGCGGCTCACCGCGACGGCGCCGCTGCAGCCACCACAGCGCCTCGACGGCGAGGCCGCCGGCCAAGCCGATGGTGAGGCCGGTGCGCATCATCGCGCCATTGCTGGGGTCGAGGATGAAGATCGAGCGGGTGAGCGGGATGCTGAAGATCGCGACGTATGCCGCCGCTGACGCGACGATGAGGATGACCTTCCACCACTCGTAGGGCCGGGCGACGACCGCCAGCACCCAGCTGGCGACGACGATGATGCAGGCGAGCGACGCCGTGGCCGCCTGGTTGGTCAGCGCCTCGGGGGCGTCGGTGCCGGGCTGGACCAGCCAATAGGTGAGGAAGGTCGCGGCGGCCACGACGACACCCGACGGCAACGCGAGGGTGATGACGCGGCGGGCGAAGCCGGGCTGGGCGCGCTCATGATTGGGGGCGAGGCTCAGCAAGAAGGCCGGGACGCCGATGGTGAACCACCCGGTGATCGTCACGTGGATCGGCTGCAGGGGGAAGGGCAGCTGCGCGATGCCGACGAGCAGGGCGAGCAGCACCGAGTAGACGGTCTTGGTGAGGAAGAGGTTGGCGACCCGCTCGATATTGCCGATCACTCGCCGGCCCTCGGCGACGACATAGGGGAGTGTCGCAAATCGGTTGTCCAGCAAGACGATTTGCGCGACCGCGCGGGTCGCGGGGGAGCCGGAGCCCATGGCGACGCCGATGTCGGCCTTCTTGAGGGCCAGCACGTCGTTGACGCCGTCGCCGGTCATCGCGACGGTGTGCCCGCGGCTCTTGAGCGCCAGCACCATGGCCTGCTTCTGGTCGGGGGTCACCCGCCCGAAGACCGTATGCCGGCTCACCGCGGCGGTGAAGTCGTCGTCGGCGCCGATCTGCTCGGCCGCCGTCGGCAGGTGCCGGGCGTCGAGCGCGTCGGCGCCGCCGACCAGGCCCAGGGCCGAGGTGACCGCGCCGACCGAGCGGGCGTTGTCGCCGGAGATGACCTTGACCTGCACCTGCTGCTCGGCGAAGTAGGCGAGGGTGTCGGCGGCGTCCGGGCGCACCCGCTGCTCGAGGACGACGAGGGCGGCCGGGGTGACCTGGCCCGGAGCGGCGCCGTCGGTCACGGGCAGCGATGCCTCGGCGAGCAGCAGCACGCGCAGCCCGGTGGCGCCGATGGCCTCGGCCGCGCTTCGGGCGGGCGAGCCCTCGGGGGCGAGCACATCGGGGGCTCCAAGCACCCACGAGCCTTGTCCGGCGAAGGTCGATCCCGACCACTTGCGCGCCGAGGTGAAGGGCGCGTGCTCGGTCTCCTCCCAGCGTTGCTGCGCGGCGGGTATGCCGTCGGCGATGGCGGCGAGGCTGGCATTGGGGTTGGGCTCGGTGGCCGCGAGCTGGGCGAGGATCTCGGTGAGCTCGGCCGGCGCGGTGCTGCCTTGGGCGGCCGGGCCTCCCGTCGCCGGGTCGAGCGCGCGGACCTCGGCCAGTCGCATGCCGTTTTCGGTGAGCGTGCCGGTCTTGTCGGCGCAGACGACGTCGACCCGGGCCAGACCCTCGATGGCCGGCAGCTCCTGGACGAGGCACTGGCGCTGGCCCAGCCGGATGACCCCGACGGCGAAGGCGATCGAGGTCATGAGCACGAGGCCCTCGGGCACCATGGGGACCAGCGCGGCGACCATGCCGGTGATGCCCTCGCGCCAGGGCCGGCCCAGGCCGAAGAGTTGGGTCCAGATCGTCAGCGCGCCCACCGGCAGCAGCAGCCAGCTGACGACGGCGAGGATGCGGTTGATGCCGTCACGCAGCTCCGAGCCGACGAGGGTGAACTTGGCCGCCTCCTCGACCAGGCGCGCGGCATACGCCTCGCGGCCGACCTTGGTCGCGCGATAGGCACCCGAGCCGGCCACGACGAAGCTGCCGGACATGACCGGGTCGCCGGGCTCCTTGACGATCGGGTCGGCCTCGCCAGTGAGCAGCGACTCGTCGACCTCGAGGCTCGCCGCCTCGATGAGCTCTCCGTCGACGATGAGCTGATCGCCGGGGCCGAGCTCGATGATGTCGTCGGCGACGACCTCGGTGCGGCTGACCTGGCGGGCCTCGCCGTCGCGGCGGACGGTCGGTCGCGCCTCGCCGACGACGGCGAGCTTGTCGAGGGTCGCCTTGGCGCGCAGCTCCTGGATGATGCCGATCGCGCTGTTGGCGATGATCAACAGGCCGAAGGCCGCGTTGATGAGCTTGCCGGTGGTGAGGACGATGGCCAGCAGGATGCCGAGGATGGCGTTGATGCGGGTGAAGACGTTGGCGCGCACGATGTCCCAGGTCGAGCGACCGCTGCGGGCCGGCAGATCGTTGCTGCGCCCGTCGCTCACCCGCTGAGCCACCTCGGCCGCGCTCAGGCCCGGGTTGCGAGTCTGAGTGTGGGCCTGGACCGGGGTCTGGGCGTCGCGGGTGACCAGCTCGTCCATGCCTGCGATCCTAAGTGAGCGGCGCCGTGGCGCCGGTTGCTTGGCCTCGTGCCCGTTGCCTGTCAAGGCTGCGGGTTGTCCGACCCGGACCCGCTCGAGCGTGCGGCCGTCGGGAGCCTCGCGAAGGTCAACGACTTTTGGTTTGGTCAACGGAATCTCGTTGACCAGGCCAAAAGTCTTTGACCTTTCGGAGAGGCGGTGCCGACGGGAGTGGGCCGTGCTGAGCTCTCGTGGCGCACGGGCTGTCTCCCTCGCGCGTCAAACGTCCGTGCGAACGGAGGCCGTGGCGCTCAGCAGCAGCTGGGCCACCCGCTCTTGGTCGAACAAGTCCGCCCAGGTGAGCCTCACCACCCGATAGCCCAGCCGGCGGAGTGCGTCCTCGCGCCGCTTCTCGGCCACGAGCTGGTCGCGGCCATCGACAGCGGCATACTTCACCAATCCATCGAACTCCACCACCACGCGGCTCGCCTCGAAAAGGAAGTCGACCCTGGCAACGAAACGCCCCTGGCCATCGCGGATCTCGACTTGCGCTCGAGGTTGCTCCATCCCAAGGTCGGCGAACACAAGCCGACACCATGACTCGCCCGGCGACTCGCAAGCCCCGGTGGCGAGCTGCACGACGCGTTGGGCTCGGCCGGGACGCTTGAGCTGAGAGACGGCTCGGTGCAGCAATTCGGACGTGAAGAGACCCTTTCGGAGCCCGGCATCCGCGGCCATCAGGCCGGCGCGCGGACCGATCAGTGCGGCGGTCTGGGCGACGGCGATCTCGGGACGGACCAGGCTCAGCCCAGCACGCTCGGTCACGCTCTCAGCGGTTACCGCTGGGTGCACCCGCAGCTTCGGGGCCCGTCGCGGACGCCCACGATCGACCCCGCACACATGGACGACATCGAGATCCGACTCCAGCACGGGCAGTTGCCACAGCAGCAGGGCGGTCTGATGGCTGAGGGCGTGGCCTGGCACACGCAGCGCCACCGCCCTTGCCGTGAGCGCGTGCCGAGGCCCAACCCCCAGGGAGGCGACGTGCCGGCCGGCGGCATATTGGCCATGCCACATGCGCGCCAGGGTGCCCGAGCGGACCATTGAGGTGACCGCGTTGAGCGAGTAGCCCAGGGCAAGGAGCCGCGCATAGCTCACCAGCCCGTCACCGGCGGCAAGAGCGCGTGTGATGGCGTCGTCCATGGTGACACCCTGCGTCAGCCACGGTGTCTGCGCCGCGAGGATCGGGAAGCTGTGGACAGTGGGGCGGGCGGGCGCAGGGCTGTGGACAACCAGAGCGCCTGGGCTCCACAGCCCGAGGGTCAGGCTGACGAAGGTCGATGACCTTTCGTTGGCTCCACGAAATTCCGTCGAGGCAGCGGAAGATCATTGACCTCGGGCGCGGCGGGGCGAGCGTCGGAGCCCAGTGATGGCCGGGCGGCGGGCCTTCATGAGGGTGGGAGCAGACACCGTGAACCGCAGTCGGGGGTCGGGCGGCAGAGGGCGAGCGGCGTCAGTGCGAGTTGGATGTGGGCATCGGGTCGCCGATGGCCCACTCGACCGTGGGGCCGTCGGGCGTCTCGGCCCAGACCGCCGTGGTGAGCCCGGAGTTGGCGAGCAGCTTCTGACAGCCGGGACACGGCGGATGGGTGATGGCGATCCACCCACCGCGGCGGCGCACCGGGTCGGCGAAGAGCAAGGCATTGGACCCGGCGTGGATGGAGATGCAGAAGCCGGGGGAGCTGGGGTCCTCGTAGGGCGCGTCGGGGGGCAGCTCGTCATGGCCGAGGGCGCCGCGCGGGCAGCCGCCTTCGAGGCAGCCCTTTCGGCCCGCCGGCGCGCCGTTATAGCCCGTCGACAAAATCCGGTGGGCCTCGTCGAAAACCACCGCCCCGACCCATCGGCGCGTGCAATCGGCCCGTGCCGCAACGGCATACGCGATGCCGACGCCCCACGCGTGCCAACCTGGGCGGGTGCCTGGCGTGCTCAACTCAGCCATGCCGAGCAGCCTAGCCAGTGCCCCCGCCCGGCGCGCTCAGACCTCAGCTGCCCAGGGCGGCGGAGACGACCTCGCGGGCCTCGGCCTGCACCTGGGCCAGATGATCGGCCCCACGGAAGGACTCGGCATAGATCTTGTAGACGTCCTCGGTGCCCGACGGCCGCGCGGCAAACCACGCCGACTCGGTGACGACCTTGAGGCCTCCGATCGCCGCACCATTCCCAGGCGCTGCGGTGAGCTTGGCCGTGATCGGCTCTCCAGCAAGCGAATCCGCCGCCACGTCAGCGGGCGAAAGCGCCCCGAGCTTGGCCTTCTGCTCGCGATTGGCGGGCGCGTCGATCCGCGCGTATGCCGGTGCCCCATGGCGCGCGGTCAGCTCGGCATAGTGCTCGCTCGGGGTGCGTCCGGTGCGGGCGAGGATCTCCGAGGCCAGCAGCGCCAGCAGGATGCCGTCCTTGTCGGTGGTCCACACCGAGCCGTCCATGCGGGCGAAGGAGGCCCCGGCCGACTCCTCACCGCCGAACGGCCCCGACCCGTCGAGCAGCCCCGGCACGAACCACTTGAAGCCGACCGGCACCTCGACCAGCCGCCGCCCGAGATCGGCGGCGACCCGGTCGATCATCGACGATGACACGAGCGTCTTGCCGACGAAGCCGTCCCCACGCCACCCCGGCCGAGCGCCGCCATAGAGATATTGAATCGCCACTGCCAGATAGTGATTGGGGTTCATCAGCCCGCCGTCCGGCGTGACGATCCCGTGCCGGTCGGAGTCGGCGTCATTGCCGGTCGACACGGCATACGCGTCCTTGTTGGCGATCAAGGACGCCATCGCATAGGGCGACGAGCAGTCCATGCGGATCTTGCCGTCCCAGTCGAGCGTCATGAAGCGCCAGGTCGGGTCGACGAGCGGGTTGATCACCGTGAGGTCGATCCCGAGCCGCTCGGCCATCACCGCCCAGAACTCCACCGACGCGCCGCCCAGCGGGTCGGCGCCGATGCGCACACCCGCGTCGCGTATCGCCGCGATGTCGAGGACATGGGGCAGGTCGGAGACATAGGTCCCCACATAGTCGTATGCCGTGCACGCCGCGCGGGCGCGCGCGAAGGGCACCCGCTGGACGCCGGCGAGCCCGGCCCGGATGTAGGCATTCGCCGCTGCCGCAATGACTTTGGTGGCGTCGGTGTCGGCCGGCCCACCGTGAGGCGGGTTGTATTTGAACCCACCATCCGACGGGGGATTGTGCGAGGGCGTGACGACGATGCCGTCGGCCAACCCCGCCCCGGCAGGCAGGTCCGCGACCCCGCCGATCTTGCCGCGGTTGGCCCGCAGGATCGCGTGCGAGACCGCCGGAGTCGGCGTATAGCCGTCGTGGTCATCGACGAGCACGGTGACGTCATTGGCGACGAGCACCTCCAGCGCCGAGGCCCACGCCGGCTCGGACAGCCCATGGGTGTCGCGCCCGATGAACAGCGGCCCGTCGAAGCCCTGCGAGCGCCGATAGTCGACGATCGCCTGGGTCGTCGCGAGGATGTGCGTCTCGTTGAAGGCCGTGCGCAGACTCGACCCACGGTGCCCCGAGGTGCCGAAGGCGACCTGCTGGTCGACATTGTCGGGATCCGGCACCCCCGTGTAGTAGGCCGTCACGAGGTGGGCGACGTCGACCAGGTCGGAGGGCAGGGCGACGGTTCCGGCGCGCTCGTGGGTGCTCATGGCCTCAGTCTTCCGGGACGAGCCACACGGTGGTGAGCCGCGGGACGGTGACATTGACGGCATACGGCTGACGGTCCCAGGGCTGGTGCTCGGCCTCGATCACCATGCCGCCCGAGCTCGGAGCATCGGGGTAGTAGCCGGCCGTGTCGAGCGCGACCCGCCAGCGGCCGCCGCGCGGCAGCCCGACGCGATAAGGCTCGTGGGTCTGCCCGCTGAAATTGGCCACGCAGGCGAGCACCGGCCGTGCGTCACCTTCGCCCGCGCCGAAACGCAAGAAGGAGAAGGTGTTGTGCGCCGCGTCGTCGGCATTGAGCCAGCGGAAGCCCTCAGGGGAGTGGTCCAGCTCCCACATCGCCGGATTGGCCTGGTACAGCGCGTTCATCTCCTTGACCTGCGCGTGGATGCGATAGTGCAGCGGCTGGTCGAGCAGCCACCAGTCGAGGCTGCGTCCGTCGGACCACTCCGACTCCTGCCCGAACTCACAGCCCATGAAGAGCAGCTGCTTGCCCGGGTGCGCCCACATATAGGCGACGAAGGCCCGCAGCGTGGCGAGTTGCTCCTCGCGCGAGCCCCGCGCCTTGCGCATGAGCGAGCCCTTGCCGTGGACGACCTCGTCGTGGCTGATCGGCAGCACGAAGTTCTCGCTGTAGGCGTACATCAGCGCGAAGGTCAGCTTGTTGTGGTGCCACTGGCGATAGATCGGGTCCATGCCGACATAGCGCAGGGCGTCGTTCATCCAGCCCATGTTCCACTTGAAGCCGAAGCCCAGCCCACCTTGGTCGGTCGGCTTGGACACTCCGCCCCAGCTCGTGGACTCCTCGGCGATGGTCACCACGCCAGGCGAGCGCTTGTATGCCGTGGCGTTGGCCTCCTGCAGCAGGGCCACCGCGTCGAGGTTCTCGCGGCCGCCGTAGACATTGGGGATCCACTCGCCCGGCTGGCGGGAGTAGTCGAGATAGAGCATCGACGCGACGCCGTCGACCCGCAGCCCGTCGACGTGGAACTCCTCGAGCCAATAGGTCGCATTGGCGACGAGGAAGTTGCGCACCTCCGGTCGGCCGAAGTCGAAGATCAGCGAGCCCCACTCCTTGTGCCAGCCCTTGCGCGGGTCGCCGTGCTCGTAGGTCGGCGTGCTGTCGAAGGCCGCAAGCGCCCATTCGTCGGTCGCGAAGTGCCCGGGGACCCAGTCGAGGATGACGCCAATCCCGTTGCGGTGCAAGTAATCCACCAGCAGTCGGAACTCGTCGGGCGTGCCCCACCGCGATGACACCGCGAAGTAGCCGGTGACGTGATAACCCCACGACGGCACATAGGGGTGCTCCATGACGGGGAGGAACTCGACGTGGGTGAAGCCCAGGTCCTTGACGTAGTTGACGAGGTGCTCGGCCAACTGGGCATAGGACAGCCCCTGGCGCCACGACCCGAGATGCACCTCGTAGATCGACATCGGCCCGTGGTGGACGTCGCGGTCGCGCCGCGCGGTCATCCACTCGCCGTCGCCCCACTGATAGTGGGTCTCGTGGACGATCGACGCCTGCTTGGGCGCCACCTCGGCATACCTCGCCATGGGGTCGGCCTTGAGCCGGCTCACGCCGTCCTGGCCGCGGACGAGGTATTGGTAGTTCATCCCCTCGGCGGCTGCGGGCAGGAAGATCTCCCAGATGCCCGACGGGGCGAGCAGCCGCATCGGGTGCGACACCTTGTCCCAGCCGTTGAAGTCGCCGACGACGTGCACGGCCGTCGCGTTGGGCGCCCACACCGCGAAGGACACGCCCGCGACCTCTCCGAGCGGGCCGCCGTAGGTGCGCACGTGCGAGCCGAGCACCGTCCACAGCTGCTCGTGCCGGCCCTCGTTGAAGAGGAAGCGGTCGACCTCGCCGACCGTGGGGGCGAAGCGATAGGGGTCGTCCTGCTCGTGCTCGAAGCCGTCGCCGTAGTCGACGAGCAGCCGGTAGTCCTGGCTCTCGCTGACGGCCTCGGTCGTGCCCGACCAGATGCCTCCTTTGACATGGGGGAGGTCGAGCACCGTGCCGTCCTGCAGCCGGGCCCGCACCGAGGCGGCCATCGGGCGGTATGCCGTGATGGTCAGCCCCCCGGGGCCGAGGTGGTGGCCGAGCAGGTCGTGCGGCTGGGAATGGCGGCCCTCGAGGAAGGCGTCGATGGCGCTGTAGTCGCCCACCAGGGGCTGGGTCGGGACGGCTTCCATGACACTCCTCGGGGTGGCGGTCCGGTCGGGGTGGGACGCGGGTTGATTCTCTGAGTCGACAGGCGCGGGCGCGGCGTCAGCTTCGGGCGCGGTCGGCTGGGCCACCGGCTCGGCGATGTCCACGGCCAGCAAGCGCCGGACGGCGCCGAGGGGGATCGGCACCCACGCTGGCCGCTGGCTGGCCTCGTAGCCGACCTCGTAGAGCGCCTTGTCCAGCTCGAGCAGTCGCAGCAGCCGCGCGTCGAGGGCGTCGGGTCCGGCGACACCGGCATACCCCTGGAGGAACGCCGCGCGGGCCGCAGCAGCCCAGCCGGCCGGCTCGACGCCGGCGCCCTCGGCGGCGACCGAGCCGGCGGCATAGTCGAAGGAACGCAGCATGCCGGCGACATCGCGCTCGGCGAGATCGGGCTCGATGCGCTCGGCGAGCGGCCGCAGCGGCTCACCCTCGAAGTCGATGACGAGGAAGCGTTCGGGCGCCGCAGCGGAGTCGAGGACCAGCACCTGCCCGAGGTGGTAATCGCCGTGGATCCGTTGCAGCACAGGCCAATCCGCGCCGGCCGAGGCGTCAAGAGCAGCGTCGACCGCGGCTGCGCCCCCCGTCCCGAGCTCGGGTGCCGTTGCGGCCGCGGCGGCATACCGCCCACGCACGGAGGCCGCCAGCCGCTCGCGGTCGGTCGCCGTGGCCGGCCGG
>CAZLGB010000051.1:0-19471 GCA_964558825.1 uncultured Intrasporangiaceae bacterium
CGGCGTCGGCGGCGAGCCGCTCCCGGTCAGCCGCAGCGCCGGCCATGGCATTGATGCGGGGCTCCCACGCGGCCATCCGCGCCGCCACGGCGGCATACGCCTCGACGGGGGAGAGCGAGCCGCAGCGGTAGGCGGCGATCAGCGCGCCCGCGGACCACCGGGCCGGGTCCGCGCTGGAGTCCATGAAGCGGAGATTAGCCCTGCGTGCGCCGGGCGGTGCACGAAGGTGACGGTTGGGTCTCGGCTGGCTCCGTCCGCGCAGTCACCCCTGTCCACCGACACCCCCGCGTCGTAGCCTGTGGGACGCAGCGCCCCGTCGACCCAGGGAGTCGAAGTGACCCACCGTCTGCCCCGTCTCATCGCCCCGCTCGCCGCCCTCGCCCTCGCCCTCACGGCGTGCACGGCCGGCTCGAGCACGACCTCCCCGCCGGCGAGCGCCAGCGCGGGCGCCACCGGCGGCGCGTCGAGCGACAAGATCACCCTCGGGCTGGTTGCCGAGCCGGCGAGCCTCGACTTCACCAAGACCGACGGCGCCGCGATTCCCCAAGCGTTGCGCGACAACATCTATGAGGGGCTGGTCAAGCTCGACCAGGACGGCAAGATCGTCCCCGCCCTCGCGACGGCGTGGAAGGTCTCCGACGACCACAAGACCTACACCTTCGACCTCACCTCCGCGGCCAAGTTCACCAACGGCGCGGCCTTCACCGCCGACGATGCCGTCTTCTCGATCAACCGGGTCAAGACCGACTGGACGACCTCGCTCAAGGCGGCGATGGACGTCGTCACCGAGGCCAAGGCCGTGAGCCCGACCCAGCTGCAGGTCACCCTCAGCGCGCCGAGCAACGACTGGCTCTATCGGATGACCACCCACATCGGGGCGATGTTCTCCAAGACCGGCGTCGACGACCTGGCCAACAAGCCGATCGGCACCGGCCCCTACACCTTCACCTCGTGGAACCGCGGCGACTCGATCACCTTGACGCGCAACGAGTCCTACTGGGGCACCAAGCCCTACTACCAGACCGTCGTGCTCAAGTACTTCAAGGACGCCACCGCCCTCAACAACGCCCTGCTCTCCGGCGCGATCAACGTCGTGACGACCGTGCAGGCCCCAGAGGCGCTCGGGCAGTTCACCGGCAACAGCAAATATCAGGTCATCGAGGGCACGACCAACGGCGAGGTGCTGCTGTCCTTCAACAACGCCAATGAGATCTTCAAGGACAAGCGGGTCCGCCAGGCCATCCGTTATGGCATCGACCACAAGGCCCTCATGGACACCTGCTGGGCCGGCAAGGGCACGCTCATCGGCTCCTTCGTCCCGCCGACCGACCCCTGGTATGAGGACCTCACCGGGGTCACCCCGTTTGACAAGGGCAAGGCCACCCAGCTGCTCACCGACGCCGGCAAGATGGGCGCGACGCTGCGGTTGCGCGTCCCGACCCTGCCGTATGCCGTGTCCTGCGGTCAGGTCGTCAAGTCCCAGCTCGAGGCGGTCGGCTTCAAGGTCGCCCTCGATCAGCTGGAGTTCCCGGCCGCGTGGCTGACCTCGGTCTTCAAGGGCGGCGACTTCGACATGTCGATCGTCGCGCACGTCGAGCCGCGCGACCTGAAGAACGTCTTCGGCAACCCCGACTACTACACGCACTACGGCACCCCCGACATCCAGGCGCTCTTCAAGGCCGCCGACGAGGGCTCGGCCGACGACCAGATCACCAACCTCAAGAAGGCCGCTCGGCTCATCGCCGAGGACGCCGCCGCCGACGTGCTCTTCCTACTTCCCAACCTCATGGTGGCCGACAAGAACGTCACCGGCCTGCCGAAGAACGCCATCGGCGTCGCCTTCGACCTGTCCCGTCTCGGCAAGGCCTGACCCGCTCGCACCGCCCCCGTCCGGCCCCGTCCCCCCCTCTGTTCCTCCTCGTCTCGCCTCTCGTCCCCCCCTCTGCTGGTTCGAGGTATTCAGCTACCGCCTCGTGGTAGCTGAATACCTCACCAGCAGAGGGAGGGGGCAGGGGAGCGGGCAGGGGGCGGGTGGGGGAGTAGCCACCCCATCCGGCCCACCTCGACCCGGCATACGCCAGCCCCAGACGTATGCCGTGCGACGGCATACGTGAGCCCCAGACGTATGCCGTGCGACGGCATACGGGCGCGGGCCGCCGTGCCTGCGGTCCGGGGACGCGCGGGGTGTGCGATGCCGGAAATCTGGCAAAGTCCTTAACCTCAACAGCACCTCGTGGGCGCAAGAGAACCTCAACATGCTCAACGACAACGGCACGCTCAACACCACCGGGCTGATCATCGCCTCGCTGGCGATGATCCTCTTCACCGTCGTCAACCTCATGGGTGCCAAGCTGCTGTCGGACAGCAACACGAGCGTCGTCATCTGGAAGACGCTCGTGCCGATCGTCACGATCATCGCGCTCATCGCGGTCCGGCATAACGTCGGCAACTTCACCGCAGGCGGGGGCTTCATGCCCTTCGGGATGCACGGCGTCTTCGCCGCCCTGCCCGCCGGTGTCGTCTTCGCCCTACAGGGCTTCGAGCAGGCCGCTCAGATGGCCGGCGAGGCTCGCAACCCACAGCGTGACCTGTCCCGCTCGATCATCATCGCGATGATCATCGGCGCCGTCGTCTACATCGGACTCGAGATCGCCTTCATCCTCGCCCTCGACCCGACCAACCTCGTGGGCGGCTGGGAGAACCCCATGGGCAAGGGCGACTACGGTCCCTACTACACGATCGCCATCGCGGCGGGCCTCGGCTGGCTGGCCGTCACCCTGCTCATCGACGCGGTCGTCTCCCCTGGTGGCACCGGCCTCATCTACCTCGGCACCTCGGCGCGCCTCTCCTACGCGCTCGGCGAGGAAGAGGTGCTGCCGGACCGCCTCACGGCCGTCAGCAAGCGGGGCGTCCCGTGGTTCTCGATCCTGCTCGCGTTCATCCTCGGTGAGCTGGCCTTCCTGCCGTTCCCCAGCTGGGCGTCGCTCGTCGGCCTCGTCACCGGGGCCACAGCGATCATGTACGGCTTCGCCCCAGTCTCGCTCGCGGCGCTGCAACTGCGTGATGGCAACCGGCCACGGCCCTATGTGATGCCGTTCCCGAAGGTCCTCAACCCGGTCGGCTTCATCGCCGCTAACCTCATCGTCTACTGGGGCGGCTTCGAGGCGACCTGGAAGCTGCTCACCGGCATCTTCATCGGGCGCATCGTCTTCGAGCTCATGCTGCGCCGGGCCGACCAGGTGCGTCGCACCGACATCGACTGGCGCGCGGCGTCGTGGATCTGGCCGTGGCTCATCGGGCTGACCATGATCGGGCTCATGGGTCGCTATGGCGAGGGCTGCCTCAACCTGCTGCCCGAGTGGATCGACCTCATCGTCGTCGTCGGCTTCAGCCTGGTGATCTTTCGCTACGCGGTCAGCCTGGCCATGGACTCGGCGGCCGTCGACAAGGCCGTGCGCAGCGAGCAGTCGTTCATCAGCGCGCACGCCTCCGACCCCAACTACCCGCCGATGGCCGACTGACGCTGGCCCTGCTTCGCTGATCCGGTATGCCGCCCGCTCACCTGAGCGGGCGGCATACCGCTGCGTGAGGGGCCAGATCGGCGCGGAGCGTAGCCGAGCGGGGGGCCGGACCCTCGCCGTCCTCGCCGACGGACCATTTCCTGTCGCCATGGCGTGGTTTGACGACACGAAGTGGTCCCTCGCGGGTTGGGGGCGGGGTGAGCACCCTCGACCCAGCAAGGGAGCGGGCGGGCATGGGACAGGAGGATCTGACAGGCTGACGCCATGCTCCTTCGGGCCCTCGAGCGCACCGCGGTGCTGCTGGCGAGCCTGGCCGTGAGCTCGGTGCTCGTCTTCGGCTTCATGGTGCTGCTGCCGGGCGACCCGGCCCGAGTCGCGCTCGGCATCAACGCCACCGAGGACAACGTCGCGCGGATGCGTGCCGAGTTTGGGCTCGATCGGCCGATCATCGAGCAATTCGCCTCGTGGGTGGGCGGATTGGTGCGTTTCGACCCCGGCGTGAGCTACATCAGCCGAGCACCGATCGGCCCGCAGATCGCCGACCGACTGCAGGTCAGCCTCATCCTCGTCGCCGCGTCGATGATCGTCGCCGTCGCCATCGCCCTGCCCTTCGGCACCTATATGGCGGTCCATCACCGGAGGCCGGCCGGACTGGTGCTCAGCGCGATCTCCCAGCTCGGTGTCGCCGTGCCGGCCTTCCTCGCCGGCATCCTGCTCGTCACGGTCTTCGCGGTCCAGCTCGGGTGGCTCCCGGCGGGCGGGTGGACGCCACCGGCATACGATCCGGGGTTGTTTGCCCGGCAACTCGTGCTGCCGGCCCTCTCGCTCGGGCTGGTCCAGGGAGCGGTGCTGACCCGCTATGTCCGCAGCGCCGTCCTCGACGTGCTGCGCGAGGACTATCTGCGCACCGCGCGCGCCAAGGGCCTCACCCCGATGCGCGCCCTCGTGCGCCACGGCCTGCGCAATGCCTCGGTGCCTGTCGTCACCGTCCTCGGGCTGCAGCTGGCGACCCTGCTCGTCGGGGCGGTCGTCATCGAGCGCGTCTTCGTCATCCCGGGGCTTGGGTCGCTGCTGCTCGACGCCGTCGGCAATCGCGACCTCATCGTCGTGCAGGACGTCGTCATGGTGCTCGTCGTCGCGGTGCTGCTCGTCAACTTCCTCGTCGACCTGCTCTATCTCGTCATCGATCCACGACTGCGCAGCGGGGCCCGATGAGTGCCCTCTCGCGTGGCGCGGAGGCCGTGCTGCCGCCTCGCGGCCGCCGCTCGCGGCTCGGCATCGAGGCGACCCTGCTCGTCGGCGGCGGCATCGTCGCCCTCGTCGTCGTCGTCGCGCTGCTGTCCTTCGTGTGGACGCCCTACGACCCCGGCGCGATCAACGCCGCCGAGCGGCTCGCGACCTCCTGTGGCAGCCACTGGCTCGGCACCGACAAATTCGGCCGTGATGTCGTCTCGCTGCTCATGGTCGGATCGCGCACGACCCTGCTCGTCGGCATCGTCTCGGTGGGCGTGGCTGCGGTCGTCGGGGTGCCGCTGGGCATCCTCGCCGCCATGGTGCCCAAATGGTGGGGCGAGCTGCTCATGCGCGGCAACGACCTGCTGCTGGCCTTCCCCGCGCTGCTGCTCGCGATCATGCTCACCGCGGTGCACGGCCAGGGCGTCGTCACGGCGATGATCGCCATCGGCATCTCCACCATTCCGTCCTTCGCGAGGGTCGTGCGCAGCGGCGCCATCGGGGTGATGAAGACCGAATACGTCCTCGCCGCCCGCGCCGCCGGGCGCCGTCCGCCGGCCATCGCGCTCCGCCACGTGCTGCCCAATGTCGTCTCGCTGGTCACCGTGCAGGCCTCGGTGTCCTTCGCCATCGCCGTGCTCGCCGAGGCGGCGCTGTCCTATCTCGGGCTCGGCGCGCCCCCTGGCACACCCTCGTGGGGCCGGATGTTGCAGGAGGGTCAGGAGCTGATCTTCGTGGCGCCCCGGCTCGAGGTCTTCCCGGGGGTGGCCATCGCCGTGGCCGTGCTCGGTTTCAACCTGCTCGGCGACGGACTGCGCGATCGCTTCGACCCCCGCCTGCAGGACCGGCGATGAGCGCGGCAGCCAGCGGCACGGCATACCCCTCGGGGGGTATGCCGCCCGCTGACGTCGTGCGCGTCACCGACCTCGCCGTAACCGTCGGGGACAAAGCCCTGCTCACCGATGTGGACCTCACCGTGCGGCGGGGGGAGCGGGTCGGGCTCATCGGGGAGTCCGGATCGGGCAAGTCGCTGACGGCGCTGGCGATCATGGGGCTGCTGCCCGAGTCGCTCGTCCCGACCGGCACCGTCACGGTGACCGGGCAGGGGGAGCGGCGCACCGAGGTGGTCGGGGCCGACGAGCGCTCGCTGGCCGACATGCGCGGGCGCGATGTGACGATGGTCTTCCAGGAGCCGATGACCGCGCTCAATCCGACGATGCGGGTCGGCGAGCAGGTTGCCGAGGTCATGCGCATCCACGGCACCGTCCCCGACCGACGGGCTGCGCACGCGCGCGCCGTCGAGCTGCTCGACAAGGTCGGCCTCCCCGACCCGGCCGACGCCGCGCGCGCCTATCCGCATCAACTCTCCGGCGGGCAGCGTCAGCGGGTCGTCGTCGCCATCGCCCTGGCCAACGACCCCGCACTGCTCATCTGCGACGAGCCGACGACGGCGCTCGACGTCACCGTGCAGGCGCTCGTGCTCGACCTCGTCGTCCGCGGCGTCGAGGCCCGCGACGCTGGACTGCTCTTCATCACCCATGACCTCGCCGTCGTCGCGAGCGTCTGCGAGCGGGTCCTCGTCATGTACGGCGGGCGCGTCGTCGAGGCCGGCGAGGTCCACGAGGTCTTCACCCGGCCGCGCCACCGCTACACCCGCGGCCTCATCGGCGCCTCCGACCTCGAACTCACCCGCGCCGACGGGCGGCTCTACACCATCTCGGGCTCGGTGCCGAGCGCCGGGCGCTTCCCCGCGGGGTGCGTCTTCCGCAACCGCTGCACGCACGCGACGGTCGCCTGCGAGACGCTGCCGCCGTGGCAGGGGCCCGGGCCCGAGCAGGGTTTCGCCTGTGCGCATCCGGTGATCCACCGGGCTCCCGGCTCAGGGGGTATGCCGTGAGCGCCCCCTCGGTCGGGCCCGCCTGGCCCGGCTCACCCGGATCGTCCGCCTTGCCCGGATCGTCCACGTCGTCCGGCTCGTCCGCCTCGTCCACCTCGTCCACCTCGTCCACCTCGTCCACCTCGTCCACCTCGTCCACCTCGCCGCTCGCCGACGCCGTCCCGGCCATCCGGGTCCGCGAGGTGACCCGTGACTATCGGCGGCCGCGCACCTCGCTCACCCGGCCCGGCCCGGTCGTCCACGCCCTGCGCGGGGTGAGTCTCGACATCGCGCCGGGGCAGCGCTTCGGCATCGTCGGCGAGTCGGGGTGTGGCAAGTCGACCCTCCTGCGGATCATCGCCGGCCTCGACCAGCCCACGTCGGGGTCGGTGCAGGTCGAGGGGGTGGAGATCTCGCGGCTGCCCGAGCGCCGGCTGGGCTTTCTGCGGGCGCAGCTGCAGCTGATCTTCCAAGACCCGATGGGCTCGCTCGACCCGCGCATGCGAGTGCGTGACATCATCGCCGAACCCCTTGTCGCCCAAGGACATCGGCACAACCTGTCGCGGGTGCTCGAGCTGCTCGAGGCCGTGGGGATGCAGCCCGAGGCGGCCGATCGCTATCCGCATCAGTTCTCTGGCGGGCAACGTCAGCGCATCTCCATCGCCCGCGCGCTCGCCCCCGATCCGCGCATCCTCGTCGCCGACGAGCCGGTCTCGGCGCTCGACGTCTCCGTGCGCGCCCAGGTGCTCAACCTGCTCGCCGACCTCGTCGACCGGCTCTCGCTCACCCTCGTCTTCGTCTCGCACGACCTGTCCGTCGTCCGGCATGTCTGCGACACCGTGGCGGTGATGAGCCGCGGGGAGATCGTCGAGTCGGGGCCGATCGAGCGGGTCTACGACGCGCCCGAGCACCCCTACACTCGGGCGCTCATCGCTGCCGCACCACGCCTGCAGGCCGCCCTGGCCGGCCGCACCGCCGCCGATCTTGCCGCCGAAACCCTTGCCGCACGCGTCAATTCGCCCCGCACCGAGACACCGAAGGATCGCCGATGAGTGCTGACTCGACCCCGCACCCGGGGCGCACCAACACGCTGACCGACGTGGCCGGCATACGTGTCGGGCACGCGACCCGCAAGGGCGACGGCTGGCTGACCGGCACGACCGTCGTCCTCGCGCCCGATGGCGGTGCGGTCGCAGGGGTCGACGTCCGCGGCGGTGGGCCGGGCACCCGCGAGACCGACCTGCTCGACCCGCGCAATCTCGTCGAGCGCGTCCACGCCGTCGTCCTGTCGGGCGGCTCGGCCTTCGGGCTGGCTGCCGCCGACGGGGTCATGCAACGGCTGTATGCCGCGGGCGTCGGCTTCCCCATGGGCAAGCCCGGCGAGGTCGTGCCGATCGTGCCCGCCGCGGTGATCTTCGACCTCGGGCGGGGCGGCGACTTCGGCAAGCGGCCCGACTCGTCATCGGGCAATGACGCCTATGTCGTCGCGAATGATGCTGCGGTGCAGCAAGGTTGCGTCGGCGCCGGCACCGGCGCGCGGGCCGGCGGCCTCAAGGGCGGCGTCGGCTCGGCCAGTCTCGTGCTGCCCGATGGCACGACGGTCGCGGCGCTCGTCGTCGTCAACGCCATCGGCTCGTGCGTCAACCCCGCGACCGGCGAGTTGTATGCCGTGCGCCTCGGCCTTGGCGGCGAGTTCCCCACGCTGGCAAGGCCTTCCGCCGCCGAGCTGATCGCCGCCAAGGAGCGCGCCGCGGCTGAGGCTCGGGCCACGGGCCTCGGATATGCCTTGGCCACGACCATCGGCGTCATCGCGACCGATGCGACGCTGACCAAGGCCCAGTGCGCCAAGGTGTCGGGGATCGGTCACGACGGGTTGGCACGCGCGATCCGCCCGGTGCACACGATGTTCGACGGCGACACGCTCTTCACCCTCGCCACGGGGGAGCGGGGTGAAGCCGGACGGCCCGAACCGATGGCCTTCCACACGCTGCTCGACGCGGCCGGCGATGTCGTCACCCGGGCTGTCGGGCACGCCATGTTGGCCGCCGAGTCGGTCACCACGCCGGCCGGCGAGATCCGCTCCTATCGCGCGGCCTTCCCCTCCGCCTTCGGGAGTTGAGCGGGTCCTCAGCGGGGCACCCAGCTGACGAGTGGCTGCGCCCCTCGGGAGTTTCGCCGCCATGGCGGCGACATTGGTCGATGGCGTCGAGATATGAACGCCAGCCACCAATCTGAGCGCCAATGGCGGCCGAACTGGGGCTGGGGCTGGGGCGCTGGCGGGCCGCTGAGCCCGCGAGGTCGTGAAGCAGTCACTGAAGCACTCCCTGGTGTCGTGATCACCACACCAGAGACGCCTTCAGCGACTGCTTCAGGCCCGCAGCACCCGGCACGGCGGGGCGGTATGCCGCTCGGCAGCCCCCGGTGGGCCCGGCGGGGCGGTATGCCGTGCCAACCCGGTCGTGCCATGCTGGCCAGGAAGGCGCTGTCGCAGCGGACGCGGGTGAGCGGCTCACCGGGTGACATGGAGGTCGCAATGGCTGAGAGCACGTGGGTTGGCCAGTCGGCGGCAGGCGAGGTGACGGGTCAGCCGGCGACCAACCAGTCGGCGGCAGGCGAGGTGACGGGCCAACCAGCGACCGACCCGACGGAGACGATCGGACACGCGGGCGAGCAAGCGACCGACGCGTGGGCCGGCCAGGCGTGCTGTGCGCGGCTCGCCGAGCAGCTCGACTGGACCTGCGAGATCCACGACGACCCCTTCGAGTGCCCCGACGCCCTCATCATTCGCGACCACGAGACCGACATCGTCGGTCTACCGATCCACGACGGGGACTTCTCCTACCTTCCGATCTTCTACTGCCCGTGGTGCGGCACCGCCCTGGACAGCAGTGACCCGCTGGACAGCACTGACCCGGTGGGCGACGGCGAGCCGCTCGGCAGCGCGCCCGAGCCGACTCCGGAGCCTGCCTCATGACCGCCACCCCAGACCCTGCCGCACCCCGCGGGCTGACTCAGCTCTTCCGCCTCGACGGGCGCCGGGCGCTCGTCGTCGGCGCGGGCAGTGGCATCGGCCAGGCGGCGGCCCTCGGCCTGGCCGCCCACGGCGCGGAGGTCATCTGCGCCGACCGTGACCTGGCCGCCGCAGCGGCCACCGTGGCCCTGGGCAGCGCAGACACCCAAGCCGCCTCGGCCACCACCTCCGGGAGCCTCACGGCATACCAGCTCGACGTCCTCGCCGAGGGCGCGATCGCGCGGGCGGTGGGCGAGCTCGGCGACCTCGACATCCTCGTCGTCACGCCGGCCGTCAACGTGCGCAAGCGCCTGCTCGATTACACCGCAGCCGAATTCGACACCGTCGTCGACCTCAACCTCCGCGCCGCCTTCGACCTCTTCACCGCCGTCGGGCGGGGAATGGCCGCGCGCGGTCGCGGCTCGATCATCGGCTTCAGCTCGATCCGCAGCCAGACGACCGAGCCGGGCCAGGGCGTCTATGCGATGACCAAGGCCGGCCTGGTCATGCTCCTGCGCACCCTCGCCGTCGAGCTCGGACCGCAGGGCGTGCGGGTCAATGCCATCGCCCCCGGCGTCATCGACACCCCGCTCACCGCGCCGATCAAGGGCAACCCCGACTGGTATGCCGCCTACGGCGCCAAGAGCATCCTCGGCCGCTGGGGGCGCCCCGAGGAGCTGGCAGGAGCCGTCGTCTACCTCGCCTCCGACGCGTCGAGCTATACGACCGGGTCGGTGCTCTTCGTCGACGGCGGCTGGACGGCGGCCGACGGGCGGTTCACTCCACCGGCCTGACCCGGCAGGTGAAAGAATCGTCACCGCCGCACCGCGCCCCGCCCACGACCCGCCCACGACCCGCCCACGACCCGCCTCACGACCCGGAACCAGGACCGATGCCCGAGCTCGCACCCGATGCCCCACGCCTGGAACGTTTGCAACAGCTGGCCAAGGCCCATGGTGTCGGCGTCGACTTCTGGGGCTTCTACGGCACCCAGCAGCAGGTCTCCGCGCTCACCCTGACCCGGGTGCTCGCCGCCTTGGGCGTCGACGCCTCGAGCAGCGAGGCGTGTGAGGCGGCCATCGCGGACCGGGCCAACCACGCCTGGCGCCAGTTGCTCCCGCCGACCATCGTCATGCGCGCCGGCGCATCGGTGAGCTTCCCCGTCCACGTCATCGACGGCGACCCGGTCAAGGTTTGGGTGCTCGACGAGACAGGCCGGGAGTGGCCGGCATACCAAGGCGACCAATACACCCCGCCCCGTGAGGTCGACGGGGTGCGCCTCGGCCGGGCGACCTTCTGGCTGCCAGCCGAGCTGCCCCTCGGCTGGCATGTCGTGCGCGCGACGAGCGGGGGGCGCCAGGCCGAGGCGACCCTCGTCGTCGTGCCCGCCACCATCCGCACCGGCATCGACCTGCCGACCCGCTGCGGGCGCGAGCGCACGTGGGGGCTGATGACCCAGCTCTACTCGGTCCGCTCGAGCCGCTCGTGGGGGGTCGGCGACGTCGAGGACCTCGGCGACCTCGCCGCGATCGGCGCCGCCGCCGGCGCCGACTGGATCCTCGTCAACCCGCTGCATGCCGCCGAGCCGTCTCCGCCAATGGAGGCCTCGCCCTATCTGCCGACGACCCGGCGCTTCTTCAGCCCGCTCTATGTCCGCATCGAGGCGATCCCCGAGACGGTGCTGCTCTCGACCGAGGCGCGTCGGCACGTCTCGCGGCTGTGGATCGAGGCGACCGCTCGCAATCACGACGCGACCGAGGTGCCGCGCAACGCGGCATACGGCGCGAAGCTCGCCGCCCTCGAGCTCGTGTATGCCGTGCCGCGCAGTCCCGGCCGTGCCGCCCGCTTCGCGGCCTTCCGGGCCGAACACGGGCGCGGGCTGGAGGATTTCGCGCTGTGGTGCGCGCTGCGCGAGCACGCGAGCGAGGATGCGCCCCTGTGGCACGAGCTCTCGCCCTATGGCCCCGAGGCCGACGCCTGGCGCGAGCGGCTGGGCGACCGGATCGACTTCCACTGCTGGCTGCAGTGGGTGCTCGACGAGCAGCTCGAGGCGGCCCAGGCGACGGCGCTGCGGGCGGGCATGGGCGTCGGCATCGTCCACGACCTCGCCGTCGGGGTCCACCCGCTCGGGGCCGACGCCTGGGTGCTGCGCGACGTCCTGGCCGCCGGTGTCGAGGTGGGCGCACCCCCGGACATGTACAACCAGCAGGGCCAAAACTGGTCTCAACCCCCTTGGGACCCAGGCAAATTGGCCGACGCGGGATATGCCCCCTTCCGCGACATGCTCCGCACGATCCTCCGCCATGCCGGGGGGATCCGGGTGGACCACGTGCTGGGGCTCTTCCGCCTCTGGTGGGTGCCGATCGGGCTCCCCGCCGACCAGGGCGCCTATGTCTACTACGACCACGAGGCGCTCGTCGGCATCCTCGCCCTTGAGGCGCAGCGAGCCGGCGCCGTTGTCATCGGCGAGGACCTCGGCACCTTCGAGCCGTGGGTGCGCGACTATCTCGCCGACCGCGGGCTGCTCGGCACGTCGATCCTCTGGTTCGAGTATGCCGCCGACCACTCGCCCCTGCGCCCGGAGGCCTATCGCCGCGGCTGCCTCGCCTCGGTCAACACCCACGACCTGCCCCCGACGGCCGGCTATCTCAGTGGCGAGCACATCCGGCTGCGCGAGCGCCTCGGGCTGCTGGCCCGCCCGGTCGCCGAGGAGGTGGCCGCCGACCAGGCCGAGCAGGAGCGCGTGCTGGCGATGTGCCGCGAGCGCGGCCTGCTCCCGGCGGACCCGACCGAGGCGCCGACCGAGCAGCAGACCGTCGAGGCGCTCTATCGGCTGCTCGCCGCCGCCCCTGCGGTCATGCAGGGCGTCGCGCTCGTCGATGCCGTGGGGGAGCGACGCATCCAGAATCAGCCGGGCACCGACAAGGAATATCCCAACTGGAAGATCCCGCTCGCCGATGCGCAGGGCCGGGTCGTGCTCGTCGACGAGCTGGCCACCGACGAGCGGGCCCAGTCGCTCTTCGCCGCCGTGCGCCAGGCGCTGGCCTGAGGCTGATCGGCGGGGACTGAGCCGCGACTCAGCGGGCCAGGCGAAGGAGGGACTCAGCCCCCGACGACGACCTGCCAGGGGCGCAGCACGTGGTCGGAGGTCACGCCGGCAGCCGTATAGGGGTCGGCCGCGATGATCGCGCGCATGGCGTGCTCGTCGTCGGCCCGGAAGACCGCCATGGCGCCGCCGCCGTCACCGATCGGTCCGGCCGCGAGTACCTGCCCAGCCTCGAGCAGCCCGCTCATGAAGGCGAGGTGGTCGGGGCGCACCCGCGCGCGGGCGTCCATGTCGACATAGCGGTACTCCAGCACCCAGTGACTCATGGGCGACAGCCTGGCACAGCCGGACGCGCGGCCCGTCGGCCGTCCGGCCGTATGCCGGGCGCGGCACCGCCCCCACGCGTGGCGGGGGCACGGCATACCCCCTCGGAGGGTCAGGCCGAGCGAGCCGCGAGCCCCTTGACGACCTCGGCGATGACCCGCAGCGGCTTGGGCGCGAGGAAATAGGAGAAGTGGTCGGAGTGGACCTCGCGGAAGTCGACCGAGTCGGGGTCGGCCAGTGTGTCGATGACCCCGCGGATGCCGTCGACCTGGCACAGCTCGTCCTCGACCCCGGCGACGACACCGACCGACAGGCCGGTGGCGAGGATCTCCTCGAGGTCGGCGGCGCTCTCCTGGGAGATCGCCGCGACGTCGTTACGCAGGTCGAGGGGGTGGGCGAGCATCTCCTGAGCCAGGCGCACGCTCGCGCCGACGAGGTTGATCCGGTCGAGCCAGCCCGATCGAGCCATGGCCCCGGCGCTCTCGGCGAGCCCGCGGGTGGCCAGCTCGCGCGGCTTGATCTGCTGGCCGAACCACGTCGGGGCGACGAGGATCAGCCCGGTGACGACGTCGCTGTGCTCGACGGCGGCCATCCGGGCCGGGGCCGTGCCACGCGAGTAGCCGGTGACCACGGTCGTCGCGGAGTCGTACATCGTGTGGTCGCGCAGGTGCTGGATGACCTCGCCGAAGACGGCCGTGCGAAAGGGGAGGATCTCGTTGATGGCCAGGCGGCGCTTGGGATATTCGATGGTCACGGCCATGGCGTTGGCCGCCCGGACCAGGCCCTCGCAGGCCGTGCGGGCGGCTCCGAGCCCCTCGCCCCAGCCGGCCGAATAGGGGCAGATGATCTCCGGCTCGCCGAGGATGCCGACCTGGCGGACCGACGGGAGGAAGACGGTGACCCCGACCCGGCCGTGGGCACCCTCGAAGGCGAGGTCGTCAAAGCGGATCGCGTCGATGTCCCCACGCGCGACGGCGCCGATCGGCCTGGCCATGGCCCTATGGTCCTCAATCCACCCAAATATGCCCAGGGCATCGGCGGTGATGCCCATCACGGTCCGATCACAGTTGCGCGAGCCAAGCCCCCTGAGCGCCCGAGTCCACCTGGTCGAGCCACTCGAGCCACTCGAGCCAGGCGCGCCACCGGACCGGGATCGCGATCCTAGCCGGGCGCCTGGGCGGTCTCGCGGGCGGGCTGCCCCGCGTGCATGGGGGCCAGGCATTCGGCCGGCAGCTCGAACCAGCGCAGCTCGTCGAAGTTGTCGGAGACCTGGCCGTCCTGGCCACCCGCGGGCGCTCCCGCGGCGAGGATCCGCGCGCCCTCGACGAGGTATGCCGTCAGGGCGCTCTCGGGGGCCCGCTCGGTGTGCGGCGGATAGGTGAACGTGCCGTCGGCGGCATATGTGACATCGCGCAGGCGCAGCGGCGGCTCGACGGCACCGGCGCGGTGCACCCACCGCCCGGAGTGATTGTCGAAGCGATAGTCCGCCAGCAGCCGCCAGCCGTCGCGCGCGACCAGGCGCACCGCCTCGATGAGGTAGTCGACGACGGTGTCGGAGACGAAGTAGTTGAAGTTGACCCGCACCCACCCCGGCTTGATGCCCTCGCAGCCGTGTGAGATCTCCCGCTCGAACTCGTGCGAGCGCTCGAGGTCGATGCCGAGCAGGGCGTGGCCATACGGGCCGGCGCACGAGCAGCCGCCGCGGCTCTGGATGCCGAAGAGGTCGTTGAGCAGGGCGACGACGTAGTTGTGGTGCAGATAGCGCCCCGACGGAGCGCGCAGGACGAAGGAGACGATCGAGAGGCGCTCGGCCGCGAGGTTGCCGAGGATCTCGATGCTCGGCTCCTGCGCCCAGGCCGCCAGTGCCCGGCGCAGGAGGCGCTCCTCCTGCGCCCGGATCGTCTCGACGCCGACGGCCGCCTTGAGCTGGAAGACCAGCCCCGCCCGGATCGACTCGATGATCGCGGGAGTGCCGCCCTCCTCGCGGTGGGCCGGGTCGTCGAGATAGCGGTGGTCGGCCGGGTTGACATAGGCGACGGTCCCGCCGCCGGGCACGGTCGGCACCCGGTTGGTCAGCAGCTGGCGGCGCACGACGAGCACGCCCGGGGTCGACGGCCCGCCGATGAACTTGTGCGGCGACAGGAAGATCGCGTCCTTGTATGCCGTGCCACTCACGTCCCCGGGTGGCCCGGCCATCTCCAGCTCGATGTAGGGGCCGGCAGCGGCGAAGTCCCAGAAGGACAGCGCGCCGTGCTCGTGCAGCAGCCGGGCGATCGCGGCAGCGTCCGAGACGATGCCGGTGACATTGCTGGCCGCGGAGAAGGACCCGATCTTGAGGGGGCGGGCGGCATACTCCTGCAAAGCTTTTCGCAGCGCGGCAAGGGATATGTGGCCGTCGAGGTCTTGCGGGATGACGACGACATCGGCGATGGTCTCGCGCCAGGAGACCTCGTTGGAATGGTGCTCGTAGGGCCCGATGAAGACGACCGGCCGCTCGTCGGCGGGGATGTGCGCGGCGAGGTGGTGGCGGTCCTCGAGGGCGCTGGGGATGCGCAGCCCGAGGATGCCGATGAGCTTGTCGATGGCGCCGGTGCAGCCGGAGCCGGTGAAGATGACGACCGAGTCGTCGTCGCCGCCGACGGCGTCGTGGATGATCGCGCGGGCGTCCTCACGCAGCCGGGTCGTCTGCAATCCGGTGCCCGAGCTCTCGGTGTGGGTGTTGGCATAGCGAGGGAGCACCTCGTCGCGGATGAAGTCCTCGAGGAAGGCGAGCGCCCGGCCGGAGGCGGTGTAGTCGGCGTAGGTGACCCGGCGGGGACCGTAAGGTCCGGGCAGCACCTGGTCGTCGCCGATGACGCTCTCACGGATCCGGCGCAGCAAGGGCGTCGGCATGCCCCGAAGACTACGCGCCGCCATCAACCCCCAGGGTTATGCCGGGTGGTTGCCGGCGCGCGCCGTCAGGCCCCCAGCGCCTCGCCCTCGGGCACCTCCAGCGCCGCGGCAGTGGCCAGATGCGGGTCCTCGTCGGCGCGAAGCGGCTTGGGCAGCGCGATGGTCGCGAGCAGCCCGAGCGCCAGCGCGCCCGCAGCGAAACCGGCGGTGCGCCGACTGGCGTCGACCATGGCCGCGCGGGCGATGTCGGCGGCAGGCGCGGTGCGCGGGTCCTGGGCCAGCGCCGGAATGGCGGCACCGGCCGAGCCACGGACGATCTCGACGATCTGCGCTTGGGCGGCGGCCGGCATAGTCGCCGTCGGGCCCGAGGCGAGCCGGTCGCTGAGGCCCGTGCCGAGCGAGGTGACCAGCAGGGTGCCGAGCACGGCGATGCCGAGGGCCGAGCCGAGCTGGCGCACGGTGCTCTGCAGGCCGGAGGCCTGACCACCCTGGGCCGGCGGCACGTCGCTCATGATGACCGAGCTGAGCTGGGCGGTGGCCATGCCGACGCCGAGGCCGTAGACGAACAGCCAGCCGGCGATGGTCCACCCGGTGATGGTCAGCGAGAGCATGACGGCCAGTCCCGCGACGGCGATGGTCTCGAGCGCGAGGCCGGTGCGCACCACCGCCCGCTGGCCGAACTTCTCGGTGAGCAGGTGGGTCACCCCCGAGACGAGGAAGGCACCGACGGCGAGGCTGACGAGCAGCCAGCCGGCGCCGAGGGCGGAATAGCCGAGGGTGCCCTGCAGCAGCAGCGGCAGGGTGAACATCAGCCCGAATTCGCCGAAGGCGACGATGGTCGCGGCGATGAGCCCATAGCGCAGCGTCGGCAGACGCAGCAGGCCCATGTCGACCATCGTCGGGAGGCCCTTGGCGCGCCGGCTGGTCTCCCGGGCGACGAAACCGACGCCCGCGGCTGCGGCAACGATCGCGACGATCGGGACCGGAGAGATCGAGCCGGAGGGCTGGCGCCACCAGCCGTAGGTCGCGCCCTCGATGAGGGCGAAGACCACCCCGCCCATGGCGACGCTCGACAGCAGCGCCCCGAGCAGGTCGAAGTGCGAATCGGTCGAGGGATCGCGGGTCTCGGGCAGCACGAGCCAGATGCCGGCCAGCACGAGCAGGCCGAAGGGGAGGTTGAGCCAGAAGGCCCAGCGCCACGAGACGTCGGTGGCCAGCCAGCCGCCGACGAGCGGGCCGACCGCGGCCATCCCGCCGATCGTCGACCCATAGACGGCGAAGGCGATGCCGCGCTCGCGGCCGCGGAAGATCGCGTTCATGCTCGACAGGGCGGTGGTGAGCATCATCGAGGCGCCGACGCCCTGCAGCAGCCGGGCCCCGATGAGCGGCCAGGCGGCCTGGGCGCTGCCCGCGAGCACCGACGCGCCCATGAAGACGACCATCCCGATGGCGAAGAGCAGCCGCCGCCCGCGCAGGTCGCCCAGGTGCCCGACGGTCAACAGCAACGCGGCGAAGACGAGCGAGTAGATGGCATTCATCCACTCGGCCTGGCTGGCCGTGAGGTCGAGGTCGCGGATGACCACCGGCAGGGCGACGTTGACGATCGTCGCGTCCATGATGATGAGCGCCGTGCCGAGGGCGATGGTCGCCAGCGCCAGCCAGCGCCTCTTGTCCTGGGCCAGGGCGGGTGCGGGGGTCGTCATGAGCCGATGTTATCGACACAAGTGTCAGCAACGCAAGCGGTCGAGTCTCCCCGCCCGCGCGCCGAGTCGGCGCGCCTAGACTCCCGGGTATGCCGCGTATCGAGGCCGCCACCGTCGCCGAGCACAACGCCATGCGCCGGGTCCAGGTCGTCACCGCGTCTGCGGACGTGCTGGCCGAGGTCGGCATCAGCGGATTCACCCCGGCCGCCGTGGCCAAGAAGGCGGGCCTGGCCCGCAGCAGCATGTACCAGTACTACCCATCGACAGACGCGCTGCTCGGCACCGCCGTCGCCGAGTTGCTGCGCCGCAGCCGCGACCGGATGGTCGCGGCAGTGGGTGCGGCGAGCACCCCCGCCGAGCGGGTCACGGCATACATCCAGGCGGCGATCGAGGACGCGAGCGAGGGGCACGCCAACCTCTCCGACCTCGCCGGGATCGCCATGCCGGAGGTATGCCGCGAGGCCGTCCGCGAGTTGCACGACGAGCTCATCGAGCCGCTGCGAGCCGCGCTCGCCGACGGCGGGGCCCCCGATCCCGCGATCGCCAGCGTGCTCGTGCGCGGGCTGGTCAACTCCGCCGTCACGGCCATCGGCCACGGCATACCGCGCGAGCGGGTCGAGGCCGCGACCCGTGATCTGGTGCTCCGCGGCTTCGGGCTGACCTGAGCCCGCGCGCGGCGTGGCTCAGCCGTCGAGCAGCGCCTGCCCGAGATAGCCGCCGTGGGCGAGCTGCGCCTCGGTGACCCCCGGCAGCACGGCGAAGACCGCCGAGCCGATCGGGGTCGTCCACGTGTTGAGCAGGTCCGGCCCGTCGAGGCGGCGCTGGATCGCGACGAACTGTCCGACGAGATCGCGTTGGTATGCCGCGAAGAGCAGCCCCGCGTCGGCCGTGGGGGAGTCGCCCGTCCCGGTCGGTGACTCGTCGTAGTTGTAGGGCCGGCGGAGGATCTTCTCGCGGGGAGCGACCGCGGCCGCGTGCCGGACGTGGGCGAAGTCGGGGATGACATGCAGCCCCGACGCGGTGGCCGCCAGGTCGGGGGTGTCGGTCTCCACCGAGCCGGTCAGCGGGGCCCCGCTGGTCAGCCGCCGCCCGATGACGGCCTCCTTGGCGCCGGGGTCGAGCTTGTCCCACGTGTCGAGGTTCATCGCGATGCGCCGCACGACGAGGCTCGAGCCGCCCTGCAGCCACGCCGGCCCCTCGGTGCCGATCCAGACGAGGTCCTCGACCTGGTCGGCGGCCGGCTGGACGGTGCCGTCCACCTGGCCCATGAGATTGCGCATGGCCGACACCGACCCGACCGGTCGGCGGAAACCGTGCTGGGTCCAGCGCACCGTCGCGATGCCGGTGGCGTCGATGAGCAGGGAGCGCACCGCATGAGCGAGCACGATGGGGTCCTCGGCGCAGACCTGGGCGAGGACGTCGCCCTCGCTCCAGGCTGCCTGCAGGCGGTCGACGCTGAAGGCCGGCAGAGGGCCGAGCCAGCTCGGGGCGCGATCGAGCAGCCCCGCCTTGTCGAGCGCGCCGCGGCCCAGCCCGACGGTGATGGTCAGCCGCGACGGCGGCCCGGCGAGGTCGGGTTGCGGGTCGGCGAGGGTCGGTATGCCGCGCTGCAATCGCGCCGCGTCGTCGGTCCACTGCCGCAGCAGGCGGCGCAGCCCGTCGCGTGCGGCCCCCGGGTCGGTGGCTGACAGGTCGAGGGCGAGGAAGGTCGCCCGCGACTGGGGTGCGGTGAGCACGCCGGACTGGTGAGCGCCGACGAACGGCTCGATCTGGTCGGCCCAGGGTGGCGGCGTCGTCGCGGCCTCGGTCGCCGGGCCCGTCGCGGCCGACCCGCGGGAGAGCCCCAGGCCATAGCCGACCAGCCCG
>CAZLGB010000052.1:0-19386 GCA_964558825.1 uncultured Intrasporangiaceae bacterium
CGGTCGCCCTCAGCCAAGGTCGCCACCGCGTGCCCGCGCAGCCGCTCGAGCAGCCGGCGCAGCGCCGGGATCGGGTCGGGGCCGGTGATGGCGTGCGAGTCTGCCGCTGGGTCGGCCGTGGCCCTCTCGCCGGCAGCTGCGCCGCGCGTGGTGCTTTCGTCCTTGGCTCCCTCCTTGGTGACACCGACCATCGCGACACCGGTGATGACGTGCTCGGGGAGAGTGGCGACGAGATCGTGGATGCGGGCGCGCTCGCCGGCCTCGGCAGCTTCCGCCACCTCGAGCGTCAGCTGATGCGAGCGGCGCTGCTGGGCCAGCCAGCGCTCGACGTCGACATAGCGGCTGATGTCGAAGAGCCGCTCGAGCAGCTCGGCGCGCTGGTCGGCGCTGGCCTGGAGGAAGGCGGCGAAGTCGCCCTGGGGCAGCAGCACGACCTTGACGAACTGGTCGAGGTGCATGCCGAGGGCGTCGCCGATCACCAGGCCGGCCTCGTCGGCGCGCGTCGTGCGGGTCACCCAGCGGCTGCCCTCCCACTGCTGGACGAGGACCGAGGCCTTGGCCATGGTCGTGCCCGACCCCCGGCGCTTGGCCCGCGGGTGATCGGGCGAGCGGGTGATGCGCAGCCGACGACCGCCGAGGGTGGCCTCGAGCGTCACCGTGGGGATGGCCTCGGCCTCGGCGTGCTGGCTCGACAGCGCAGCGCCGGCAGGTCGGTCGCCGGGGAGCCGCGCGAACAGCGCGAAACAGATGGCGTCGAGCAGGCTGGTCTTGCCGCTGCCCGTCGCTCCGTGGATGAGGAAGATGCCGCCGGCGCCGAGGGCGTCGAAGTCGACGTCCACCGGAGCGGCAAAGGGCCCGAAGGCCCCGAGGGTGAGCCGGTGCAGCCTCATGCCACACCGGCCCGATCCGACGCCGAGTGCAGGCCTCCATCGTCGGCTGTGCTCCCCACGGCGACGCGAGTCGCCTCCAGGGCGGCCGTCAGCTCGGCCCGCTCGGCCGCATCGGGGCCGGCCCCGGCCCGCACGTGGGCGAGAAAGTCGCAGCAGACCTCGAGCTCGGAGCGCCCCGGGCGAGTGCGCGCGGCATAGTCGCGGACCGTGACAACCTGTCCGCCCCGCGGGTCGAAGTCGAGCGCGAGCAGGTGGGGGAAGCGCCGCTTGAGCCGCTCGAAGGCTCCCAACGGGCGCACCGCGTCGGTCAGCACGACCTGGCACCAGGCCTGCTCGGCCCAGGACCACTGGGGGTCGGCAAGGATCTCGTCGAGGTCGCCGCGGATGACCGCCAGGCGGCGCGGCACCGGCGTCGGGACCGGCTCGAGCAACACGGCCCCCGACGTGTCGACGTCGACGAGCCCGACGCTCTTGGTGTGGTCGGCCTCGCCGAAGGACATCGCCACGGGCGAACCGCTGTAGACGACCTGGTCGCGCACGACCTGGGGCCGGTGCAGGTGCCCGAGCGCGGCATACGAGACACCGGAAAAGACCTCGGCGGGGACCACGCTGACCCCGCCGACCGCGATGTCGCGCTCGGACTGGGTCGCGGCAGCCCCGGCGACGAAGGCGTGGGCCATGACGACGGCCGGCAGCCCGCGCTGCTGCTGGTCGGCGCGGACCCGGGCCATGGCCGCTCGCAGCACCGCGGCATGAGTGCGCTCGGTGGCGCCCAGGGGACCAGCCGCGACGGCCGGCTCGAGATAGGGGAGTGGATAGACCGCGACGCCGTCGACGACGACCGGGTCGGCCAGCCGCTCGTCGCCGGAGCGGATGTGCACGCCAGCCCGAGCGAGCAGCGGGCCGGCGAAGGCCAACCGCGTGGCCGAGTCGTGGTTGCCACTGGTCAGCACCACCTGAGCGCCGGCGTCGACGAGGCGCACGAGCGCCTCACTGAGCAGGGTCACCGTCTCGGGCGTCGGCAGCGCCCGGTCGTAGACATCGCCGGACACGAGCACGGCGTCGACCTGCTCGGCCCGCACGAGCTCGACGAGGAAATCGACGAACTGCGCCTGGGCGTCCAGCAACCCCACCTGGTGGAAGGACCGGCCCAGGTGCCAGTCGGAGGTGTGGACGAGACGCACAGCCGAAGGCTATGGCCGGCCGCCGACAGGGGCCGGGAGGCGCGTCGACCGGGCACCCAGGCATCGCGCGCGCCGCTGCGGACCGGCATACTCAGCGGCCATGGGCCAGGACATCGCCGCCGTGACGTACACCCGCGAGCAGCGCCAGCGCTACCGCGAGAAGGTCCAGCTCTCCTTGGACGTCTTCGAGCGGATGCTGGCCTACAGCCACTTCGAGTTCGAGCGGCCGATGACCGGCATGGAGATCGAGCTCAACCTCGTCGGCAACGACTACCGGCCGCGGATGGACAACGCCGAGGTGCTCGAGCGGATCGCCGATCCCGAGTATCAGACCGAGCTCGCCCGCTACAACATCGAGTTCAACGTCCAGCCGCGGCCGCTGCCCGGCGACTCGGCCCTCGAGCTCGAGCACGACCTGCGCCGCTCGCTCAACCGCGCCGAGGCCAAGAGCGCCGAGCTCGGCACCCACATCGTCATGGTCGGCATCCTGCCGACCGTCGCCGGCGAGCACTTCGAGGGCGACTGGATGAGCGCCAACACGCGCTATCACGCCCTCAACGACGCGATGCTCAGCGCCCGGGGAGAGGATGTCTACCTTGACATCGAGGGCCCGACGGGTGAGCGGCTGCAACGCTATTTCGACTCCCTCGCCCCCGAGGCCGCGTGCACGTCGATGCAGCTGCACCTGCAGGTCGCCCCGCTGTCCTTCGCCGACCACTGGAACGCCGCTCAGGTCCTCGCCGGCCCGCAGCTGGCCCTGGGCGCCAACTCGCCCTTCTTCTTGGAGAGCCGGCTCTGGGCCGAGTCGCGGATCGCCGTCTTCACCCAGGCGGCCGACACCCGCTCGCCGGAGCTGAAGAACCAGGGAGTCCGCCCTCGGGTCTGGTTCGGCGAGCGGTGGATCACCTCGATCTTCGATCTCTTCGAGGAGAACGTCCGCTACTTCCCGGCCCTGCTGCCGGAGCTGACCGACGAGGACCCCTCGGCAGTGCTCGACGCGGGCGGCGTGCCCAAGCTCGGGGAGATGCGGCTGCACAACGGCACGATCTACCGCTGGAACCGACCGATCTACGACATCGTCGACGGCGCGCCCCACCTGCGAGTGGAAAACCGGGTGCTGCCCGCCGGGCCGACGATCATCGACACGCTCGCCAACGCTGCGTTCTACTACGGCGCACTGCGGATGCTCGCCCAGGAGGACCGTCCGCTGTGGTCGCGGATGAGCTTCGCTGCGGCGCAGGACAATTTCGAGTCCGGTGCCCGAGACGGGATCGACTCGCGGCTGTTCTGGCCCGGGCGCGGCGACCTGCCGGCCACCGAGCTCATCCTGCGCCACCTGCTGCCCCTGGCCCACGAGGGACTACGCGAGTGGGGCGTCTCCGACGCCGTCCGCGAGCGCTACCTCTCGGTCGTCGAGGGACGCTGCCTCACCGGCCGCAATGGTGCATCGTGGCAGGCCGACGCCGTGGCGCGTCTGGAGGAGTCGGGGATGGACCGGCCCGAGGCCTTGCGCCGCATGGTCGAGGCGTATGCCGTGCAGATGCACGCCAACGTGCCGGTGCACACGTGGGAGCTGCCCTGACCCCAGGGCAGGTCTGACCGCCGGGGCCCCTGTCCGGCGCCGTCAGGGTGCGGCGTCGAGTCCGCTGAGAGCGGCGCCGACCAGCTCCTGGGCAGACGACAGGGAGGCCACGTCATCGGCCGCCCCGGGGCGGGCCTGCACGACCACCCGGACCGACAGCCCGTCGAACCGGTGTCCCGTGCCCACGAAGGCCGTCAGCGCCTGCGTGGTCGGCAGCGGGGCGGCATACATGCCGGAGAGCCAGCCGGTGGCGGTGTCGACCCGCCCGAGGATGGCCCCCTGTTTGCAGCCGCCGAGCCGGGACACGGCCAAGGCGTGAGTGGCCTCGCTCAGGGTGTGCTCGCACAGCGGCACGGCGTCGTCAGGCTGGGACACGACGGTGACGACGCCGGTCACTCCGGACGGATGGGACACCACCGCGACGGAGTTGCCGCCGCCAGGACGCAGCACCCAGGGCGACGGCAGGGACACGGTGACGCCGTGGTCGAGCACGATGCTCAGGGCCCCCTCGGCGGGGGCGACGCGGGAGGTCGGCACCTTGAGGAAGGCCCCACCGGGTGCTGGGCTCTTGCCGGCCAGGACCAGTCCGATGACGAGGCACAGAGCCGCGCCGGCCGCGAGCACGAGCCGGGCCTGACGCAGGTCGGGTAGGTGCGTGGCGACGCCGCTGAGTCGGCGAGCTCGCCGGTCCAGCCGCAGCGCGAGCAACCAGCACAGGGTCAACCCCCAGACCGCGGCCAGGACCGTGCCGAGGGGCTGGGCGCCGAGGGGGACGAGCAGCACACTGCCCGCGAGGTATGCCGCCCAGGTCGCGGCCGCGCCGAGGATCGCCCCGAGGCGGCTGACCCCCGAGGCCGCGGCGGCCAGGGCAGCGCCAAGGCCGAAGAGGGCGGGCTTGATCAGCCCGACGGTCAAGCCCAGAGCCCACCAGGACATCACCTGGGCGTTGGCCAGACCGGCGCCTGTCAGCAGCGGCCAGGTCGCCACGAGCGACTCCCCGGCGGCAAAGGCGGCCGCTACGACCGCGGCAACCGCGGCCCGGCGCAACGGATCTCCGCCCCCCATCGCGCCCGCGATGAGCTGGCTGATGACCACGCCGACAACGATGGCGACGGCTGGACCCACGAGATCGGTCAGCTGGGGACCGATCCACGCGGGGATCGTCGGACCCGGCCACACCATGGCCCGCAGGACGAGGGCGGCCAGGCCGGCCACGACCCCGGCGACGGCTCCCGCCAGGGCCGCCACGGTGCGGCCACGGCTCGCCGTGACGACGACGAGCACGGTGGGGACGACGAAGACGGCGATGAGCAACCCGGCTGAGACGGCGCCCATCCACGCGACGACCGCCGCGACGCCGAGGCCGATGGCGACCGCTCCGGCTGCCAGTCGGCGCACCGGCTCAGCTCCATCCAGCAGCAGTCCGGGCAGCAATGCGACGGACGGGGCGGGTGCGTCGGGGGCGCGGGTCGGCATACGGGAAACCTCTGGGTGACCGGGGAGCGGGCGATGCGAGCCTAGGACGCGGGTGGCAAGCTGTCGGGCGTGACGCGCGCATATCGACTGCTCAATGTGTTCGCCCTGCCCGGGGACCCCTTCTCCGGCAATCCGCTCGCCGTCGTCGAGGACGCGACCGGACTGTCGCCCCAGACCTGCCAGGCGATCGCCCGCCAGTTCAACCTGTCGGAGTCGACCTTCGTCACCGCCGGGGATGGCGGCACCGACGCCACCGTGCGGATCTTCACGCCGACGATCGAGCTGCCCTTCGCGGGGCACCCGACGCTCGGGACGGCGGCCGTCGTCGCCGAGCGCGCCGGCCGCGAGCAGGTCGTCCTCGGGATGCCGGCCGGTCCGATCCCGGTGGCGCTCGCCGACGGTCGCTGGACCCTCACGGCCAACCCGGCGACGGTGGCCGTGGCCGACCTGCCGGGAGAGACACTGGCGGCCATGCTGGGCCTCGAGCAGGCCGACCTCGGGGCGGCTTCGGCCATTGAGGGGGCCGCCGTTGGAGCCGTCGCTGCCGAGCCCCCGGCCCACTGGGTCGACGCGGGTATCCGTCAGCTGCTGGTGCAGGTGCGCGACGCCGACGCAGTGCGCCGGGCCACCCCCGATGCGCCGTTGCTGCGCCGCACCGCGATGACGCCCTCAGGCGAGGCGCTCGCCTATGTCTGGGCCTGGACCGGCCCTGACACCCTCGAGGCGCGGCTCTTCTTCAGCCAGGACACCGCCGTGGTCGAGGATCCCGCCACCGGCTCGGCCTGCGCCAATCTCGGCTCGCTCTGGGCCCACCAGGGCCGCCGCGACCTGCACGTGCGCGTGTCCCAGGGCCAGGCTGTGGCACGGCCCTCGCTCCTGCACATCACCGTGACCGCGGCCGGCCTCGTGCAGGTCGGGGGACTGGTCCGCGAGATCGGCCGTGGCACGCTCGACGTGGAGGGCTGATGCCGGCATACATCGCCCTGTTGCGCGCGGTCAACGTCGGCCGGCGCCAGACCCCGATGGCCCGGGTGCGCGCGGCGCTCGAGGCAGGGGGCTTCACCGAGGTCGCGACGATCATCCAGACGGGCAACGTGCGGGTGGTGACCCCGATGCGCTCGCCCGCCGCAGTGGCCGACCGGGTCGCCGAGGTGCTCGGCGCCGAGTTCGGCTTCGACGTGCCGGCGATTGTCCGCCGGCCGGCTCAGCTGCCCACGCTGGTGGCTGCCGTCGAGGCGCTGCCCGATCCCTATCCGGGGGGGCGCAGCTATGTCGCCTTCCTCGATCGGGTGCCCGCGGCGGGCACGGCCGACACGCTGGCCGGCTGGAGTCGTGAAGGGGAGACGGCATACCTGCTCGACGACCACATCGTGCTGCGCTTGGGGGTGTCCTTCCACGAGGCCAAGATCACCGGCGCGCGCATCGAGCGACTCGGCGTCGTCGCGACCGCGCGCGACATGACCGTCGTGCGCCGGTTGGCCACCGAGTGGGGGAGCTGAGCTCGCTAGGACGCCGCCGCCCGGCGACGCACCTCGAAGCACACGACCGCCGCTGCCGCCGCGACGTTGAGCGACTCGACGCCCGGTGCCATGGGGATGTGCAACCAGCTGTCGACGAGGTCGCTGACGGCCGGGCTCACTCCCGCGGTCTCGCCCCCCATGACGTATGCCGTGCGGCTGGGCAAGGCGCTCTCGTAGAGACTCGTCGGGCCCTCGGAGTCGAGGGCGGCGATGTGAAAACCGTTGTCGCGCAGGGCCTGCACGGCTTCCTCCGCGGTGAAGGCCTTGAGGATCGGGGCGACGAAGGCGATGCCGGCCGAGGCCTTGACGACGAGCGGATCGATCGACGCGACCCCGCGGCGCGGCACGACGATGCCGGCGAAGCCCGCGGCCGTGGCTGTGCGCAGGATCATCCCGACATTGGCCGGGGTGGTGATGCCGTCGAGCACGAGGACCGGGCCGTCGAGCGCCTTGGCCGAGAGGGCATCGGTGAGCGCGCGCATCCGCGGGGCCACGACGTCGGCGCACACGCCTTGGTCCTGCTTGCCGTTGCCGGCGATCTTCTTGACCCGCTCGGCGCTGACCCGCTGCACCGGCACACCGCGGGCCCGGGCGGCCGCGAGGATCTCCGCGACATGGGGTCCGCGAGCGGTGTCGGCGAGCAGGACCTTGTCGACGGAGAGCGTGGGGCTGGTCAGGGCCTCGACCACGGGATTGCGCCCGTAGACGGTGATGAACCGGTCCTTGGGCGAGGACGCAGCGGCAGGGGTGGAGTGCGGCCCGGACATGCCCCCATCCAACCCGATCGGTGGGGGTCTGGTCGCCGATGTAAGCGCTTACGTATACTCGGCCCGTCACCGTCGGAGCCTCCCGTCCGTCGGGGACTCCGGCCAGCCAAGGAGCGCCAATGACCGTCGCGTCCCTCGCGTTCTCTCGTGCTGCCGCGGCTGCCGACGAGGTGCTCGCGGCGATGTCCGAGCTGCGGCGCGAGGACTTCAGCCTCCGGCTCGAGCGGTGGTGGGACGACCTCCACGACGGTCTCGAGCAGCTCTACGGCGAGCGCGCTGACGACGTGGTCGTCGACCTCGTGCGGCGCGCGGCCACGGCATACCGCGATCGCGACCCCGAGCTGCACCGGCTCGACCGGCGGCGCACCCTGCAGCCCGACTGGCTCCAGACGCCGGGGATGTTCGGCTATGCCGCCTATGCCGACCGCTTCGCCGGCACCCTCGAGCAGGTCTCCGGGCGGCTCGACTACCTCGCCGAGCTCGGCGTGACCTACCTGCACCTCATGCCGCTGCTGCGCCCGCGCGACGGCGACAACGACGGTGGGTATGCCGTGGCCTCCTATCGCGAGGTGCGTCCCGACCTCGGGACGGTCGAGGACCTGCGGGCGCTGGCGAAGTCGTTGCGGGACAAGGGAATCAGCCTCGTGCTCGACCTCGTCCTCAACCACGTGGCCCGCGAGCACGAGTGGGCCCAGCGCGCCCGGGCGGGGGAGGCGCGCTATCGCGACTTCTTCTACATCTACCCCGACCGCACCGTGCCGGACGCCTACGAGGCCACTCTGCCGGAGGTCTTCCCCGATTTCGCCCCGGGCAACTTCACCTGGGACGACGAGGTCCGCGGGTGGGTCTGGACGACCTTCAACGAGTGGCAGTGGGATGTCAACTGGTCCAATCCGGAGGTCTTCGCCGAATATGCCGACATCGTCTTCTTCCTCGCCAACGCCGGGGTCGAGGTCGTGCGCCTCGACGCCATCGCCTTCACGTGGAAGCGCCTCGGCACCAACTGCCAGAACCAGCCCGAGGTCCACTCGCTGACCCAGGCGCTGCGGGCGCTGGCCCGGATCGCTTGCCCCGCACTGGCATTCAAGGCCGAGGCGATCGTCGGGCCGCGCGATCTCGTCCAATACCTCGGGCAGGGTGAGCACACCGGCAAGGTCAGCGACCTCGCCTACCACAACACCCTCATGGTGCAGGTGTGGTCGATGTTGGCCACCCATGACGTGCGCCTCACCGCACATGCGCTGTCCTCGTTGCCGGCGGCGCCGAGCAGCTCGGCGTGGATCGCCTATCTGCGCTGCCACGACGACATCGGGTGGGCGATCGACGACGCCGATGCAGCCGCGGTGGGGCTCAACGGATTTGCCCATCGAGCCTTCTTGTCCGACTGGTTCGTCGGGGCCTTCCCTGGCTCGAGCGCGCGAGGGCTGACCTTCCAGGCCAACGAGGCGACGGGCGATCGCCGCATCAGCGGCACGGCAGCAGCGTTGGTGGGTCTGGACGCGGCGCGTGACGGCGGCTCCGCCGGCGACATTGACCGGGCCGTCGCCCGGGTCTTCCTCGGGCACGCTCTGGTTGCGGGCTTCGGGGGAGTCCCGGTGATCTGGAGCGGCGACGAGCTCGGCATCGCCAATGACGCAGGGTGGGCGAGCGAGCCGGGCCACGAGGACGACAACCGCTGGGTGCACCGGGGCCGGATGGACTGGGCGCTGGCCGAGCGACGGCATACGCCCGGGACGGTCGAGGCACGGGTCTTCGGGGGGATCGCCCGCCTCGCCCACGTGCGCGCGGGGCTGCCCCACCTGCACGCATCGGTGCCCTCGGTCGTGCTCGGCCCGTGGGACCCGGGTGTGCTGGTGCTCGCCCGGCGCCACCCCGTGGGGACCCTGCTCGGTGCCTACAACGTCACCGACTCGTGGCGCCCGCTGCCCGGGTGGGTGCTGCGTGAGCACGGGCTCTCGGGCGCGGTCGACGCCCTGTCAGGACACCGGATCCGGGTCGAGTCCGACGACCAGGCCTGGCTCCCGCCGTATGCCGTGTGGTGGCTCGTCGACCACGTGCCGGCGCACGCGTGAGCCAGGCAGGTGCCACGCAGGCGTGGCAAGTAGGGACTAGGCGGAGGGCGTCGACGAGCGTCCCGATGCCGCGCCCCGACGCCGGGCGAGGAGCCGGTCGACGCCGAGGAAGATCGCGCTGATGACGACGCCGAGCAGCAGGATGCCGACGGCATTGGTCAGCGCCGTGCCATAGCCGAGGTTGGCGGCGTTGACGAAGCCGTAGGGATAGGCGTGGATGATCGCCCCGCGTCCGAGCATCCACCCGAGCCAGACGATCGGGACGACCAGGGCAGCGGCCACGGTCCGCCAGGAGACCCAACCACGCGGCCCGAAGAAGCCCCAGACCAACACGGTGAGGATCGGGGTCACTTGGTGCAGAAGCGAATTGGAGAGGTTGTCCCAGCCGTGCTGCACCGAGGTCGGGGCGAGGAGCACGGCATACACCAGGCCGGTGATGGTGATCATGAGGACCGAGTCGAGCCGGAGGGCGCGCCACATCGGGGTGTTGCGAGCGCGGCCAATGGCCAGCGCCGTGGTGACGATCGCGACGACGAAGTTGGAGAGGATCGTGAAGTAGGAGATCCAGTCGGCCAGCCGGGAGGCGACCCCGGCGCTGCCCGGGGCGTTGCCCGGGCCGTAGCTCGTCGGCGAGGCGCCCGCGGTCGGCGGGTAGTAGTCGATGGCGTTGAGCGTCAACGACACGGCGAGGCCGAGCCACGCGAGGGCGGCGTTGAGGGTCAACCAGCGGCGCGCGGCCGGCGTCAGTGTGGTGTCCACGGCGGGAGTATGCCGTGTCACACCCCTTCGCGCGTAGGGTGACGCCCGTGGAGAAGCGCGTGTCCTACCGGGTCTACTACGAAGACACCGACAGCCTCGGGGTCGTCTACTACGCCAACTACTTCAAGTTCATGGAGCGGGGTCGGTCGGAGTTCTTCTCGGGGGAGGGGCGCTCGATCGCGGATTGGAATGCGACCGGCTATCTCATCGTCGTGCATTCGGTGCAGGCGACCTTCAAGCGCCCGGCGGTGCTCGGTGACTTCGTCGATGTCGTGACGAGCTTCAGCCTGCCCTCGGTCTACCGGGGGCGCTTCCACCAGCGGATCGAGCGGGCGGGGGAGTTGCTCGTCGACGGCACGGTCGACGTCGTGTGCCTCAACCGGGATCAAAATCTCGTCGAATTCCCCACGGAGATGGCCGAGTTCGCGCAGCGAGGCTGATGACCCGCTGGCCACGTGAACAGGGCCCCGGTGGGCCTGCATCTGGGCGCTTCTGTTGTCGAGAGTCGGGCGTTGTGAGATTGGTCATGGGGTGATCCAGCAACGTCCCGCCGGTTGCGCGACGTCTTATGGATAAGGCGGTGCTGACCCGCCTCGCAGGGAGTTGGGCCGGGTCGCATCAGGGGGCGGCCCGGTCGACCCCCTGCACGATCGGGTCCACGGTCAGCGCCGCTGCAGCAGCACCATGACCTCGTGGTGGTCGGTGTGCGGGAACATGTCGAAGAGCCTGGCCTGGGTGGCCTGCAGCGATGGCATCCGGGCGAGGTCGCGCGCCAGCGTCTCGACATTGCAGCTGGAATAGCTGACGTGGCGCACGCTCGGGTCGGTGTCCAGCCGAGTGCAGAGGTCGGCGTCCAGGCCCCGTCGGGGCGGGTTGACGACGACCACGTCGGCCAGCCCATGTCGCTCGCCGTATGCCGTCGCGTTGCCCGGGTGAAAGCTCAGCGAACGGATGTCCGGCCGATCGCGGCGCAGCTCGGCCGCGCTCTGGCGGGCGCTGTCGACCGCCTCCACCGACAGCTCGACTCCGGCGACGGCGCGGCCCGGGGCCGCCGCGTGGAGCGCGAATCCGCCTACGCCGCAATAGAGATCGAGCACGCTGGCGGGGTCGATCTCGGCGATCCAGTCGCGAGCCTGGCGATAGAGCGCAGCGGCGATGTGCGTGTTGGTCTGGAAGAAGCTGCGCGGGCGCAGGCGCAAGGTCACGTCGTTGACGGTCAACGCCAGGCTCTGCTCGTCGGTGAGGCCGATCTCCAGGTCTCCCTCGAGGACGGCCTTGTGCTCCGGATGGATGTTGGCCGACACGACGGCGAGCTGGGGGAGCGTGGCACGCAGCCGGGGGAGTGCCGCGCGCACCCGGTCGAGCTGCTGGGTGGACCGCAGCACGAACCGAAGCATGAGCTCGCCCGAGGGGGCCGCGGTGACGAGCAAGTACTTCAGCTCGCCGCGCCGCCGCGGAACGTCATACGGGAGCAGTCGCGTCCTCGTGACGAACTCGGCGAATTCGGGCAGCACCCCGCGGATGGCCGCCTCGTGCAGGCCGCAGTCGCGCAGGTCGACGCCACGTCCGCGGTGGTCGAGGATGCCCAAGGTGGGCTCGTCGATCGTCCCCGCGACCACAAGCTTGGCTTTGTTGCGAAACCCGCTCTGCGGGCTAGCGATTGGGTCGAGCCACTTGACGTTCGGAGCCGTTGACGTGAGAGCCGACGCCACGCGGGTCGCCTTGTTGCGCAACTGCAGGTCGTATGCCGTCTCGATGCGGGTGCACGACCGGCATACCCCCGCTTCGAAATAGTCGCACCGCACCCCGCAAGGCTAGACGGTCCCGCGTGGACCGCCGCGCTGACCGCGTCACCTTCAGCGCTGGAGGTCGAAGAAGAGGAAGCAGATGAACGAGCGCCCGTCGGGCAGGGGGAGCATCTCGAGGGGAGTGTCATCGGCCGGTGGCGGTTCGGTGATGGCGTTGATCCGGAAGCCGGCGCCGATAAGGCTGTTGACGACGTCCTGCAATGGCCGGTGCCAATAGGTGAGCCAGACGGTTTGGCCGTCGAAGGTGCAGTCCTCGGAATACTGCGTGAGCGCGAAGTAGTCGGCGTCGGGGTAGACCACGGCATACACCGTGGGGTGGATGATCGACACCTGCAGTCGGCCGCCGGCCTTGAGCACGCGACGCAGTTCGGCGAGCGGGCCCACCCAGTCCTTGACGTAGTGCAGCGCCAAGGACACGGCGACCAGGTCGAAGGACCCGTCGGCATAGGGGAGTGGCTCGCCGAGGTCGGCGACCCGCACGTCAGCGTCCGCGCCGAGCCGTTCGAGGGTCATCCCCACCATGAGCGGGCTGACATCGAACGCCGAGACCACCGCACCACGATCGCGCAGCGCGGCGGCCAGGACGCCCGAGCCGTATCCGACGTCGAGCACCCGCAGCCCCGTGACATCCCCGGCGAGGCGAAGCATCTCAGGGCGTGCGTAGAAGGCATTGAAGAGGCTCGTCTCGTTCTGCACGGCATACGCCCGGCCGAAGGCGTCGTATGCCTCCGGCGGCGCAGCTTCGGGTGCCGACCCGCTGGGATCCCCCTGGACAGGCATGCAGCGTTTGTAACCTGCGCTGGCGCACCCTGCGTTGCATCGCGGTCGACGCGGTCCGACTCGTCTGCGCAGTCCTGCGCGAACGCGGGATCGGCGAACGGGCGGCGATGCGGGTCGATCCGATGAACCTGCGATCCGTCCGGGTGGCAGAGAAGGCCGGCTTCACCTTTGTGCGTGACTGCGTGTCCGGCACGGACACGCACGCGGATGGCTCACCGACGACGCTGAGTCTCTACGTCCTGGATCTGTGACGGAGGGGGGAGCCCTCGGCACGCCCGAGCCGAGAGACCTAACCCACCTCCCGTTTCCACCGATCTGACATAATGTCGATTATCGGCGTTCCACAAGGTTGCCGTCAGGGGCGCCACGTCGTCGCCAGCGAGGTGTCATGGAAGCAGTCTGCCTTCCGTAGCCTCGTGAGGGTGCGGCACACCCACAACATCGCCTTCACCGCCGGCGAGGTCACCAAGACCTACGTCAATTGGCAGGCTGACGAGCCGCAGCGCGAGTGGTCGGCTTTGCAGTGCCTCGCGGCATACGCCCCTGATCTGGCGCCGACACCGCTGTCAACGGGCACGCAGAACGGTCGGCCCTACATCGTCATGGCGCGCGTCCCGGGCACCCCGCTGACCCACGCGTTGACCGACGCCCAACAGTCTGCTCTGACCGATGCGCTCCGACGCCTCTTCGCCGTGCCAGTCCCGGACGGCCTGCCGGTGCGGGCCAACGACCTGCTCACGTTTCAAGCGCGGCTAATCCCCCAGCTGCTTGACCCGCAAAACCTGGGCGTATGCCGGGACATGGCCACCGTCGAACATGCGATCGACACCGCGGTCCCGTGGCTCCAAGCACACCCGCCGAACGAGGCCTGGATCGTCGACGCGGTGCTCGCCCGGGGAGACGGCAATCTCGACAACGTGATCTGGGACGGCCAGACGGCTCGATTGGTCGACTGGGAGGAGTTTGGCGTGTCCGATCTGGCCTACGAGGTCGCGGACGTGATCGAGCACGCTTCGGCTCGCCTCGAGCGCCGGTTGGACATTCCGACGTTCCTGTCCTCGCTCACCTTGAGCGGCGAGCAGCGAGATCGGCTCGACCGCTTTCGCCGAGTCTTCGCGTGCTTCTGGCTCACGATGCTCCTCCCCGGCCGCCCGGCCTGGCGACGCAATCCGCCGGGCTCCACCGAGGATCAGGCCCGCCACGTCATCGAGCTGCTGGCGTAGGCGCCCCAGGTCACGCCGGACTGGGACGGGGATGGGTCCCGACGAACGTGAATTTCCCGTGGTCCACACCGGATCCACGCCAGACTGTCTCTCGCACGCGCAACTCCCCCGTCGCGTCACCCAAGGAGCCGCCACGTGGCCACGTCAGATCCCGACTCCGATCACGTCGCCGACGACCGCGAACTTGCCGTCGTCAACACCTATCGCTATCTGCGCCTCACGACCATCGTCGTGATCCTCATGCTCACCGTCGCGGTCATCGTCCAACGCGCCGGAGCGAGCTGCTGGCAGACCTCGATCAGCGCCTACTACTTCACCGGCGTGCACTCGATCTTCGTCGCCGTGCTCTGCGCGATCGGCGTCTGCCTCATCGTCTACAAGGGCAACACCGACACCGAGGACGCCGTCCTCAACTTCTCGGGCTTCCTCGCCTTCGTCGTCGCCTTCGTGCCGACACAACGCGAAATCAGTTGCGGCGGAGCCGGATTGCCCGCCGACTTCGACCCCGAAGGCGGTATCACCAACAACATCGTCGCCCTCTTCGTCGCCGGCATCCTCGCCGAGATCGCCCGCATCATCATCACCCGCAAGGCTCACCAGGAGCTCAGCCGCCCCGCGCGCATCGCCACGATCATCGGGTATGCCGTGCTGCTCGCCTTCGCGATCTTCTTCCTCGCCGCCCGCTCGACCTTCGTGGCCCGGGGGCACACGACCGCTGCCGTCGTCATGTTCGTCGGGGTCATCCTCGTCGTCGTGCTCAATGCGATGTCGGCCAACGCACGACCAGAGCGCAACGGCTATGTCCTCGCCTATCGGCTCATCGCCCTGCTCATGACCATCGCGCTGGTCGCGATCATCGTCATCCGGCTGACCCTGCCGGCGTGGGAGCACATCGTCATCTGGGTCGAGGCCGTGCTGATCCTCACCTTCGTCGCCTTCTGGATCGCCCAGACCGCCGAGCTGTGGGACGTCCCCGACCGCCGCGCCCTCATCCCCGAGGGTGCCGACAAGACCGGTCGCTGAGCGAGCCTGTCCCCGGGTCAGTACGCGTCGACTGACGAGTCACCGCACAGCGCCACTCCGCGGCCGGTTAGGTTGTCTCGGTGACGTTGACGATCCGCTCCGCCAGCACCGCGCCCGACTCACCGGATGCGGCGGCGTGCGCGGCGATCTACGCGCCCTATGTCACCGACACCTGGATCTCCTTCGAGCTCGAGCCACCGACGGCGACAGCGATGGCCCAGCGGATCGCCTCCGCCCACGCCTGGCTGGTCGCCGTCGACTCCCCCGATGCCGGAGCCCCGGACGTCGACGGCACCCATTCCCCCGTCCTCGGCTATGCCTACGCGACCCGCCACCGCGAGCGAGCGGCATACCAATGGGCTTGCGACGTCAGCGTTTACGTCGCCGAGCAGGCCCAACGCCGCGGCGTCGGCCGCGCCCTCTATGAGCGCCTCCTCGCGCAGCTCGCCACCCAGGGCCTGCGCATGGCCTGCGCCGGCATCGCGCTGCCCAATGACGCGAGCATCGCCCTGCACACCAGCCTCGGCTTCGAGCCGATCGGCACCTACCGCGACATCGGGTGGAAGCACGGCGGCTGGCGTGACGTGCACTGGATGCAGCTCCCGCTCGGCGAGCCGGGCGCGCCGCCAGCCGCTCTCACCAATGGCGCCGAGAGCGACCGCGCATGACCGAGCCGAGCGAGCTCGACGCCCGCGCCGACACCGCCGCGGCCTCGGTCCAGGCGATCTTCGGCAAGCGCCTGCTCGGCCTCCCGGGCACCTGGCTGCCGACCGTCGCCGGCCCGGGCCGGCGGATCTGGCGCGGCCCCTGGCACTACTGGTGGCACGCCCACGTCATCGACGCCCTGCTCGATCAGGCCGAGCGCGAGCAGGCGACCGGCCGGCATGCCGACGCGACCTATGCCGTGCGCCGCGCCACCGCGCTGCTGCGCACCGTGCGCCTGCGCAATCTCGGGATCTTCACCAATCACTACTACGACGACATGGCCTGGATCGTCCTGGCCGCCCATCGACTCGACCAGATCGGCGGACCGAAACGCCTCCCCCGCAGCGCCGGCCGGGCGATCGCCCCGCGGCTGCGCCGCGGCGACACGCCCGACCTCGGGGGCGGGGTCTACTGGAATGACCACCACGACTTCAAGAACGCCCCGGCGACTGGCCCGGCCGCCCTGCACTTCGCCCGGATCGGCGAGACCGAGCGCGCCCGCAGGCTGCTCGCCTGGGTCCACGATGACCTCCACGACGAGCAGACCGGCCTGGTCATCGACGGCCTGCGCCCGGGGCCCACTCCAGAGTCGCCGCCGCAGCGCATTGAGCTGCTCTTCACCTACAACCAGGGCACCGTCATCGGCGCGCTGGTCGAGCTCGGGGACGAGGCCAGCATGACCGAGGCCGCCCGGCTCATCCGGGCCACCCGCGAGCACCTCACCGTCGACCCGCAGGCGAGCGTCCTGCGCACTCACGACACCGGCGACGGAGGGCTCTTCACCGGCATCCTCGTGCGCTATCTCGCCCTTGCGGCCCGCTCCCCCGCGCTCCCCCAGGCCGCTCGCGAGGACGCAACGGCGCTCATTCACGGCACCGCTGACGCCCTCTGGACAGGGCGCCAATCGCTCACTCTCCCAAGCTCATCAGCCCGTATGCCGGCCGGTCGCCGCCGTCACCACGAGCCGGTGGTCTTCTCCCCCTACCCGCTGGTGCCGGCCCGCGAGAGCCAGCCCGATGGCATACCGATCGAGCTGTCCACCCAGGTGCAGGCGTGGACGATCCTCGAGGCGGCGGCCAGCCTCAGCCCCACCAGAAGGTCGACGCGATGATCGCGTAGATGCCCACCAGTGCGGCACCTTCGAGCCAGTTCGACTTGCCGTCGAAGGTGATGAAGACGGTGAGCAACACGGCCACCGCCACTGCCATGACGAGCAGCGGCGAGAAGACCAGCGTGAGGGCGGCAAAGCCGAAGACCTGGCTGAGGATGACCAGTAGCGGGGCGAGCACGAGAGCGATCTGCAGCGGCGAGTTGATGACGACCGCGAAGGCATATTCGCTCTGGTTCTTGGCCGCGAGCTGGATGCCGACGACGTTTTCGATGGCGTTGCCCGCGATCGCGACGATGACCAGGCCCGCGAAGGCCTCGGAGATGCCCAGGCTGTGCATGGCCGGCTCGAGCGCCGTGACGAACCAGTCGGAGACGAAGGCCGCAGCGACGGCGGCAGCGGCGAGCAGACCCACGGCGAGCGGCAGCGACCAGCGCGGCGGCTCGTGGGCGGGCATCTCGCCCGAACCGCCCGCCACCGAGGCCTCGCGGCGCAGCGAGGCCGGCAATGACAGCCCGAAGATGACCAGCAGCACCACGGACGCGATGATCGAGAGCGTGTTTTCGTGCGGCTCCGCCGGCGAGTGGACGTATGCCGCCAGCGAGGGCATGACCAGCGCGCCGACCGACAACACGAGCATGACCCCGATCGACTGGGCCCGCTCGGTGTTGATGTGCTGGGTGCCGTGCTTGAGCCCGCCGACGAGGAAGCACAGCCCGAGCACGAGCAGCAGGTTGGCGAGGATCGAGCCGATGAGGGCCGCCTGGACCACCGCGACGAGCCCGGCTTTGAGCGCGAAGAGCGCGATGAACAGCTCCGGCAGGTTGCCGAGGGCCGACTGCAGCACCCCGGTCGCACCCGGGCCGAAGCGGTCACCGAGCTGCTCGACCGAGCGGCCGACGACCGACGCCAGCACCGTCACCGCCGCTGCCGAGCAGACGAAGGCGAGGATCGCCCCACCGCCCACATAGCGCGTCAGCGCCGCGGCGACAATCGCCACCAGGGCCCCAGCCAGGACCAGCTTGTCGGAGCGGATGAGGCCGCGCACAGGTGCCGTCGTCGAGTGACTCATGCGGCATACCCTAGGGGCGTGGAGCTCACTCAGCCGCAGCACGACGCGGACGCCATCGTCACCAGCCCCGCCCTCGGCTATGACCAGAAGGTCCGCCGCCTCGCCGCTCTCGCCGTGAGCGCCCTGCCTTATCCCGCGCTCTCGCCCGCCGCCCAGGAGGCGCTCGACAAGCGGGTCATCTGCGACATGTTCGAGGGCAACCGGCCCTTCACGCCGCGCTATGTGCTGCCCGACTACGCCAAGGCGCTGCGCCAGGGGGTGCGCCACCTCGAGCTCGACGCGCCCGAGGACCTCGACGACGCCCTCGCCTTCCTGCTCTGCCTCTATGGCCACGTCCCGTCGGTGACGACCTATCCGGTCTATCTCGGCGACCTCGACGCGCTGCTCGAGCCCTACGTCCCCGCGACGCTGACCGACGCAGCGCTCGACAAGACGTTGCGCCGCTTCTGGATCCAGCTCGACCGGCTGCTGCCCGATGCCTTCGTCCACACCAACCTCGGCCCCGGCGACGGACGCGTCATCCGCTCGATCCTGCGCGTCGAGCGCTCACTGCGCCAGGTCGTCCCCAACATCACCCTCAAGGTCGACCCGAGCCTCACCCCCGACGACCTCATCCGCGACGCTGTCACGACGGTCTTCGAGACCGGCAAGCCGCACTTCGTCAACCACCCGATGATGGTCGGCGACCACGGCGAGCGGTATGCCGCGGTGAGCTGCTACAACTCGCTGAAGATCGGCGGCGGCGCCCACACCCTCGTGCGGCTCAACCTCAAGGAGGCCGTGCTGCGCCACGAGGGCGGCGTCGAGGCCTTCCTCGCCGACGCGCTCCCCCACTGGGTCGAGCTGACCGCCGAGCTCGCCGAGGCCCGCATCCGCAGTCTCGTCGAGGACCAGGGCTTCTATGCCCACCACTTCCTCGCCACCGAGGGACTGGTCGAGCTCGACCGCTTCTCGGCGATGTTCGGCATCTTCGGGCTCGCCGAGTGCGTCAACCTGCTCATGGCCCATGAGGGCCGCCCCGAGGCCCGCTACGGCCACGACGCCCAGGCCAATGACACGGCATACCGCGTCGTCGAGCGGGTGGCCGAGCTGGTCAAGGCACGCCCCCTGCCCTATTGCGCAGGCGGCGACGGCGCGGCATACCTGCACTCGCAGAGCGGGATCGACCTCGACGAGGGCGTCACCGCGGGCTGCCGCATCCCCATCGGCGACGAGCCGGGCATGCGCGAGCACCTGACGGTCTGCGCCCCCAACCACCGCCACTTCGCCTCGGGCATCTCCGACATCGTCCATGTCGACGAGACCGCGGTCGGCAACCCGCAGGCGCTCGTCGACATCATTCGCGGGGCCTTCACCGTCGGCATGCGCGACTTCACCTTCAACCTCGACTCCAACGAGTTCATCCGCATCACCGGCT
>CAZLGB010000053.1:0-1653 GCA_964558825.1 uncultured Intrasporangiaceae bacterium
CGGGCCACGCTGGTGAGGGGGCTTGAGCAGGTGGCGCAGCGCCTCGTCGGTGATCGGCTCGCCCATCGCGGCGACACCGCCGACTCCGGCCAGGGTCGCGTCGCCAGGCACCGCGCGGATCGGGCGCTCGGCCACGCCGGCCTCGTCGAGCATGCGCTCCATCTGCTTGCGCTGGTGGGGCAGCACGAGGGTGACGACGACGCCCTGCTCCCCCGCCCGAGCGGTGCGCCCGGAGCGGTGCAGGTAGTCCTTGTGATCGGCCGGCGGGTCGACCTGCAGGACGAGCGACACGTCGTCGACGTGGATGCCGCGCGCCGCGACATCGGTCGCGACGAGCACCGGCAGCCGACCCTCGCGGAAGGCACCGAGGACCTTGTTGCGCACCCCCTGGCTCAGCCCGCCATGCAGCGCCGCAGCGCGGATTCCCGACTCGCGCAGCTGGGCGGCCACGCGATCGGCGCCGAGCTTGGTGCGCACGAAGACGATGGTGCGACCGGCCCGGCCGGCGAGCTCGGCCGAGACCGGCTTCTTGTCCTGCGGGTTGATGAGCAGCGGCAGGTGGGTCATCGTCGTGACCGAGGCCGTGGCGTCGTCGGTCGAGTGGGTGACCGGGTCGGTGAGATAGCGCGTGACCAGCTCGTCGACGCCGTTGTCGAGGGTCGCCGAGAAGAGCAGCCGCTGACCGTCGACAGCCTGGTCGAGGATCGTCGTCACCTCGGGCAGGAAACCCATCTCGGCCATGTGGTCGGCCTCGTCGAGGATGGCCACCTGCACGGCGCTGAGCTCGACGGCACCGCGATCGAGCAGGTCGATGAGCCGGCCGGGCGTCGCGATGAGCAGGTCGACGCCGCGCTGCAGAGCAGCAATCTGGGTCGTGTAGGACAGCCCACCGGCGACGAGCTTGTGCCGCAGGCCCAGGACGTGCACGAGCGGCTCGAGCGCATCGCTGACCTGCATGGCGAGCTCACGGGTGGGCACGAGCACGAGGGCGCGCGGCTTGCGCGGCTCGCGGACGGTCGCGGGCGGCCCCTGCTCGGCGAGGCGGGCCAACGTCGGCAGGCCGAAGGCGAGGGTCTTGCCCGAGCCGGTCTGGCCGCGGCCGAGCACGTCACGCCCGGCCAGCACGTCGGGGATCGTGGCCGCCTGGATCGGGAAGGGCTCGGTGATCCCGTCGCGCGCCAGGCGCTCGACGAGCCGCTCGGGCAGGCCCAGCAGCGCAAAGCCGTTGTCGGCCGCGACCTCGACCGGCCCGTCGGTCACCGCGCGACGCGCCGACGAGGTCCACTCGTCGGCCGCCATGCGCTCGGCCTCGGCGTCTTGTCCGGCGCCGTATGCCGTGCTCCCCCGATCCTCGCGGCGGGAGTCGAAGCGGCGGTCGTCGTCGCGGCGGTCTCGTGCCAGCGGTGCCCGGCTGACCGGGGTGCGCCGCGGGTCATCCCAGCGATCCCGCGGGGCGCTGCGCTCGGGGCGATCCGAGCGCGCGTCCCGGGTGGGGCGGCCGGGCCGCTCGAGGTGCTCGGGTCGGCTGGGCCGCTCGAAGCGCTCGCTGCGCTCGAAGCGGGGACGCTCGCTGCGCTCATCACGGGAGAAGGACTCACGCCGGTCACCACGCTCGAAACGCGGACGCTCACTGCGCCCGTCACGGGTGAAGGA
>CAZLGB010000053.1:1753-18720 GCA_964558825.1 uncultured Intrasporangiaceae bacterium
GCTCGAAACGCGGACGCTCACTGCGCTCGTCACGCGAGAACGACTCACGCCGGTCGCTGCGCTCCGGCCGGGCGATACGGCTGGGCCGGGCGGCCTCGGGGCGCGCCGGCCGCTCGCTGCGGTCGGATCGGGCCGGGCGCTCCGAGCGTCCGGTCGCCTCGGAGCGGGGGGCCTGGCCGCGGTGCGGCTTCTTCGGGCCGCCCTTGGCGGCGGCCTTCTGTGCGGTGCTCCAGCGGGCCTTCTTGGGCGCGCCAGATCGCGGGGTTTTGGGCATGGGGTGGATCAACTACTTTCGCCAGCTCGAGTAGACGCGTCTCGAGCCGCCGAAAGGTGATGCGGGCGACCGGTTAAGACGTGCCTCAGGCGCACGCTGCGCCCAGATGCGGCCGTGTGGCCGACGGATCAGTCTACCAGCGCTCGGGCGCCCTTCCCGCGCCGCACGATCAGGCCGACGACGACCCCCAGGCAGACGCCCCCCAGATCGGCCAGCGCGTCCCGCGCATCACCCGAGCGGTGCGGCAACAGCGTCGCCTGGAGCCATTCGCTGACGGGGGCGTGCAGGGCGAAGGCTGCGACGACGGGCCACGGGCGGCGCAGGGCGAGGATCGCCATGGCGACGGGCACCCCGAAGAGCAGCAGATGGGCCAGCTTGTCGCTGTCCTGCGGCGCGCCGGGCACATCGATCCGCGGCCAATAGAGCGCGGCCAGATGCACCACCAGCAGCCCCCAGAAGGCCCAGCTCACCCACCGCGCACGCACCGCCACAGGGTATGCCGGGCGCGGCTAGCTCGCGGACGCCGACGACGACGCCGCTGCCGCCGTGGACGCACGCGCCGCCGCGGCGGTGTTGGGCGCCGCGCTCGACGTGGACTCGGTGGTCGGGGGCGGTTCGCTCGTCGTCGGGTCCGTGGGCGGCGGGGTCGACGTGCTGCTCGTGGGGGACGGCTCGGTCGACGTTGGCGACGAGGTGCTCGATGTCGAGGTGCTCGTCGGCGGCTCGGTGGGCGCCGGCTCGGTCGGCGCCGACTCGGTCGTCGTCGGTGCTGACGAGCTCGTGGGAGTCGCCTCCGTCGGGGCGGGTGCCGTCGTGGTCGGCACGGCCGGGTCCGTCGGCGCGACGGCACCCGACTGGTCGGGGGTGGGGCTGGCGTGGTCGCGGTAGACCAACCCCCAGGCCAGGACCGCCCGCAGGTAGGCATCGGAGTGGTTGTAGGCGAGCACCGCCCGGCTCAGCCCGGCCGGGTCGGACAGGTCGCCGCCGGCGCGGCAGAGATAGGCCGCAGCGGTCGTCGCCGCATCGAAAACGTTGTGCGGGTTGAGGATCCGGTCTCCATTGCCATCCCGCGCGAAGGCCCGCCAGGTGCCCGGAAGGAACTGCATCGGCCCGACCGCGCGGTCATAGACCGGGTCGCCGTCGAGCGCTCCCCCGTCGGTGTCGGCGATGACGGCCGACCCGGGCAGTGAGCCGTCGAGCACCGGGCCGAGGATGCGCCCGCGCGTCGTGCCTGCGGCGTCGACCCGTCCGCCTTGCCCGTGGCCCGACTCGATGCGCCCGATCCCGGCCAGCAGCCACCACGGCAGGTGGCAGGACGGTTTGCTCGCGGCGCTCAACAGCTCGGCTTGGCGGTATGCCGCCAACACGGTCTGCGGGATGCCCACCTGATCGGCCTGCGCCCCGGTGACGGTGACCTGCAATGCGAGCGACTCCTGCAGCGCCAACGCGGCATCGGCCTCGGGCGCGGTCGCCGACACCGTGTCGAGCGGCTCGACCTCGGCCACCGGCTCGACCTCGTCGAGGTCGCCACCGTCGCCGTCACCGGTCGACTCCGCGACGACCCCGGCCGCCTCAGGGGCTTGCCGACCCAGGGCCCACCACGCCGCGGGCCACTGGCTCACCCGAAGGCTGGTCGCCTCGTTGGCACTCACGCGGGGGCTGTCGACGATCACCACGGCGGGCGCGGCAATGGGGGCCGCGGCACTCCCCCCAGCCCCGGCAGCGATGCTCAACAAGGCGAGCTGGACGGTCCCGACAAGGGCGACACCAAGCGCGCGACGACCGCCACGCGACCGTCGATCCGACGGCAGCGCCAGCCGCGGCGCCGCGGTGCGCACCACGCGGACTCTCACCACGCCCCCAAGCAACACTCGGCCAAACACTCGTCACACCAGGTCAGCGAAGCCAGCCCCGGCATCCGTTGCTCCCACGGTAAGTCGCCGCCGCGACCCCTCGGGCCTGGACTCGGACAAGAACTCACAACGTCTCGCCTCACCCACCTCACCAGCCCCAAAGGCCTCACCAGCCACAGCTGCGCCGCTGCTCACGGTCACCACCTCGACGTACATTGACGCCATGAGCGACGCTGCCCACGACCGCCACGATCACGGCGACCACGACCACGGCCATCACCGCCATCACCGCGGCCCCCGGCCGGCGCGGGTGGAGGTGGCCGGCACGGGCACGGCCAGTGCCGCTCCCGATGTCGTGCGGGTGTCCATCGGCATCCGCGTTGACGGCGACGGGGTGGCCACCGCGCTCGGGTCGGCCAACGCCGCGGTCCGGGCGGTGACCTCGGCAGCCCGCGACCACGGGCTCGCCGACCGCGACCTCGCCTCGACGAGCGCGTCAGTCCAGCCGCGGTGGAACCGCGACGGCACCAAGGTCATCGGCTACACGGCATACCACCAATTGGCTTTGCTGGTGCGCTCGTTGGGCAATCTCAACGACGTCATCGATGCCGTCGCGGCGGCCGCCGGCGACAACCTCGTCATCGACGGGATCTCGCTCGAGCTGGCCGACCAGGGGCCGCTCGCCGAGCAGGCCCGCGCGGCCGCCTTTGCCGACGCACAGGCCAAGGCGCGTCAGTATGCCGCTCTCTCCGGGCTGCGGCTGGGTCGAGTGCTCGGGGTGATCGAGGGGGCTCCGGCCTTCGGGGGGCCACGCCCGATGGGCAAGATGCGGATGATGGCTGCCATGGCCGACTCGGCCGGAGGTATGCCGGTCGAGGCTGGCGAGCACTCGGTCAGCGCGGGCATCCAGGTGGCGTGGGAGCTCCTCGCCGCCGACGAGGAATCGGGCGCCAACTGAGCGCCACCTGGGCGCGACTGGCTAGCCCACGACCGGCAAACCCACCACGGAATAGCCCGCCGCAACGGGACGTTGCGTGAGCATGGCCACCACCGCGCTCACCGCTGCCACCTTCGAGTCGACCATCCTCGACAACGACATCGTCGTCGTCGACTTCTGGGCGGCCTGGTGCGGGCCGTGTCGCTCCTTCGCCCCCGTCTTCGAGGCGGCGTCACAGAAGCACGGCGACATCGTCTTCGGCAAGGTCGACACCGACGCCGAGCAGGCGCTCGGGGGGGCGCTGGAGATCTCCTCGATCCCGACCATCATGGCCTTCCGTGAGGGCGTGCTCGTCTTCCGCCAGGCCGGTGCGCTGCCCGCGGCTGCGCTCGAGGACGTGCTCGGCAAGGTCAAGGCCCTCGACATGGCCGAGGTGCACAAGGCCGTCGCCGAGGCCGGCGCCTCGGCCTGAGGCCTGGCCCTTCTCCTCGGCCCGCTCGGGCCTCCTTGGGCCCCTTCGACACCCTGAGACCGCCCGCGCTCCACACCGGAGCGCGGGCGGAACATCGTTGAGGCCCGCCACGTTGACGGCATACGGAGGGCGCTTGCCCCCCAACCCGGCACCACCGAAGGTCCCGCTCGTGCGCACCATCCTCAACATCATCTGGGTCGTCTTCGCCGGCTTCTGGCTGTCGCTGACCTATCTCGCGGCCGGCGTGCTGGCCTGCCTGCTCATCGTCACCATCCCCTGGGGCATCGCGTCCTTCCGGATGGCGCGCTATGCCCTGTGGCCCTTCGGGCGCACCGTCGTCGACCGCCCCGACAAGGGCGCCGCGTCGACCATCGGCAATGTCGTGTGGATCGTGTGCTTTGGCTGGTGGCTGGCGCTCGGGCATCTGACGACGGCCTTCGCCCAGGCGCTGACCATCGTCGGCATCCCGCTGGCGCTGGCCAACCTCAAGCTCATCCCCGTCTCGCTCGTGCCGATGGGCAAGGAGATCGTCAAGGTCGACGAGCTCGGTCAGGCCACCCCGTGGGGTCCGCGCCCCAAGCGCGCCATCACCATCTGAGGCCACGCCTGCTTGCGCAGCCCCGGCCGGCGCGCATCCGCCCACATATCCGCCTGCGCCGGCGCCCCCTCCCCCATCGACGGACCAGTTGTTGCTGCTTCCCGCCCCGTAGACGACACCACATGGTCCGTCGATGGAGAAGGGCGGGGCGCGCATGGAAGCGGCGCGCCCGGTAGGCGGCGCGCGGCAGCGGACAAATGGAGGCGCAGGATGACTGCACAGCGTGACGTGGGCTCCACACGGCATACGAGCCGCAGGCGTGGAGCCGGTGGAGGTGGCGGGAATCGAACCCGCGTCCGATGACGTGGTGGCCGGACTTCTCCGGGCGCAGTGCGCTGCGGATTTTCTCGGCCCCAGGGCTCGCGCGCACACGTTCCCTGACAGGCCCAGTCGAGTAGATGTCCCACGCCGCCCCCCGACATGACGGCGTGGTGAGCTCCCTAGCTGACGCCAGGCACTGAGACGGAAGCTAGCTCAGGCTGACGGACTTCGAGGCTCGCTCAGGCGGCGAGGGCGAAGTCGGTGCGCTTTGCGTTGGCACCTATTGGTTTGCACGGATCGTTTACGAGATAACCGTGCGTCCTCGGCCCGCTTCTCCGGCGACGACGACCACCGTCGAAACCGATCACCCCCGTGGATGGTGCTTTGGGGTGAGACCACGTCACGCTGTGCAGTTGTCAAAGGGGATCCAGCAAGAGATCCAGTATGCCGTGCAACAGCTCGAGGTGGCGACTCCATTCCCCGAGTTGGCGAACGCGAGCGCTGCACGGCTGGCGCGCACCCGGCATACGATCGATCGATGGCCGACCCGGTGGCACAGCAGCCGCAGATGACGGATTACGGCGTGGGCGGGGAGGACTGGTCCCCGCTGCCGTGGGACTGGGCGCACCGGCGGCTGGTGCCGGCGCGCAACTACTGGGTGGTGACGGTGTCGGGCGCCGGCGCTCCGCACGCGATGCCGGTGTGGGGCGTGTGGGACGGGGCGGAGAGCCGCTTTGCCTTCTCCTGCGCGCCGGGCTCGCGCAAGGCCGCCGATCTGCGGGCCAACCCCCGGGTCGTCGTGGCGCCCGAGGACACCGTCGAGTGCGTCTCGGTCCAGGGGCACGCCGAGGTGGTCAGCGACGAGGCCCGCCAACAGCAGTGGATCGTCCGCTATCTCGCGAAATACCGCCCGCTGTCCGAGCAGCTCTCGGCCGAGTTCATCAGAGCCAACGTGCTCGTCGAGGTCGTGCCCGATGTCGCCTTCGGGGTCATCGAGCGCGAGGACGAATTCGCCCAGCGGGCCACGCGCTGGCGCTGGTGACACGACGTCCCGCTGGCCGGGCGAGCCGGCTCCTCAGCCGGGCGGGCCGGCCCGCTAGACCGGCTCGTCGCCCTGGGCGCGGGCAGCGTCGCGCTCGTGACGTGAGGTGATGGCGATGAGCGCGAAGGATGCAAGCACGCCGACCGCCACCGAGATCGGATAGCTGCGCGTCGAGGCGTCGACGACCGAGTAGATCACCAGCCCGCAGGTGGCCCAGACGACACTGCGGCGGGCCTGGTGCTCCTCCTCGGTCATCGCGAAGAAGAGCCCGCCCCAGATGATGTACCAGGGGTGCACGACCGGACCGGTGAAGACGAGCACGAGCAGGATCCAGCCGAGCGTGCGGACCGGGCGCTTGGCCTTGAACCGCCAGACCAGCCAGGCGGTGATGCCCAGCCCGACGAGCTGGCCGACCTTCTGGAAGATCGGCACGACGCTGTCCTCGCGCGCCAGCCCAAAGTGGACGAGCACCCATTCGACCCCGGTCCCCACGAGGGTGAAGGGCGCGAGCATCGAGCGGATGGTGTTGGGCACGCCGAGGGCGGCGATCCACCCGAAGCCCAGCCCGCAGGCGAGGTGGATGGCGACGAAGCCCGCGAGGAAGACCGCGACGGCTTCGGCGACCGGGCGGATGAGCTCGCGGTTGGTCGGTTGCTGCCAGCCTTTGCTGCGCCACGTGTGCAGCGCGGCGACGGCGAGGATCGCTGCTGCGGCCGGCTGCTTGATCGATGCGGCCGCGGCGATGACCAACGCGCCCCACACGAGGTGGCGGCTGGCGGCCAGCCAGAGACCGAGCACCATGAGCCCGAGCATGAGGCTGTCGTTGTGCGCCCCGCCGACGAAGTGCAGCAGCACGAGCGGGTTGAGCACGGCCAACCACAGAGTGATCTGGCGGTCATAGCGCAGCAGTCGCGCCAGCCGCGGGAGATAGATGGCCAGCAGCAGCACGCCGACGAAGGCCGGCAGCCGCATGAGGATCGCCGACAGATAGGCGTTGTGCCCGGTGAGGTCGACGAGCAGATGCTGGATCTGCAGGGACAGCGGCCCATAGGGCGCCGGCGTGAAGAGCCAGTAGTAGTCGACCTGCGATTGGAAGAGATCGCCGAGCACGGCCGGCCCGACCTCGTAGGGATTGAACCCCCGGTGCACCATCTCGCCTTGCGCGGCATACGAATAGGCGTCGAAGGACAGCAGCGGAGGCGCGACCATGAGCGGGAGCGACCAGAGCCAGACGGTGCCGCGGGACAGCGCGCGCTTGCCGGGGGCCGGTCGCAGCCGCAGCCACGAGTCGAGCAGCAGCATGACCCCGATGAACATGATCGCCGGGCCGACGATGAAGCCCGGCCCCCTCGAGCCGCCCGGCCCGGCCGCCTGGAACCACCCGAGCACTGGCACCTCGCGCCAGAGGTTGTCCGGCGGCAGCGTCTGCGGGCCGAAGCTGCCGGCAAGGATGAGCACGCTGCCGAAGGTCCCCCAGCGGGCCGCGCGGTCGCCCCACGCGTAGCGGATGTCGTCGATCTCACGCCGGATGCGCCCGGGTAGCGCGGTGGGCTGCTCGTGAGCCACGTCGCGCCGCGACGGCGAGGTCATGCGTGGCGCCTTCCTGGCGGGTCCGGGGGTCACCTCACCCTAGCGCCGGGTCGGCTCGGGCGCCCTGGCGTATGCCGCACGCCGCACTCCCAGCGCGGTGACCCCGACGCCGACGGCCAGGACGGCCGCGAGGGCGTTGAGCGCGCCATAGCCCGGCCCACCGACGACGACGCCGGCGCCGGCGCCACCGATCGCCGCGACGAGGCTGGTCAGCAGATCGGTCACCCCCTGGATGGCCGGGCGGGTCTGCGGGGTCGACGCCGCGGTGACGATGGTCGAGCAGGCGATGCTGCCGAGCGACCAGCCGACGCCGAGGAGGAAGAGGCCGGCGCCGAGCTGCCAGGAGCTGCCGGCGTGCGAGGTGCCGGCGAGGACCAGCGAGAGCAGCAACACGGCGGCCCCGGCGGCGAGGACGGGCGCGCTCCCCCAGCGGTCGACGGCGATCCCGACGAGCGGGGACAGGGCGTACATGCCGAGGATGTGGACGCTGATGACCAGGCCGATGATCTCCAACGTCGCGTGCCCGTGGTCCATGTGGATGGGCGTCATGACCATGACCGAGACCATGACCGCCTGGTTGAGGGCCAGCCCGGTGGCGGCCAGTCGCAAGGTGCGGTTGGCGCGCAGCAGCGCCCAGCCGGAGGCGCGCGTCGTCGGGTGGTCGGTCGTCGCGGCGTGCGCGGCCCGGGCGACGAGCAGCGGGTCGGGTCGCAACCGGACGATCATCACGACGAGAGCCGCGAGCATGCCGACCCCCGAGAAGAGATAGGCGCCGGTGAGTGGCGGCAGCCCGACGGCGGCGGCGACGGCCTTGCCCGGGCCGCTGAGGTTGGGCCCGAGGACAGATCCCACCGTCGTGGCCCAGACGACGATCGACAGATCGCGCCCACGGTGCTGCGGTGCGGACAGGTCGGTCGCGGCATACCTGCTCTGGTTGTTGGCCGCGCTCGTGGAGCCGAGCAGCAGGGCGCCGAGCAGCAGCAGCGGGAAGGTGCGCAGCACCCCCGCCGCAATGGAGATGGCCGTGCCTGCGGCACCCAGCACGTAGCCGAGCGAGAGCCCCAGGCGACGGCCGCGGGCGTCCATGACCTGGGCGATGAGCAGGGTGACCATGGCCGTGCCGAGCACGGCGAAGGTCTGGGCGAGCCCGGCCATGCTCTCGTTGTTCGACACGTCCTTGGCGAGCATGGCATTGACCGAGATCGCCGAGCCCACCCCGAGGCCGCCGAGCACTTGGGTCACCACGAGCGTCGAGAGGGTATGCCGTTGCACGGCATACGTCTCGGCGTGCGCGTCGCTCGGGTGCGGCGCCTGCGCGGAAGTCACCGCGCGAGTCTGCCAGGTCTGGCGCGATGGCTTCGGCAACGGCTCATTGGGCTGTAAAAGCCGTCACCGGTGACGCAAACAGCAGCCCAAACCCGCGCCGGTTGAGCGACCGCCAAGGTCAAGCACGCGGTGGGCTGTAGAAACCGTCACCGGTGACGCAAACAGCAGCCCAAACCCGCGCCGACAGGCGGAGCGCCCAGCTCCGAGCGCACCGGCCCGCACTCACCACGACCCCGACGACGATCCACCGACGCCGCCACCACCGGAGAAACCCCCACCAGAGAAACCGCCCCCGCTCCCAAACGCCGACCCGCCTGACGAGCCCGGTGTCGACTGGAAGGTGCCGCTCGCGGTCGTCGAGAAGGAGTCGACCCCGTCGACGATGCTGCCGAAATCGGGGAAGAGCGAGCCCTGGTAGATGTACCAGGTGGGCATGGTGACGACCTGCCCGGCGGCGGCGGCCGCCGCAGCCACCTCCTGGAAGGTCTTGGCCCACCGCTCGGCGACCCCGAAGACGATGGCGAAGGGCAGATAGCGGGAGAAGATGTCCTGCGCCTCCTCCCAGCGGATCTGGTTGGCCTCCGCGGTGACGAGGTATTGCCGGAAGCCCAACGACTGCGCGAGCACCGCCGAGCCGTCGGCCGTCTTGGCCGCCATCCGCGCCCCGAGCAGCTGGACGACGAAACCCGCCACCAACAGCCCGCCGCCCAGCACAAAGCCCGACGGGATCGGCAGCGACAACCCGCTCGTGCGGTCGATGCCGCGCGAGATCGACCCATAGGCGAACATCGTCACCGCGCCTGCGCCCATGACGAAGAAGCCGAGCGCCCGCCACACGGCCCGCTGCGTCGCCGGTGACTTGCGGAACCAATGCCGTTGCAGGACCTCGTCATACATCTGGTCCTTGACCGACGCGAGGGTCGTCGCAAAGTGGTTCTTCAACTCGGAGAGCTGCACGTCGGGCCCGTCGCGGAAGATCCCCGACAGCAGGGTCGCCTCGTAGGGCCGCAGCAGCTGGCCAGCAGGCGGCGCCAACTGGGTGAGCCGCCAGTCGGTGCGGGCAAACATGCCCTGAGCCGCAACCTCCTCGATGCGCATGAAGCCGCGCACCGCGAGATCGATGACCGTGGCCGAGACGTCGATGGTGTCGGCCGACTCGTCGATGATCGTCCCGACCAGCCCCGGCTGCACTCCTGGCGGCGGTGCGAACTGCACGGCGATGGTCGGGGTCTTGCCGCGACGCACGGGTATGCCGCCGGGCTGGCCCACCGGGATGGTCCCGGCATCGGCCGGCCCGCCGGCGACGCCGGGGGTGAGACCGGGAGTGAGGCCGGCATACCACTCGTCGCGACCGCGAGTGGCGACGAGCAGACCCATCCCGCCGAGGGCGAGCAGCGGCGCGAGCACCCCGCCGACGAGCGCGCCGAGGCTTGCCGCGCGGGCAGCCGGCTCGCTCATGCCGGTGCCCGGGGCTTGCACGGTGCTGCCCTGGCGGATGTCCGGGACGATGACGCTGAAGGCCGACATCGGATATTGGGTGGCGATGGTGAAGTCCTCGTCGGCAGCCAGATCGGTGACGGCGAAGAGCGAGGGCGAGCCGGCCGTCGCGGTCTGGCAGGTGCCGCTCGTCCCCCGCGCACAGCGCACGGCAACGGCGGCTGCCGGGGCGGCGACGCTGACGGTCACCTTGCCCTTGGGGATCGCATCGCCGGTGAAGACGTTGTAGTAGAGCTCGACGGTCTGCGAATCGGTGAACGGATTGAGGACGTTGGCCAGGTGATAGCGCACGACATAGGTCTGCGTGCCGCTCACGGCGACGCTCGCCGAGCCGATCTTGATCGTCACCGCCGCGCCCTCGTCCACGAGGGTGACGTTGGTGTTGGCCCCCGTCGGACTCGACGCCGAGACCCCGCTGAGGGCGAGATAGCGATAGGAGGTGTCGGGCTGGCCCTCGACGCCCTGGCGCACGACGATCGAGCGGAAGATCCCATGCCGCACCCCCGCCGCCGAGTCGAAGGAATAGCTGATGGTCTCGGTGACGCTCAGCCCGCCGTCCCGGTCGACGACGTAGTCGGCGGCGAAGGTCCCCATCCGGTCGACCGCGGGCACGAAGCCCGGCTCCATCTCGTATGCCGGAGCCGTGCCGGTCTGCGCCGCGGCGCCCTGAGGCGCAGCGCTGGCGCCGGCCGGGGCGAGCAGCCCCAGCGTGGCGCCGACGAGCAACAGCGCCGCCACGGCATACGCGCGCAGTCGGCTCATCGGTCGCTCCTGCTGTAGATGGCGCGCTCGGCCTCGCGCGCGTCCTGGCGCTCGCGCAGCGCCTGACGCTTGTCGTATTGCCGCTTGCCGGTGGCCAGGGCGATCTCGACCTTGGCCCGCCCGTCCTTGAAGTAGACGGCGAGCGGCACGATGGTGCGGCCCTTCTCGCGGGTCTTGGAGGCGATCTTGTCGAGCTCCTCGCGGTGCAGCAGCAGCTTGCGCCGCCGCCGCGGGGCGTGATTGGTCCAGGTGCCCTGGCTGTATTCGGGGATGTGCACGCCCTCGAGCCACAGCTCGTCGCCGGAGAATTGGGCGAAGCCGTCGACGAGCGAGCAGCGCCCGGCCCGCAGCGCCTTGACCTCGGTGCCCATGAGCGACAGGCCCGCCTCGAAGGTGTCCTCGATGTGATAGTCGTGGCGCGCCTTGCGGTTGCTCGCGACGACCTTGCGGCCGCGTTCCTTAGCCACTGCGCCCCGTCCCTTTCACTCCGTCCGCTCGCCGACCCGCGGGTCGACCCGAGATCGACGAGCGTCGACCGGACGGCTCAGGCTACCTGGCCGACCTGGGGTCAGATCCACCGATTCGGGTCGGTGCGGACGCCGTTTTCGACGGTCTCGAAATGCAGGTGGCAGCCGGTCGAGTGACCCGTCGTGCCGGAGTAGGCGATGAGCTGGCCACGCGCGACCGGGCCGCTCGTGACGACGATGCGGCTGAGGTGGTTGTAGGTCGTCGCGAGGTAGACCCCCTTGACGATCCCGTGCGAGACCACCACCCGGTTGCCATAGCTGTAGAACATGCCCGACTGCACGACGGTCCCCGGCGCGGTCGCATAAACGGGGGTGCCGCACGGGATGCCGAAGTCGATGCCCGCGTGCAGCTGCCAGACCCCGGTGATCGGGTTGAGCCGCCACGCGTAGCCCGAGGTGATCGGCCCGTTGGCGGGGTAGCTGAGATAGCCGCCCATCGGCCCGGCATTGGCGTCGCTCGCCGGCGGGGTGTATGCCGTGCCCGCCTTGGCGGCAGCCGCAGCGGCGGCGGCCAGGGCGGCCTTTCGCGCCGCCTCGGCCTCGGCGGCCTTGCGAGCCTCCTCGGCGAGCAGGGCCTCAAGCTGGGCCTGCTCGGCCTGGGCGGCGGTGAGGCTGGCCTGGTCGGCGGCCTTCTGCGCCTCGAGGGCGCTGGCCTGGGCCTGCTGCTGGCTCGTCAGGGCATCCAGCGCGGCCTTGGCAGCCTGGGCGTCGGCCTTGGCCTGGTTGGCGGCGGCCAGGGCGGCCTCGGCCTGGCGCTTGAGCTCGGTGATCTCCTGGCGCACGGCGACGAGGTAGGCCTGCGTCGCCATGCCGTCGGCCTTGGCCGCGGCGAGATCGTCGAGCGACTGGTTGGTCAGCGAGGTGACGGTGTCGGCGAGCACGAGCCGCGTGGCGAAGTCGTCGGGGCTCGTCGCGCCGAGGGCGACCGAGAGCTGGCTGTCGCCGCCGCCCTGGAAGAGATCGGCCGCGAAGGCGTCGAGGGTCGCCTGGGTGCGGACCTGGTCGGCCTGGTTGCGGGTGAGCGACTCCTGGGCACGCCCCTCGTTGGCCTGGGCGACTGCGAGCTGCGTCGCCACCTCGGCGTTGTGGGCGTCGGCGGCGCGGGCGGCCGAGGTCGCGGCGGCCAGCCGGGACTCGGCAGCGGGCAACTGCGCCTGGGTGGCCGTCAGCGCGGTGTATGCCGCGGCCAGCTCGGTCGACACGCCGTCAAGCGCGTCCTGCAGGGCGGCAACCTTGGCGTCGGCGGCCTTCTTCTGATCGCCCGTGTCCGCGACGGCGGCCGGGCCGGACGTGAGGGTGAGGGAGGCGAGCAGGCAGCCGACAACCGCCCAGCAGACCCGTCGACCACGGTGTCCCAGGCGGTGTGTGGCGTGTCCCACCAACATCATCAGCCCCTTTGGTACCACACCAACCCGGCCGCCGAGCCGCTGGATCGCTGTGAATCCGCTTATTCCTGTCGGTCCCGAGTTGGTCCCGAGTTGGTCCCCGTGGTGATCCCGATCGCCCCCGCGCCGTCCGCCCCCGCGGTCGCCCCGCTACACGCGAAGATACCTGCGCAAGGTGAACCACGAGGTGACGATGGCCAAAGCGACCACCCCACCAACGATCCACGGGCCGACGGCGAGGACATCCGGCATACCGATGAATGCGGTGTCCAGCAGCGCCTTGGAGAGATAGCCACTCACGCCATAGCGGACCGTCGCCCACAGCAGGGTGACCGCCAGCCCCGCGCCGACGAGCGACGAGACGACCGTCTCGAGGACGAAGGGCAGCTGGATGGTCGCATTGGAGGCCCCGACCAGGCGCATGATCCCGGTCTCACGGCGGCGCGAGAAGGCGGTCTGGCGGATGGTCGTGGCCATGAGCAGGATCGCGCAGAGCACCATGAGCGCCGAGAGGGCGATCGCCGCCCAGGAGACGACGTTCATGAAGGCGAAGAAGCGGTCGAGCAGCTGCTTCTGGTCCTGCACCCGCCCGACGCCCGGCGCGCCCTGGAAGGACGAGACGACGACGTCGTATTTGCCGGCGTCGGTGAGGCTGACCCGGAAGGAGTCGGCGAAGGCGCGCTCGGTCGCTTGCTCGCCCAGCGGGCTGTTCTTGAACTGCTCCTTGAAGCGGGCGAAGGCATCGGCCTGCGACTCGTAGAAGATGTCCTTGATCGGCGGGCGCATCTGCTCGAGCTGCGCGCGGATCTGATCGCGCTGTGCCGGCGTCGTCGCCTTGCCCGAGCAGTTGGGATATTGCGACCCCTCGACGCAGAGGAAGATCGACACCTGGACCCGGTCGTACCAGTAGTCCTTCATGGTGTCGACCTGGCGCTGGGCGAGCAGCCCGAGGCCGAGCAGATACATCGAGATCATCGTCACGAGCACGACGGAGACGGCCATCGAGAGGTTGCGCCGCAACCCCTGGGCGATCTCGCCGAGGATGAAGGTCAGCCGCATCGGTCAGTCCACCTCCCCTGCAGTCGCCTCGCTCGTATGCCGTGCACCGACGCGCGAGCGCGGCATACGGAGCACCCGGGTCGTCCCGGTCGGAGGGTCGGCGGCCAGGGTCTGCGTGTCTCCCTCGCCCTCGCCGGAACGCACGACGGGGATCGCCGAGGTGGCTTGGCCGTATTCGCCCTCGTGCTGGTCGCGCACGAGCCGACCCTCGTCGAGCTCGACGACGCGCTTGCGGAAGTCGTCGACGATCTCGTGGTCGTGGGTGGCCATGACGACGGTGGTGCCGGTGCGGTTGATCCGCTCGAGCAGTCGGACGATCTCGCGGCTGGTCGCCGGGTCGAGGTTGCCGGTCGGCTCGTCGGCCAGCAGGATCGCCGGCTTGTTGACGATCGCGCGGGCGATCGCCACCCGCTGTTGCTCGCCGCCGGAGAGCTGGTGTGGCATGCGCTTTTCCTTGCCCTCGAGCCCGACGGTGCGCAGCGTCTCGGGGACGGTCTGGCGGATGAGCGAGCGCGGCTTGCCGATGACCTGCAGGGCGAAGGCGACGTTCTGGAAGACCGTCTTGCTCGGCAGCAGCCGGAAGTCCTGGAATACCGTGCCGATCTCGCGGCGCAGGTGGGGCACCTGGCGGTCGGGCAGTTGGGCCAGCTCACGGCCGGCGACCAGGACGCTGCCGGAGGTGGGCCGGTCCTCGCGGATGGCCAGCCGCAGCAGCGTCGACTTGCCCGACCCGGAGGCTCCGACGACGAAGACGAATTCGCCGCGCTCGACCTCGAGGCTGACGTCGTCGAGCGCCGGCCGGGTGGCCTGGCGGTAGGTCTTGGTGACGTGGTCGAAAAGGATCATCCGCAGTCTTTCGAGGTGGCTGTCCAGGTGGTGACCAAGGCCGGGCGGGCAGGGGCCGTCCACCGGTGCATCCATCGAGGGTAAGGCGCCGACCCGTGAAACTCGTGTTACTGGTGTGACGGGCGTGGCGTGGCGTCGGCCCAGGCCGCTCCCGGTCCGGGCGTCAGGCCAGGTCGCGTCGCACGAAGGAAGCCACGGCGCTGCCCCCCACGACGAGCAGGTATGCCGCGAGCGTCGCCGTCGCGGCGGCAGCCGTGACGGCGACGCTGAGCGGCTGCCCGTCAGGGCCGGCGAAGACGACGGTGGTGCCCCCGTCGAGCACGGCGTTGGCGGCCCCCCGGAAGGTCCACACCTGCCAGTCGGGTCGCACCGCCAGCACGAAGCTCTCCACGAGCCCCACCTGCACCAGCCCGGCGGCGATGGCGAAGGCGGCCGATCGACTCAACAGGGCCAGGGTGGCTCCGGCGAGGGCTGCCACCAGGGTGACGGCCAGGCCGCGCCCGACGAAGCCCGCCTGCCCGAGCCACCACGCTCCGTCGGTGCCCTCGACCGTCCCGCGCAGCCTGCCCCCGAGATAGCCGAGGGCATGCACGAGCAACTCCCCCGCGACCAGCGCCAGCGCGACCGCGCCGGAAAGGGCCGCCGCCTTGGCGGCCACGACCCGCCCCCGCCGTGGCTCCCAGACCACGAGGGCGTGCAGGGTCCGCTGTTGCCATTCGTGCCCGACGAAGCTCGCCCCGGCGAGGAATCCGGCCAGGGCGACGAGCACGACGCAGATCTTCGCCAGCTCGGCGACCATCTCGGTCGTGACGAAGCGGCGGCTGGGCACCTCGGTCACCGATCCGGTGAAGTCCAGCCCCGAGGCGTATTCCTCCAGCGTGACGACCCGGTGCCCGACCGGCATCTGGTCCGGGCCGATCTGGCTGAGCGTCAGCTCGTAGGCCGCGAGCTCGTCGGGATAGGCGGCGATGCGCTCCGCGCGGAAGGCCTGGGAGGCAGCGGCGTAGTCATCCTCGTGGGTGACGATCTGTCCGATCGTCAACAAAACGCTCACCCCGAGGGCACCGAGCAGCAGGGCGACGACGGCATACCTGCTGCGCAGCCGCAGCCACTCCGAGCGGACCAAGGCCGTCATGAGCGCCCCTGGGTGAGGTCGAGGAAGGCGCTCTCCAACGAGGGGCCGTCGCGGTCGAGGGAGAGCACGTCGACGCCGGCGCCGAGCAGCAGCGAGAGCACCCCCCGGCGGTCTTCGCCGTCGACGTGCACGCCCGAGCCCGCGACGGTCACGGCATACCCTGCCGTGCGCAGCACCTCGGCGGCGCGTGCCGGATCGGAGACGTGCACGGTCAGCACCGGAGCAAGGGCGGCCCGTGCGGTGAGCTCGGCCGGCGTCCCGGCCGCGACCAGCCGGCCCCGGTCGATGACGGCCACGTGGGTGGCGAGGCGCTCGACATCGGCGAGCAGGTGCGAGCAGAGCAGCACCGTGACCTCACCGCCCTCGACGAGCCGGGCGATGAAGGTGCGCATCTGGGCCATGCCGAGCGGATCGAGGCCGTTGCTCGGCTCGTCGAGGATGAGCAGACGCGGCTGCGACAGCAGGGCTGCAGCGATCCCCAACCGCTGGCGCATCCCCAGGGAGTAGGACTGCACCGGCTCGTCGGCCCGAGCCAACAGCTCGACCAGCTCGAGCACCTCGACGATGCGCCGCTCGGGCAACGAGCGGATGCGGGCGAGGATCTGCAGATTGCGCCGTCCGGTGACATGGGGCAGCAGGAGCGGACCTTCGACAAGCGCCCCGACCCGGCTGACCACCTGGGGCAGCTCCCGCGGCACCCGCCGCCCGAAGAGCTCGATGCTCCCGGAGTCGGCACGCACGAGCCCGAGGATGAGCCGCAACAGGGTCGTCTTGCCCGAGCCGTTGGGTCCGACGATGCCGAAGACGCCACCCTCGGGCACCTCGAGGGTCAGCCCGTCGACCGCCGCGAGCCGCCCGCCGCCGCGACGGCGGAAACTCTTGTGCAGGTCACTGACCCGCAACAGCGGGTCGCTCATCGACGCATCGCCAGGACGAAGGCGGCGAACGCTGCGAAGAGCAGGATGACGCCGCACACGACGAGCAGGACGACCATCCGCGTGCGGCTGGCGCGGGGGCGGGCCGCCACGTCGTCGTCGGTGAAGGTCGGCGGGCGCTCGGTGCGGGGCTGGTCGGACATGGGCAGGCTCCTGGAGTCGGTTCAGCCGAGTTGGCCGGTGCGGGTGCAGGACGTGCGATCGGTGGAGCTGAGCACAGCGAGGTCGTAGGTGCTCTCGAGATCGACATAGCCGCCCTGGGGGTCAGCCACTCCCCCGGCGTGCAGAGCGTCGTCCGCGAAGGCCTTCCACACGTCGAGGTCGGCCAGGGCGGCAGGCTGCAGCGCGCAGGCGACGGCAGCAGCTCGGGTCGCCTCGATGAGCGCCGGGCGGGAGGCCCCGGGCTTCACCGCGGCGAGCACACCCAGCGCCGGAGCGAGGATGGCCTGGCGCGCCGCGTCGGCGGGC
>CAZLGB010000054.1:0-18224 GCA_964558825.1 uncultured Intrasporangiaceae bacterium
CGCCATGGCGGGCCGCGCGGTCCGCGTCGCTTCGACCGGGATCGCCCGGCACCCCGCCGATTCGCGCGGGCGGTGCGAGACTAGACGCGTGGCAGCACGCAACTCTCGGGACCAGGGGGGCACGGCCCAGCTCACCGGGCGGCTGCTCGTCGCGACCCCGGCGGTCGAGGGCGATGCCTTCCGCCGATCGGTCATCCTCGTGCTGCGTCACGACGGCGACGGCGCCCAGGGGGTCGTGCTCAACCAGCCGATGCATGCCTCCGTCGACGCCGTGCTGCCCGGGTGGCAGGCGGTGACGACGGCGCCGCAGACGCTCTTCACCGGCGGGCCGGTGAGCACCGACTCGGCTATCGGCATCGTCACGGTCCCTGGTGACACCGCCGAGACGATGGCCATCCAGACGCTCTTCGGGCGCATCGGTGTGGTCGACCTCGACGCGCCGCCCGTGCTCGTCGCGCCCGAGGTCGCCGGGCTGCGGATCTTCGTCGGGTATGCCGGGTGGTCGGCCGGGCAGCTCGAGGGCGAGATCCGCCGGGGCGACTGGTTCGTCGTCGACGCCGAGCCGCGCGATGCCTTCACCGACGCCCCCGAGGAGCTCTGGACGACCGTCCTGCGGCGCCAGCGCGACCACCTCGCCTTCGTCGCGCTCTATCCCGACGACCCCGAGCTGAATTGACCCGCCGATGACTCATCAGCCATACGAGACCTTCGTCGACCGGCTCATCCGCGAGGCGCGTGAGCGCGGCGAGTTCGACAACCTGCCCGGGGCCGGCAAGCCGCTCGACCTCGGCGATCCCGACGGCGCCGACGACCCCGATTGGTGGGTCAAGGCCAAGCTGCGCCGCGAGCAGGTCGACGCCAGCGGGGCCTTGCCGACGGCGCTCGGGCTGCGCAACGAGGCCGAGGGTTTCCCGGAGTCGCTCGCCGACGTGCCGAGCGAGGCGCGCGTCCGCGAGATCCTCGAGGACTTCAACCGCCGGGTGAAGATCGACCGACTGCGCCCAGCAGTGGGCAAGCTCCCGCCGATGATCGCCCGCACGGTCGACGTCGACGCGATGGTCGAGGAGTGGAAGGCCCTGCAGGCTCGCCGCGGTCCCTCGTTACCCTGACGAGCATGACCTATGCCGGTGATGTCTCCCCGACCGATGCGTATGCCGCGCTGAGCGGTGACCAGCGCGCCGTCCTCGTCGACGTGCGCACGGCCGCGGAATGGAACTACGTGGGGGTGCCCGACCTCGGGCGGGTCGGACGTGAGGCGATCCTCGTCGAGTGGGTGAGCTATCCCGGCGGGGCGCGCAACGACGGCTTCGAGGACCAGCTGCGCGAGGCCGGAATCGTTGCGGGACAACCGATCTACTTCCTCTGCCGCTCCGGAGTCCGGTCGCGGCACGCGGCCGACGCGGCGACCGCGGCAGGGCTCGGACCGGCATACAACATCATCGACGGCTTCGAGGGCCAGCTCGACGCGACGCACCACCGTGGCGTCGGCGGCTGGAAGACCAGCGGGCTGCCGTGGCGGCAGGGGTGAGCGGCCCGGCCGAGGGGGGCGATGGCCGCGGCTGGCGCCCCGACACGTATGCCGTGCGCGGCGGGTTGACGCGTAGCGAATTCGACGAGACCTCCGAGGTGGTCTTCCTCACCAGCGGCTTCGTCTACGACTCGGCCGAGCAGGCGGAGGCGGCCTTCAAGGACGAGATCGACAAGTTCATCTACAGCCGCTACGGTAACCCGACCGTGGCGATGTTCGAGGAGCGGCTGCGGCTGCTCGAGGGCGCGCAGGCGTGCTTCGGCACGGCGTCGGGGATGTCTGCGGTCTTCGTGGCGCTCGCCGCGCTGTGCCCGGCAGGCAGCCGCATCGTCGCCTCGCGCGCGCTCTTCGGGTCGTGCTTCGTCATCGTCGACGAGATCCTCCCCAGGTGGGGTGTCGAGCGGGTGCTCGTCGACGGGTCGGATCTCGACCAGTGGCGAGCGGCGCTCGACCGGCCCACTGCTGCAGTCTTTTTCGAGACCCCGAGCAATCCGATGCAGGAGCTCGTCGACATCGCCGCGGTCTCCGAGCTGGCGCACGCCGTCGGGGCCAAGGTCGTCGTCGACAACGTCTTCGGGACCCCGGTCTTCTCCAAGCCGCTGCAGCACGGTGCCGACATCGTCGTCTACTCGGCGACCAAGCACATCGACGGGCAGGGCCGAGCGCTCGGCGGGGCGATCCTCGGGCCGGCCGATTTCATCGGCGGTCCGGTGAAGAACCTCATGCGTCACACCGGCCCTGCCCTCTCGCCCTTCAACGCGTGGGTCATGCTCAAGGGCCTGGAGACGATGTCGCTGCGGGTGCAGCGCCAGCACGACAACGCGCTGGCGGTCGCGGCATACCTCGCCGAGCACCCACGGGTGAGCCGGGTGTTGCACCCGTGGCGCGCGGATCACCCTCAACACGAGCTGGCGCGGCGGCAGATGACCGGCGGCGGCACGGTGGTGACCTTCGCCCTCGACGGGGACAAGGCCGCCGCCTTCCGGGTGATGAACGCCCTGCAGGTCATCGACATCTCCAACAACCTCGGCGATGCCAAGTCGCTCGTCACCCATCCCGCGACGACGACCCACCGGCGGCTCACTCCCGAGGCTCGGGCGGCGGTCGGGATCACCGACGGGACGATCCGGGTGTCGATCGGCTTGGAGGACCCGGCCGACCTCATCGAGGATCTCGCGGCGGCCCTGGGCTAGCCGGCTCCATGGCGGCGGCATCCACCCACCCGAGCACCCTGGTGCTGCACGCGGTCCGGCTGCTCGGCTTTGCCGACGTGGGTCGCCTTGCGCGCCGCTACGGGCTCGACCCCGACGAGACGGGGCGCTGGCTGGGGCAGGCGCAGGCGAGCGGCTGGGTCGAGCATGCGGATTTCGGCGGGGCGGCTGGATGGTCGCTGACCGAGGCGGGTCGCCGGCACAACGAGGCCTTGCTCGCCGCCGAGCTCGACGGCCTCGGAGCCCGCGCGCGGGTGCTGGACGTCCACCGGCGCTTCCTGCCCCTCAATGCCCGGCTGCAGGACGCGGCGACGCGATGGCAGGTGCGCCCGCTGCCCGGCGAGGCGCTGGCCGTCAACGACCACACCGACCATCGGTGGGACGATCGGGTCATCGATGCCCTGGCCTCGCTGGGCCGCCAGTTGGTGCCACTCGAGCTCGAGCTTGCGTCTGTCCTCGCTCGATTCGACGGGTATGCCGACCGCTTCGAGCACGCTCTCGAGCAGGTGCTGCGCGGGCAGCGGCAGTGGGTCGACGGTCTGGGCATCGACTCCTGCCATGCGGTCTGGATGCAATGGCATGAGGATCTGCTGGCCACCCTCGGCCTGGCTCGAGGCGACGAAAGCTGACCGGACGCGGGCCCCTGCCGGCGCCCACGCGGGTGATGATGGGGTGGTCGATCCACCGCCGAGGAAGGGATGCCGAGACATGGCCGCCACGTTCGTTTTCGGGATGAACCAGTCGCTCGACGGCTATGTCGACCATGACCGATTTGCGCCTGGGCCAACGCTTTTCCGCCATTTCGTCGAGCAGGCGCAGGGGCAGGCGGGCAGCATCTACGGGCGGCGGATCTACGAGCTCATGCGCTATTGGGATGGCGAGGAGCCGCAGTGGGACGAGCAGGAGCGAGCCTTCGCGACCGCCTGGCGACGCCAGCCGAAATGGGTCGTGTCCGCGACGCTCACCTCCGTCGGGCCCAATGCCGCCCTCGTCGCCGGTGACCTCGAGACGGCGCTGCGCAAGCTCAAGGCACAGCACGACGGCGAGATCGAGGTCGCCGGGCCTACCTTGGCGCGCTTTGTCAGCGAGCTCGGACTCATCGACGAGTACCGGATCTACCTGCACCCGGTCGTGCTCGGGCATGGCACACCCCTGTTTTCTGCGCCGCCGCCGCCCTTGCGTCTCACCGGCCACGACAACGTGGGCGACAACGTCGTGCGGCTGACCTACGCACCAGCCTGACGACGGCGGCCGCGAGCTGGCCGTCGGCTGAGTTACATTCGTGGGTATGCCGCGCGCCTCCTCGATGCCGCCCGACCCCTTCGAGCTCCAGCCGATGCCCTCCGAGCCGGGCACGCGCACGAGCGTGCTCGAGCGCGAGGAGACGGTCGTCGAGCCCCAGGTGCAGGAGCCGGGCGACCACGAGCGCTTCAGCCACTACGCCCGCAAGGACAAGATCATGGAGGCCATGGTCATGGGCACGCCGTGCGTCGCCCTGTGCGGCAAGGTCTGGGTGCCCAGCCGCGACCCGCAGAAGTTCCCCGTGTGCCCGACCTGCAAGGAGATCTTCGAGGACGACTCGGCGGGCTGGCTCCCCGAGGACGAGTAGGTCTGACGCCGCCGCGTCGGCTGTCAACCCGACCGGCGGGTCGTCCGTCTTGACGGCATACGCGCCCAATCGAGGGGCGCCGCCGACAGGGGACAGGACATGGCAGCCAGCGCGGGAGCCACGGCACGAGCGGTCGTAGGGCGCGCGACGGCGACGCTGACTCGCCTTCGGACGCGCCTGCAGCCCACCCTCGAGCCGGTGCTCGGAGCCTCCTACCGGCGGGCCCGCCGGGAGGTGCAGTGGCGGCGCAGCGGTGGCGACCTGCGCCTGGCCCGGGCCTCGGAGGCGGGATTCCCCGCCCTGGTGATGACCCACGAGACCCCGCTCATCCGGCCCTTGCAGGGGCTGGACCCGCAGCTGCAGGTCAACAAGATCACCAACCTGAGGCTGGCCATCGAGCAGCTCGACGGGCGGGTCATCGAGCCGGGGCAGCGGCTCTCCTTCTGGTATTTCGTGCGAGCGCCCACGGCGCGCCGAGGCTTCCTGCCCGGGCTCATCCTCGACCACGGGCACATGCGTGGCGCCGTCGGGGGAGGGCTGTGCCAGCTCACCAACCTCATCTACTGGATGACCATCCACACCGAGCTCACTGTCGTCGAGCGGTGGCGGCACAGCCATGACGTATTCCCCGACGCCGGGCGCACGCAGCCCTTCGCCAGCGGTGCCACCTGCTCCTGGCCTTCACTCGACCTGCAGATCGAGAACCGGACGGACACGGCATACCGCCTGGGGTTGGTGCTCACCGCGACGCATCTTGTCGGGGAGTGGCGGGCGGCGCGTCCGCCGATGACGAGCTACGAGGTCTACGAGGCGGCGCACTCGATCAGCAGCGATATGCCGGGCGTCTTCATCAGGCGTAACCTGCTGCGACGCAAGGTCTTTGGCCTCAGCGGTGAGCAGATCGACGACGAATTCGTGTCGGAGAATCACGCGCTGATGATGTATCCACCCTTCCTCAGCGACCGGCCGGCAGCTCCCGAGCCGGCGCGTGCGGACAACCCCTTCGAGCACTGACCCCGTCGCGTCAGCCGATGGGGGCGAAGCTCGCGGTGAAGTGCCGCAGCTGCGGCGGCTCGTCGACGATGCGATAGCCGGGCAGCGTGTCCTTGATCGCCATGACCCGCTCGGCGACCTCGACGACATAGTCCATGTGGCTCTGGGTGTAGGTCCGCCGGGGGATGGCCAGACGCACCAATTCCATTGCGGCAGGGGACTCCGAGCCATCGGGGTGGCGACCGAACATCACCGACCCGATCTCGCAGGAGCGGATGCCGCCGAGCTCGTAGAGGGCGACCGCCAGCGCCTGCCCGGGGAACTGCAGCGGCGGGATGTGCGGCAGCAGGGCCTTGGCGTCGATATAGACGGCGTGCCCGCCCGCGGGCTTGAGGCACGGCATACCGAGGCGCTCGAGGGCGTCGGCGACGTATGCCGTCGACCGGATCCGATAGCGCAGGAAGTCGTGCGACACGACCTCGCGCAGCCCCTGAGCGAGCGCTTCGAGATCGCGGCCGGCGAGCCCGCCATAGGTCGGGAAGCCCTCGGTGAGGATGAGCAGATTGCGGCAGGTCGCCGCGAGCTCGTCGTCGGCGAGCGCCAGCCAGCCACCGATATTGCCCATCGGGTCCTTCTTGGCCGACATCGTCATGCCGTCGGCGCAGGCCGCCATGTCGCGGATGATGTCGCGCACGTCGCGATCGCCCTGGCCGGGCTCGCGCTCGTGGATGAACCACGCATTCTCGGCGAAGCGCGCGGCATCGAGGAAGAGCGGCTTGCCGTGGCGATGGGCGATCTCGGCAGCAGCCCGGAGGTTGGCCAGCGACACCGGCTGGCCACCGCCGGAGTTGTTGGTGATCGTCATCATCACGCAGGGGATGTCCGAACCCCGTTGCGACAGAAGGGTATCGAGGGCGTCGAGGTCGATATTGCCCTTGAAGGGGTGGATGGCCGACGGGTCGCGGCCCTCGGCGATGACCAGGTCGACCGCCTCGGCGCCGGTGTATTCGATGTTGGCCCGGGTCGTGTCGAAGTGGGTGTTGCTCGGGATGACCTTGCCCGGCCCGCCGAGGGCCTGGAAGAGGATCCGCTCGGCCGCACGGCCCTGGTGGGTCGGGATGACGTGCTCATAGGGGAACAGCTCGCGCACGGCGTCGCGGAAGACGAAATAGGAGGGGGAGCCGGCATACGACTCGTCGCCGTGCTGGATCGCGGCCCACTGGTCGCGGCTCATCGCGCCGGTGCCCGAGTCGGTGAGCAGGTCGATGAGCACGTCATCGGCATGCAGCTGGAAGAGGTTGTAGGCCGCCTCGCGCACCTTGGTGCGCCGGAAGTCGGCGGTGGTCATCCGCAGGGGCTCGACCGAGTGGATGCGGAAGGGCTCGATGACGGTGCGGAAGGGGGCGTCGGCGCTGTCGCTCACGAGGGAACTGTATGCCGCGCCGCCCCCGCGCGGGTCCACAGATGCCCCACAGCGGCCTCACCGGGAGCGCATGACCCGGAGCGGATGAATGGATCTCGACAGCAACCCCCACCCACACACCGGAGAGCCCGCCATGACCGCCCTGCTCCTCGCCGCCGACCTCGTCGCCGTCGCCCTGCTCGTCTTCGGGCTTTTCCTCCCGCGGCACGGGCGCCGTGACCTCGTGGCGGCCTATCTCGGCATCAATATCGGGGTCTTCGCCATTTCGGCCGTGCTCGCCTCGGCGACGACCGTGGGGGTCGGCCTCGGGCTCGGGCTCTTCGGCGTGCTGTCGATCATCCGGCTGCGCTCCGACGAGCTGACCCAGACCGAGATCGCCTACTACTTCGGGTCGCTCACCCTCGGGCTGCTGGCCGGCCTGGCCATGGCCGACCCGGTGCTCATCGGGGTCTTCATGGCGCTCGTGCTCGTCGCCCTCTTCGTCGGTGACCACCCGCGTGTCGGCGGTCGCAGCGTCCGCCAGGCGCTGGTGCTGGACCGGGCGCACACCGACCGCGCCGCCCTCCGGGCCCATATCGAGCGGGTGCTCGGCAGCGAGGTCCACGACATCACCGTCATCAAGACCGACCTGGTCAACGACACGACGTTGGTGAGTGTCCGGCATACGCCTCAGGCCATCGCGATGTCCCCGGTCGCCACTCGCGAGGTGGCCCCGTGAGCCCGGCCTCGCTGCAGCCGATCGCCGACCGGATCGCCGTGACCACCCCCGCCGTGCGCCTCGAGGACCTCGCCCCCGTCAGTCTCGACGAGTTGATCGCCCATGCGCCGCGGCAGACGCGCGTGGACCGCAAGTACCTCGTGCCCCGCAGCCTGCTGCCGCGACTGTATGCCGGGCTGCCCGGGGACACGCGCGTCCTCGACATCGACGCCCTCCGCCAATTTGCTTACCACTCAACCTACTTCGACACGGCCGAGCTGGCGTGCTATCACCTCGCCGGGCAGCGTCGCCGTCGTCGGGCCAAGGTGCGCGTGCGCAGCTATCTCGACACCGGGTCGAGCTGGGTCGAAGTCAAGACGCGGGGGCCGAGGGGCACGACGATCAAGCATCGGGTGACGCATGAGGTGGCCCGGGAGGATCAGCTCGGCGCGGCCGGGGCCGTCTTCGTCGCCGACCGGCTCGACGAGGCGCTCGTCGCCGGGGTGCCCGTCGCGGACCTCGTCCCGGTGCTGACGACCGGCTATACCCGCTCGACGCTGCTGCTCGGCGCCGACCGGGTCACCGTCGACACCGACCTGCGCTGGGCACTGCCCGCATCGGCGGGGCGCGGACTGCACCTGCCTGAGCTGGCCATCGTCGAGACCAAGTCCGGTGCCGCGCCGACGGCCGTCGACCACGCGCTCTGGCGGCTGGGCCACCGGCCGCTGCGGATGAGCAAGTTCGGTGCGGGGCTGGCGGCCCTGCAGCCCGGCCTGCACCCGCTCAAGTGGCGGCGCGCCGTCACGGCATACCTCACCCCGTCAACCCACCGCTCACCCGGCGATCCCGCCACCCCCTCCGAAGGAGCACACCGATGAAAGCCCGACGCATCGCCACCGCGGTCGTCACCGCGTGCAGCGCCCTGGCGCTCGCGGCGTGTGGCGCGACCTCGAGCACCTCGACCAGCGCGGCCGGCGCCGCGGGAAACGCGGGCACCGGCACGGTCGCCGTCGCCAGTGGAGCACAGAGCTCCGACATGGCCGCGCGCCTGGCCGACGACACGACGAGCCACGCCAAGTCCGACGACGTGAGCTATGACGCCGCGAGCGTCGTGACGATCGCCCTCAAGGACGGCGCGAGCACCGCCTCGGGGGCCGGCGTCACCATCTCGGGCGACACGGTGACCATCACCACCAAGGGCACCTATGTGCTCTCCGGCACCCTCACCAACGGCCAGGTCGTCGTCGACAGCTCGGTCGAGGGCAAGGTCAGGCTCGTGCTGTCCGGCGCCACGGTGACCAACGCCAGCGGGGCCGCGATCGACGTCAAGGCCGCCGACGAGGTCGTCGTCGTCCTCGCCGCCGGCACCACCAACACCCTGACCGACGGCAGCGGCTATGACACGAGCGGCACCGATGCCCCCGACGCTGCGCTCTTCTCGATGGCCGATCTCACCATCGGGGGCACCGGCACCCTCGTCGTGCACGGCCGCACCGCCGACGGGATCGCCACCAAGGACGGGCTGGCCATCCTCGCCGGCACGATCACCGTCGACGCCGTCGACGACGGCATCCGGGGCAAGGACTACGTCGACGTCGAAGGCGGCACCATCACCGTGACGTCCGGACAGGACGGACTGAAGTCGACGAACGAGACCGACGACACCGTCGGGTGGATCTCCGTCAAAGCCGGGTCCGTCACGGTGACGGCCGGCGACGACGGGATGCACGCCGAGGGCGACCTGGCGATCAGCGGTGGCACCGTCACCGTCACCAAGTCCACCGAGGGCATCGAGGGCGCCAATATCGCCGTCAGCGGCGGCTCGGTCATCGTGACGGCGTCCGACGACGGCGTCAACGTCTCCAACGGGTCGGGGTCCACCCAGGGCAACCAAGGCGGAGGGATGCAGGACGACGGCTCGCTGCTGGCGATCTCCGGCGGCACCATCGTCGTCAACTCCGGCGGTGACGGGCTCGACAGCAACGGCAGCATCGAGATGAGCGGCGGCCTCGCCGTCGTCTCGGGGCCGACCACCAATGGCAACGGCGCCTTGGACAGCAATGGCGGGATCAACGTCAGCGGCGGCAGCATCCTCGCGGCTGGCAGCGCCGGCATGGCCGAATCCCCCGAGGCCGCATCGAGCCAGGGCTGGGTGGCGGTCAAGCTCAGCCAGCAGGTGGCCGCGGGGCAGGTCATCTCGGTCGTCTCCGGAGACACGGTGATCGCGTCCTATCGCACCGGGAAGACGACCGGGTCGATCATCCTCACCACGGCTGGCATCACCAAGGGCAGCAGCTATGACATCTACGTCGGCGGCAGCCTCTCCGGCGACCAGGTCGGTGGCTATTCGCCCGGGGGCTCGATCTCCGGTGCCACCAAGGTCTCCACGGCCACGGCCGGCCAGGCGATCTTCGCCGGGATGGGGGGTGGCATGCATCCGTGACCTGACTCACCGATCGACGCCACAGAGGGTATGCCGTCCGCTCACCTCGAGCGGGCGGCATACCCGTGTCGTGTGTCCGGCGTCACGAGAACGCTTGCGGGGGAGCAGGTTTCGGCCGGGCGCAGAAGCGACAGCGCAGTCAGGAGCGTCTCATGGCAGGCTCACAAGCAGCGCCGGTGGACTGCTCCCATGACCACCAAACCCAGCACCCGCCGAGTCCCTCGGCGAGCCGTCATCGGCGGCTCCGTTGCCCTGCTGCTCGGCCTCGGCTCGGCGAGCGCATGGGCCTTGGACACCTTCGTCATCGACCACGTCGAGGTGGCCAACACGTCGACGATCACCTCGACCGCCGTCAAGTCGGCGACCGCCAGCACGACCGGCACGAGCACGGCGACGACCTATCACAGCGCCACCGCCGACATCACCATCACCAAGCACGTCGTCGGCAGCGGGAGTGACACGGTCACCTACTACGTCGCGGACGTGCAGCTCAGCGATGCGACCATCCTGCGCTCGGCGTTCGCCGACGACGAGTTCGGCCGCAACATCATCGCCAACACCTCCGAGATCGCCCAGCAGGCGGGCGCCGTGCTCGCGATCAACGGCGACTACTACGGCTTCCGTGACACGGGCATCGTCATCCGCAATGGCGTTATCTATCGCGACTCGGGCGCGCGCCAGGGGCTGGCCTTCTACACCGACGGCACGATGCGCCTCTATGACGAGACGACGACCACGGCCCAGCAACTGCTCGATGCGGGCGTGTGGAACACCCTCTCCTTCGGCCCCGGCCTGGTCGCCGACGGGCAGATCGTGTCCGGCATCGATACCGTCGAGGTCGACACCAATGTCGGCAATCACTCCATCCAGGGTGAGCAACCGCGCACGGGCATCGGGATGATCGGCGCCAACCACTTCGTCCTCGTGGCCGTCGACGGACGCAGCAGCGGCTATTCGCGCGGCGTGACGATGACCGAGTTCGCCAGGATCTTCGCCGACCTCGGTGCCACCGTCGCCTACAACCTCGACGGCGGCGGCTCGACGACGATGGTCTTCAACGGCACTCTCGTCAACAACCCGCTCGGCAAGGGCCAGGAGCGCGGCACGTCCGACATCATCTACGTGGCCGGCTGAGGTGGCCGCGATGATCGTCCTCATCCCCTCCTACGAGCCCGATGCCCGGCTCGTCGAGATCGTCACCCGGCTGCGCGGGATCGCCGATTGGCAGGTCGTCGTCGTCGACGACGGCAGCGGACCGGCATACGCGACGTGGTTCGACGCGGTCCGCGCGCTGGGCGCCGAGGTGCTCTCGCACTCGGTCAACCTCGGCAAGGGCCGCGCTCTCAAGACCGGCTTCGCGCACGTGCTGGCCCACCACCCGGGGGCCGACGTCGTCTGCGCCGACAGCGACGGCCAGCATGCCCCCGAGGACATCCGGCGGGTCGCCGCCGCGGTGGCCGAGGGACCCGACCTCGTGCTGGGGGTCCGCCGCTTCAGCGGGCGGGTTCCGTTGCGCAGCAAGGTCGGCAACGAGTTGACCCGGCGACTGTTCGCGATGACCACGGGGGTGCCGATCATCGACACCCAGACCGGTCTGCGCGGCTATCCGCATCGCGTTCTGCCGTGGCTGGCTGCGCTGCCTGGGGAGCGCTTCGAATACGAGCTGCGGATGTTGCTCGCCGCCGCGCGGGAGCATCGCGCGATCGCCCAGGTCGAGATCGCGACGATCTATCTCGACGACAACAGCTCCTCGCACTTCCGTCCGCTGCACGACTCGCTGAGGATCTATGGACAGCTGCTGGCCTTCCTCGGGTCCTCGTTGCTCGGCTTCGCCATTGATGCCCTCGTGCTCGCGCTGCTGCTGTGGATGACCGGCAATCTCGCGTTCTCCGTCATCGGCGCGCGACTGGTGAGCGCCACCGTCAACTACACGATCAATCGGCGTTTGGTCTTCGCGGCCGGAGGCCTTGCGCGGGTGCGAGATTCGCTGCCACGGTATGCCGCCCTCGCCGCGGCGCTGCTCGCGGCCAACCTCGTGCTGATGCAGTCGCTGACCGCGCTCACCGGCTCGGTCGTCGTGGCCAAGATCGTCACCGAGGTGTCCCTCTTCGCCCTGTCGTATGCCGTGCAGCGCACCCTCGTCTTCGTGCGCCGCGGCTCGCGCGAGCCCGCCGACGCAGCCTCCGGGGAGCCGGGGGCAGGACGAGGTCAGCCGGCGGTCGTCCGCAGCATCACCCGATAGCCCCAGGCGGGCAGCTCGAGTTGGGCGCCGGCACCGGAGACCTCCAGCGGGTCGCCCGTGACGGCGAGCTCCGCAGCCGGCCCGAGGGGGGCGTCCCGCCAGCCCCCCAGGTGCGGGCCGGTGCCGAGGGTGACGGTGCGCGCCACGCCGGAGAGGTTGAAGGCGGCGAAGACCGCGTCGGCTCCGTGGCCACGGACGAAGCACAGCACAGCCTGCTCGGCATCATGGGGGACGCGGACCATCCGCTCGCCCCAGGCGCCGTTCCACAGCGGCTGGCAGGCCTTCTTGAGCGCGAAGAGCGCCCGATAGAGCTCCCCTTGAGGGTCCGCGCGCCAGACGATCTCGTCCTTGTCGAAGAACGCGAGCCGCGCATCGTTGCCGGCCTCCTGCCCGCTGTAGACGAGCGGCATCCCCTCGCCGACCACCGACAGGACGATGGCCGCCTCGCGCATCAGACCGAATTGCTCGTATTCCGTGCCCTCCCAAGCGTTTTTGTCGTGGTTGGAGACGAACATCATCCGGATGGCATCGCGCGGCCAAGCAGATTCGTTCCAGGAGTAGAAGACTCGCAAGGCGTCGACATCAGACCGACCGCTGGCGATGTGATGCATCGCCTCGTTCCACGACCACCCGTAGGTCATGTCGAAGGCCCCGACGTGCAGGTCGCGGTCCTCCCACTCGGCGAGCAGGAAGACCGGCTTGATCGTCTCCAGCTCCGCCCGCGCCCGCACCCAGAAGTCGACGGGGACGAATCCGGCCACGTCACAACGGAATCCATCGACATCGGCCTCGCGGACCCAATAGCACATCGCCTCGGTCATATAGCGGCGCAGCCCCTCGTGCGCGTAGTCGAGGTCGATGATGTCGTCCCAGTCCCACCACGGCGTCGGCCGGAAGTCGCCCTTCCAGTCGCGGGCATACCACTGCGGGTGCTCGGTGACGAGCACGTTGTCCCACGCCGTGTGATTGGCCACCCAGTCGAGGATGACCCGCAGGCCAAGCTCGTGCGCACGCGCGACGAAGGCGCGCAGGTCGTCGAGCGTCCCGAACTCCGGGTTGACCGCCAGGTAGTCGCGCACGGCATACGGGCTGCCCAAGGCGCCCTTGCGGCCCTGCTCGCCGATGGGGTTGACCGGCATGAGCCAAACGATGTCGATCCCCAGCTCGCGCAGGCGCGGCAGATGGGCCTGCGCCGCTCGAAAGGTGCCCTCGGGTGTGAATTGGCGCTGGTTGAGCTGATAGATCGTCGCGGCCTTGGCCCAGTCCGGGTGCACGACGCGCGAGGCAGGCTCGGGAGCGAAGGAAGCGGTCACGGCGCACCAGGCTATGCCGTCAGTCGCTGGCCGCGAATGCCTGGCCCCGCGCGCATGCGAGAGTAGGTCCATGACGCAACCCTCGGGGTGGTACGACGACCCGCAGGACTCGTCCCGGCTGCGCTATTGGGACGGCATCCTCTGGAGCGACCACACGGTGCCCAAGCAGTCGCCGACCGCCGCTGCGTCGACGATCGGTCGCGCGGTCGACCCTTACGCGCCGACGCCCTCCGACGCCCCCGGCGGGCGCCCGGCCGGGCCGCCGGTCAGCCCGTATGCCGGCCCGCCCGGGCAGTCGCCCTACAGCGCGCCGCCCGGCTATGGCTATGGGGCTGCCCCGACGATGCCCTGGCGACCGGCGGGGCCGCGCACCGCCGAGGGCACCCCACTGGCCGAGTGGTGGCAGCGGCTGCTGGCCTCGCTCATCGACGGGTTGATCCAGAGCCTGCTGACCTTCGCCCTGGCCTTTCCCTGGTTGCGCGACTTCTTCACCTGGTACATCGGCTATGTCGACGACCTGGCCAGCACGACGACCACCACCGCCCCCGACTTCAACTCGCTGATGGAGGACATGAGCGCGCAGATGCTGCGCTTCATCATCCCCCTGACGTTGATCTCGCTGGCGGTCATGGTCCTTTACAACGTTGTCTTCCTCGTCCGCTGGGGTGCCACCCCCGGCAAGATGATCCTCGGGATCCGGGTCCGGCGTGTCGGTCGTCCCGGGCCGCTGCGCCTCGTCGAGGCGCTGCGCCGGGTGGCCCTGCCGGCCGGGCTCAGCCTGCTCGGGGCCGTGCCCCTCGTCAGCTATCTCGCCAGCCCGGTCCAATTGCTCGACTATCTGTGGCTGCTCTGGGACCCCAGGCGTCAGTGCCTGCATGACAAGGTGGCCGACACGGTGGTCGAGCAGCGTCCGAAATTCGGTCGGTGATCCGTCGCGACTGACCCGTCGCGACTTGACTCGACGCGACTGACCCGTCGCTGACCGCGGCGCCGACGACTCGTCAGCGGCCGCTGAGCGGGGGCAGTGGATGGCGCCCAGGGTGCGCGCGAAAGATCAGCGACGTCTGCACGTGGACGACCCCGGGATGGCCGCTGAGGTGGTCGAGCACGACCCCGCGCAACGCCTCGGGTGACTCCGCGACGAGGTGGACGAGGAAGTCGTCGGCACCGCTGACGTTGTATGCCGCGAGCACCCCGGGCAGCGCCGACACGTGCTCGCCAAAGGCGTCGACCCGCTGGCGGTCGGTGCCCGCGAGCCGCACGGCCACCCAGGCCGCGATGGGATAGCCCAGCCGAGCCAGGTCGAAGTGGGCCTGGACTCCGGTGAGGATGCCCCGCTCGCGCAGCGAGCGGACCCGGGCGACACACGTCGACTCGGCGATGCCGGCGGCCTTGGCGAGCGCGACATTGGAGGCTCGGCCGTCAGCCGCCAGGGCGGTGACCAGGGCCAGATCGATCTCGTCGAGGGCGGCGGGCTCGCGCGGCGGGGGCCCCGGTGTCCGGTGTGGGCGCGGCGTCCCGGCGACAGCCCTTCGGGGGGTCCGTGGATCGTTCGGCACAGCCGACATCCTAGGTGACGGCTGCCGAAGAAACCTCGGACTTGACCAGGAATTGACGCGGATTCCTCGTATCTCTGGACCTAAGGCCGCAGAAGACCCACGATCGAGGCATGCGCATCGACTCGACTGCCGTCCACGCCGGACGCGAAGACCTGGTCGCTCTCGGCGTCCACGTCCCCCCGATCGACCTGTCGAGCACCTATCCGATCACCGACCTGGATGCGGGCGGGGCGGCATACGAGACGCTCGCCACCGGCGGTCGCGGCGAGCGGGCCAGCACCCTGGTCTACCAGCGGCTCTGGAACCCCAATGTCGACCGTTTCGAGCGCGCCCTGGCCACCTTGGAGGGCACCGAGGAGGCCGTGGCCTTCGCCTCGGGGATGGCGGCCCTCACCGCCACGCTGCTCGCCTGCGTCAGCGCAGGAACCCCCCACATCGTCGCGGTCCGCCCGCTCTACGGCGGCACCGACCACGTGCTCGCGACCGGGCTGCTGGGCACCGAGGTCACCTGGGCGACTCCCGACACCATCGCCGACGCGATCACCGCCCGCACCGGTCTCGTGCTGCTGGAGACCCCGGCCAACCCGACCCTCGAGCTCGTCGACATCGCCGACGTCGTGCGCCAGGCCGGCCGGGTGCCGGTCATGGTCGACAACACCTTCGCGACGCCGATCCTCCAGCAGCCACGCCGCCACGGGGCGACGCTCGTGTTGCACTCGGCGACGAAGTTCATCGGCGGCCACGGCGACCTGCTCGGCGGCATTGTCGCCGCGAGCCCCGAGTGGGCCGTCCGGCTGCGCCAGGTCCGCGCCCTCACCGGAGCGCTGCTCTATCCGCTCGCGGCATACGAGCTGCATCGCGGTCTGCAAACCCTCGCTGTCCGGGTGCGCGCGCAGCAGGACAACGCGATCGCGCTGTCCGGCTGGCTCGCCGCGCACCCGGCCGTCGAGCGCGTGCTCTATCCGGGGATGCCGGGTGCCGACCCCCGCGGGCTGGTCGGGCGCCAAATGGCCGGTCCGGGGGCGGTGCTCGCCGTGGCGATGGCCGACGGCTTCGAGGCCGCTGCCGAGCTCGTGCAGCGCACCCACCTGGTCACCCATGCCGTGAGCCTCGGCGGGGTCGACACGCTCATCCAGCACCCGGCGAGCCTCACCCACCGCCCGGTCGCGGCCGAGGCCAAGCCGCATGCCAACGTCCTGCGCATCTCGGTCGGGCTCGAAGACGTCCGCGACGTCATCGCCGACCTGGACCAAGCGCTGGCCGGGCTGCGCGTCAGCGTGTCGGCAGGATCCGCCCGCTGACCTCGCCGATCCCCACCCGGGTGCCGTCCGGGCCCGGCGCCCACGCGGTGATGACGACCTCGTCGCCGTCCTGCAGGTAGCTGCGGGTGCTGCCGTCGGCGAGGGTGAAGGGCTGCGCACCGCCCCACGACAGCTCGAGCAGGCTGCCCCGTTGCTCGCGCTCGGGCCCGCTGATCGTCCCCGAGCCGAAGAGGTCACCCGGGCGGATGCTCGCGCCGTTGACGGTCATGTGGGCGAGCATCTGCGCCGGTGACCAATACATGTCGCGATACTCCGGACTCGCGATCACCGTCCCGTTGATGCTCACCTGCAGGTGGACGTCCAGCCCGTATGCCGTGCCCCCCGAGCCGGTCGCGCCGGTGCCGGAGCCGCGCAGATAGGGGAGCACCTCGGGGTCGCCGTCTTGACGGGGCAGCTCAAGGTGCGCCGCGCCGAGAGCGGCCATCGGGGTGACCCAGGCCGAGATCGACGTGCAGAAGCTCTTGCCGAGATAGGGCCCCAGCGGGACGTATTCCCAGGCCTGGATGTCGCGGGCCGACCAGTCGTTGAGGACGACGACGCCGAAGAGGTGCTCGGCCGCCCCGTCGACGCTCACCCGCTCACCCATCGTCGTCGCGCCGCCGACGAGGTAACCCAGCTCGGCCTCGATGTCCAGGCGGATGCTCGGACCATAGACGGGCACCGGGTCGGCAGGCGTCTTGCGCTGGCCGCTCGGCCGGTGGAACGCCGTGCCGGACACGACGACGGTGCCCGAGCGGCCGTGGTAGCCGATCGGCAGGTGCTTCCAATTCACTGGCAGCGCAGGCGAATCCGGTCGGAAGATCTGCCCGACGTTGCTCGCGTGATGGGCGCTGGCGTAGTAGTCGACATAGTCGCCCACCTCGACGGGCAGGTGCAGGGTCACCTCGTCGAGAGGGTGAAGGTGGCGCTCGATCACCCCGCGGTAGGACGGATCGCTGAGCACCTCGACGAGCCAGCGTCGGCCTGCCGCCCACGCCGTGGCTCCCTGGGCGAGGAAGGCGTTGAGGGTGGGCGCCGACCAGGCGCTGCCCGCGGCATACCCCGTCGAGAGGGCGGCCGCGGAGGCGTCGAGGACGAGCTCGCCGATGCGCACGCCGACCCGCCGCCGCTCGTCGGCGGCCGTCGAGAAGACGCCATAGGGGAGGGTCTGCAGGCCGAAGGGGTGGTCGGCGGGCAGGTCGAGCCAGGTCGGGGCGGGCATCTCAGTGCTCCTTGGTGATGAGGTCGAGGTCGGCGAGCTCGCGCAGCGGGTCGAGCACGTCGCAGCAGCCGTATGCCGTGAAGTGGCCGCGCAGCCGGGAGGTCTGCGGCGGGGTGAGGGCGGCCAGCGCGGCGACGATTGGGTCGGTATGCCGCTCGGCGAGGACTGTCGCCGCGGCGTGGGTGGAGGCGCCGTCGAGCACGGCGGCCAGGGCGGCGAGCACGTTGAGCAGGCCGTGCTGGGGGCCTCCGGCGGGGCCCGGGTGGTCGGCGCGGACGACGTGATGCAGACCGCCGGTCAGCTTGAAGGCCAGCCGGCGCTCGACGCACGCGGCCAAGAAGGCAGCCAGCTCGGCCTCGTCGGGCCATGCCCAGGTCTCGGTCGCCCCGGTGCGGAACTTGGCCTGCACCAACGCCTTTCCGTCGTCGCCTGACGACCTTCCGGCCGCCTCGGTGACCGCGTCGAGCGCCTCGTCGCGGCCGTCGCGTGGGATCTCGACGGTGACCGGCACGCCGAGGTCGAGCAACGCGGGCCAGTCCGACGCGGCGCCGACCTCGACACCGGCCAGCTGCACCGAGGTGCCGGCCAGCGTCGCGGCCCCCTCGAGGACGGGACCCAGCGGCATACCCGGGCGCGCAATGAGCCCGAGGCGCAGCGAGCGGCCCGCGGCCAGGGCGACGACC
>CAZLGB010000055.1:0-17829 GCA_964558825.1 uncultured Intrasporangiaceae bacterium
AGCGGCTCTACGAAAACGGCTACATCACCTATATGCGCACCGACTCGGTGACGCTGAGCACGGCCGCCGTCTCGGCGGCGCGCTCGCAGGCACGCGACCTCTATGGCGCCGACTACGTGCCGAGCGCGCCGCGGGTCTACACCTCCAAGGCCAAGAACGCCCAGGAGGCCCACGAGGCGATCCGCCCGGCCGGGGATCGTTTCCGCACGCCGGCCCAGGTGGCGGGGGAGCTGCGCGGCGAGGACTTCGCGCTCTACGAGCTCATCTGGAAGCGCACCGTGGCCTCCCAGATGGCCGATGCCCGCGGCTCGACCGCCACCGTCAAGATCGGTGCCAACCTCGCGCTGGCGCAGGCTGATTCGGTCGAGCTGTCGGCGAGTGGCACGGTCATCACCTTCCGCGGCTTCCTCGCGGCATACGAGGAGGGTGTCGACGAGGACCGCCTCGCCCGGGCCCGCGAGGACGAGCAGGAGCGGCGGCTGCCGAGCCTGTCGGTCGGGTTGCCGATCGAGGTCCTGCGCGCCGAGGCCGACGGCCACGAGACGACCCCGCCGCCGCGCTACACCGAGGCGACGCTCGTCAAGGCCATGGAAGAGAAGGGGATCGGCCGTCCGAGCACGTATGCCGCGACCGTCGGCACGATCCAGGACCGCGGCTATGTCCGCACCCGCGGGTCGGCGCTCATCCCCACGTGGCTGGCCTTTGCCGTGACTCGGCTGCTCGAGGAGCACTTCACCGAACTCGTCGACTATGACTTCACCGCGAGCATGGAGGAGGACCTCGACCGGATCGCCGGCGGCGACGAGCACCGCGCAGAATGGCTGCGGCGCTTCTACTTCGGCGACGCGAGCCGCTCTGGGCAGGGCCTCAAGGAGCTCGTCGACGACCTCGGCGAGATCGACGCCCGCGAGATCTCGACAATCCCGCTCGGCGACGGCATGGTCGTGCGGGTCGGCCGCTATGGCCCCTATGTCGAGGAGCTCGTCGCCCCTGACTCCGGCGCGGAGCCGCGCCGGGCGACGATCACCGACGACATCGCTCCCGACGAGATGACCCCGGAAAAGGCCCGTGAGCTGCTCGAGGTCGCCGGCGACGACGGCCGCGTGCTCGGTGTCGACCCCGGCACGGGGCACGAGATCATCGCGCGAGCCGGCCGCTATGGGCCCTACGTCACCGAGGTGATCCCCGACCCGCTCGAGGCCGAGGCCGGCACCAAGCACGCCAAGAAGCACGCCAAGGCCGCCAAACCTCGCACCGCCTCGCTCTTCAAGGACATGGACCTCGCGACCATCGACCTCGACAGCGCGCTGCGGCTGCTGTCGTTGCCGCGGGTGGTCGGCGCCGACGCCGACGGTGTGGAGATCACCGCGCAGAACGGCCGCTACGGCCCCTATCTCAAGCGCGGCACCGACAGCCGCTCGCTGGCCACCGAGGGTCAGCTCTTCGACATCACCCTCGAGCAGGCGCTGGCGATCTATGCCCAGCCCAAGACCCGAGGGGGACGCGGGACCGCCGCAGCGCCCCTCAAGGAGCTCGGTGCCGACCCCGTGTCGGGCAAGCCCGTGGTCGTCAAGGACGGGCGCTTCGGCCCGTATGTCACCGACGGCGAGACCAACGCGACGCTGCGCAAGGCCGACGACCCGGCGACGATCAGCCCGGAGCGGGGCTTCGAGCTGCTCGCCGAGAAGCGCGCCCGCGGCCCGGTCACCCGCAAGAAGACCGCCGCGCGCAAGACGACGACCGCGCGCAAGACGACGACCGCCCGCAAGACCACAGCGGCAAAGACGACGGCAGCCAAGACGACTGCAGCTCGCCGGGCGACCCCGGCCGCTCACGGCGAGTAGGCGCCCGGCTGCTGCCGATTCGCCAGCCCGTATGCCGTGCCGGCATACGGGCTAGGCGTTTGGCGCGTCGAGTTGCCTCACCAGCCGAGCCGGCGCCGTGAGCCGATAGGACGCGTCGACAAGCTCGGCCACTTCGTCCCAATCCGGCTGCGCGGCAGTGAGATCGAGCGCAATCCACCCGTAAGCCCCGACGTATCCCGGCACAACGAAACGGGGGTCGGCGAGCAGCGCCTCGCGCTCGAGCGGCTCGGGCAGCACGACGACCGACCGGCCGAGCGCGTCGGAGTCGTGGTCGCCCTTGACGACTGCGCCATACATGGCAAAGACCTTGACCGTGAAGAAGTTCGGCCTGCCGTGCGAGATCTTCTCGCGTGCCTCGGGCAACTCCAGGGCGAGCTCGCGTAGCCGGTGCAGGTAGGGGTCGTCGTCGCGATAGCGAGGCGGATGCGGCATACCCCACGGTAAGGCGTCGGCGCCTCCAGGGGAGTCGGGACGGTGGGGCACGACGGGACCCATCGCGTCTGCCGACCGGCGATGGCCCGAGCGACAGGTACTACGACCAAAGCCCGATGGCGACTGCCCGCGCTCGTCGAGCACGGTGTTCCTGTGAAACCCGTGCCGACCACCCGGCACAATCCACGTCAAGGGAAGGACCCATCATGAGGCGCATCGCTCTCACCGTCGCCGCGCTCGTCGCGGCCGCTCCGGCCGCCTTCGGTCTGCTCGGCAACGACTCGTTCGCCCAGTCCGTCCCGGCCCCGGTGCCGGCATCGGTCCAGCTCGCCCGCCAGTCCTCCGACGATGCCACCACCGCACGCGTCGACGACAAGGGCACCCACGTCGAGCTCGGCGACGACCGAGGCACCCACGTCGAGCCGGGGGACGACAAGGGCACGCACGTCGAGGCCGGCGACGACAACGGCACCCATGTCGAGTCCGGCGACGACAACGGAACTCACCTCGAGGCGGGGGACGACAATGGGGGATCGTCATCCGGTTCCGGGTCGTCGTCGGGTTCGTCGGGCTCGGGCTCGTCGTCGGGTTCGTCGGGCTCGGGCTCGTCGTCGGGCTCGGGTTCGTCCGGCTCCGGCTCGTCGTCCGGCTCGGGCTCCGGCTCGTCGTCCGGCTCCGGGTCGTCGTCGGGTTCGTCGGGGACGGGCTCGTCGGGCTCGGGCGGCCACGGGAGCGACGACGGCTCCGGCCACCACTGAGCGCACGAGAGCACCTGAGCCCCACCGCCCGCTTCGATCTTGCGAGGTGACCAGCTGAGCACCAGCCCACCACCCCCCACAGGCGCCCCGGCCCCGGCCGTGGCGCCTGTCGGGCTGCCCTGGACCACCCTGGCTGCGGGCGTCCCGGCCGGGCCGGCGCGCGAGCTGCCGAGCCCCCGGCGGATCCTCGCCCAACTCGCGATCGCCGCTGTCGTCGTCTTCGGGCTGGTCCTCGCGGGTGCCTCGGTGGCGGCCAACCGCCTGGCCGAGCGCGAGGCCGTCAACGACGCGGCCCACACGGCCAACCTGCTCGCCCTCGCGGTCGTGCAGCCGGCGCTCACCGATGCGCTCGTCGCCGGTGATCCCGCCTCGCTCGCGGCCTTCGACAAGATGGTCCGCGCGAGCGTGCTGACCAACGGCATTGTCCGCGTCAAGCTCTGGCGCACCGACGGCACGGTCGTGTATGCCGATGAGTCACGGCTCGTGGGCCAGGTCTTCCCGCTCGACCCCGATCAGCTCGACGCGGTCGCGCAACAGGTGACCAAGGCCGAGGTCTCCGACCTCGAGCGCACCGAGAACACCTTCGAGCGGGGCGGAGGCAAGCTCCTGGAGGTCTACCGGCCGGTGTGGACCCCCAGCGGACAGACGCTGCTCTTCGAGGTCTATGGCGACTATGCCCCGGTCGCCGAGCGCTCGGGAGATCTCTGGCGCGGGCTCGGAGGTCTGCTCGCCAGCAGCCTCATGCTCCTCGTCGTGCTCATGACGACGGTCCTCTGGCGGGTTCTCGACCGGCTCGCCGACGCCCACGAGCAGCGCGAGCAGCTGCTGCGCCGCGCGGTCGACGCCTCCGACGAGGAGCGCCGCCGCATCGCCGCCAACCTCCACGACGGCCCGGTCCAAGACCTCGTCGCCAGCTCGCTCGTCGTCTCCGGGGCCGCCGAGACGACCGCAGCCAGCGGCAACCACCAGCTCGCCGCCGACCTGCACGAGGCGGCCGCGACCGTCCGGGCGACCATCGCCGGCCTGCGCTCGCTGCTCGTGGATCTCTATCCGGACCGGCTCTCCGACGCCGGACTCGGTGCTGCGCTCGATGACCTCGCCCGTCCGCTGCGCTCGCGCGGCGTGACCGTCGACCTGCACACCGACACGGCCGTCGTCGCGTCGCTCGACGAGGAGGCCACCCGGTTGGTCTACCGGGTGGTGCGCGAGTGCCTGCGCAATGTCGCCAAGCACGCCGCCGCGGCACACGTGACGGTCACGGTCCGCGCCGACGACGCGAGCGCTGACCATGCCGAGCCCGAGCTCGCGCGGGCGGCGGGCGCACGGCATACGGAGGTCATCGTCGAGGACGACGGGATGGGCTTCGTCGTCGCCGACCGCCCCGCGCGCACGGGCCACTTCGGGTTGCGGGTGCTCACCGACCTCGCCGAGGATGCCGGGGCCCTGTTGCAGGTCGCGTCCGCACCCGGGCGCGGCACCCGGTGGCGGCTCGTGCTCAACTCAGCCCCAGGAGGTATGCCGTGAGCGAGACTCCCAGCGTCACGGTCGTGCTCGTCGACGACCACCGGCTGGTGCGGGCGGGGCTGCGCGGGATCATCGACGCCACCCCTGACCTGCGCGTCGTCGGTGAGGCGGCGGACGGTCGCGAAGCGGTCGAGGCCGTGCGCACCGCCGACCCGGATCTCGTGCTCATGGATCTGTCGATGCCCGGTGTCGATGGCATCGAGGGCATCGGGATGTTGCGATCGGCGGGGTTGAGCACTCCGGTCGTCGTGCTGACGTCCTTTGTCGAGCATGACCGGGTCACCGCGGCCATCGCTGCGGGGGCGGTCGGCTATCTGCTCAAGGACAGCGATCCCCGCGACGTGCTCGAAGCCATTCGCGCGGCCGCTGCCGGTCATGCGCCGCTCGACCCGCGGGTGGCCCGGGCCTTGCTGCCGTCGGCCAAGCCCGTCGACCCGGCTGCGGCGCTCAGTGTCCGCGAGCGCGAGGTGCTCGTGCTCGTCGCCCAAGGCCTGGCCAACAAGCAGATCGCCCGGCAGTTGGGGATCTCCGAGCGGACGGTCAAGGCGCACCTCGGCAATGTCTTCCGGCATCTGGGGGTCACCGACCGGACCAGCGCTGCGTTGTGGGCGCGCGACAACGGAGTGGGCTAGCCAAGCCGAGACCGGCATACCGCCCCTCGCCCCTTGGGACCCCAGTTTCGCCGTCATGGCGGCCAAACTGGGCGATGGCGTTCATATCTCGACGCCACTGACCAATCTCGCCGCCATGGCGGCGAAACTTGGAGAGGGCTGACCGGCAGCGAAGGGCTGAGCAGCGAAGGGCCGAGCCGCGACCGGCATACCCTCGAGCCCACCAAACGGACTTGACCCTCACGCGAGGTGAGGCCCGAACGTAGAGGCATGACGACGATGACCGACCCGCAGACCGACGTCCAGGCCGGCTCCCCGGCCGACACCCGGACGTGGACGGTGGGGCAGGTGGCCGAGACCTTCGGGGTCACGGTGCGCACGCTGCACCACTACGACGAGATCGGCCTGCTCTCCCCGAGCGAGCGCTCGCGGGCGGGCTATCGGCTCTACACCCAGGCCGACATCGAGCGGCTCGGCCGCATCGTCGTCTATCGCCGGCTGGAGTTGCCGCTCGAGCAGATCGCCGCCGTCCTCGACGACGGCACCGATCCCACCGAGCAGCTGCGCCGCCAGCGCGAAGCCATCCTCACCCGGCTCGACGAGCTGCACGAGCTCGTCGGCGCCATCGACGCCGCATTGGAGCGACACATGACCGACCAACCCGCCACCACCGAGGACCTCAAGGAGATGTTCGGCGACGGCTACGGCGAGGAGTATGCCGCCGAGGCGCAGGCCCGCTGGGGTGAGACCGACGCGTGGAAGCAGTCCAAGCAGCGCACCAGCCGCTATACGAAGGCCGACTGGGAGTCGGTCAAGGCCGAGCAGTTGGCCGTGGGCCAGGCCTTCGTCGCGGCGCTGCAGTCCGGAGCGCCGCCCACCAGCGAGGTGGCCATGGACGCCGCCGAGCTGCACCGGCGCTCGATCCACCGGTTCTACGACTGCTCCTATGCCATGCAGCGCGGCCTCGCCGACATGTACATCGCCGACCCGCGCTTCACCAAGACCTACGAGGACATGGCCCCCGGGCTCGCGGCATACGTCCGCGATGCGATCCACGCCAACGCCGACCGCCACGAGGCCTGACAGCCGGGTCGAGGTATTCCGCTACCGCCAGCCGGTAGCGGAATACCTCGACCCAGCCGTTGTCACGGGCCTGGCCTAGGCTGCGGGACGTGACCCAGCCGCCCGCGACCCCCGCTGCCCCGCTGGCCCCTCAGCGGCCTGCGCGCGGGCTCTTCGTCGCCTTCGAGGGCGGCGACGGTGCAGGCAAGTCCACCCAGGTGCGCCTGCTCACCGCGGCCCTCGAGACAGCAGGCCGCACGGTCCTGGTCACCCGCCAACCCGGGGGCACCCCGCTCGGCGCCGAGATCCGTCGGCTCGTCATGCACGGCGGCCACGTGAGCCCGCGCGCCGAGGCGCTGCTCTATGCCGCCGACAAGGCCCACCATGTCGACGAGCTCATCCGCCCGGCCCTCGAGGCCGGTCAGGACGTGCTGACCGATCGCTACACCGACAGCTCCATCGCCTATCAGGGCGCCGGGCGCGAGCTCGGTCCCGAGGAGATCCACCGGCTGCTCGACTGGGCGGTCGGTGGGCTCTTCCCCGATCTCACCATCGTCCTCGACGTGCCGGCCGAGGTCGGGCGCGCTCGCCGTGGCGCCACCGGCGAGGACCGCATCGAGCGCGAGGGCGACGACTTCCACGAGCGGGTGCGCCGGCACTTCCTCGACCTCGCGGCTGCCGCTCCCGAGCGTTATCTGGTCCTCGACGGCACCCGTCCGCCGGCCGAGCTCCACGCGCAGGTCCGCGCCTGGCTCACCGCTGCGGGGGTCGCGCTGTGAGCGTCTGGAGCGAGGTCGTCGGTCAGTCACAGACCGTCAAGACCCTCAGCCACGCTGCCACCGACCCGGCCGCCATGACCCACGCCTGGCTGGTCACCGGCCCTCCCGGCTCGGGCCGCTCGACCGCCGCGCGCGCCTTCGCGGCCGCGCTGCAGTGCCCCGACCACGGCTGCGGCTCCTGCCGCGAGTGCCGCACCGCCGTCGAGGGCAGTCACGCCGACGTGCGCCTGGTCTCCACCGAGGGCCTGTCGATCAAGGTCGAGGACGTCCGGGCCCTGGTCCAGGAGGCCGGGCTGCGACCCTCGGTCGGGGCCTGGCGGGTCATCGTCATCGAGGACGCCGACCGGCTGACCGAGCGCGCCGCCGATGCCCTGCTCAAGGCCCTCGAGGAGCCGACCCCGCGCACGGTCTGGGTGCTGTGCGCCCCCTCGCTCGAGGACGTCATCGTGACGATCCGCTCCCGCTGCCGACACGTGCGCTTGCGGACCCCGCCCGTCGCGGCGGTGGCCGAGCTGCTGACCCGGCGCGACGGCATACCCGAGGCGATGGCGCTGTATGCCGCGCGCGCCGCCCAGTCGCATGTCGGCATGGCCCGACGGCTCGCTCGCGACGAGGGGGCGCGCAACCGGCGCCACGAGATCGTCACCCTGCCGCTGAAGATCCGCTCGGTCGGTGACGCCGTCGGGGCGGCCGCTGACCTGGCGAGCATCGCCGACCAGGAGGCCGGTGCCTCGTCGGCCGATCGTGACGCCGCCGAGCGCACCCGGCTGTTGGAGACCCTCGGTGCCGACCCGGCCGCACGCACTCAGCCCCCGCACATCCGCGCCCAGCTGTCGAGCCTCGAGCGCGAGCAGAAGGCGCGGGCGACGCGATTCGGGCGCGATGTCGTCGACCGCGCGCTCGTCGATCTGCTGTCGATGTATCGCGACGCCCTCGTCGTGCGCACCGGCGCCGCCGTGGGGCTGGTCAACGCCGAGGCCGCTGCCGAGGTGCGCGCGCTGGCCGCGGCCCTGCCGGCCGAGCGGCTGCTGCTGTGCATGGACGCCATCGGCGAGGCCCGCGAGCGGATCAACCTCAACGTGCCCCCGCTGCTCGCCCTCGAGGCGATGGCGGTCGCGCTCCAGATCCCCCACGGGATCGCGGGGTAGCCTCAGGGCACGGCATCGCCTGTATGCCGTGTGCTCGCCCGGGTGTCGACGCCCGTGGCAGCGGTGTGGATGGACGAGGAGTTGCCCGACCGATGAACCGCCCGACCTTCGGCGCGCGCGGCGCGACCGTGAGCGCTGCCCACACCCCGGGCTCAGCCCGCACCCCGGGCTCAGCCCGCACGGCGGGCTCGGCCGCCCGTCACCCGGTCCGGCGCGGCCTGGCCGTGCTCGGGTCGGCGGTGGCGATGAGCCTCGCCCTGTCCTCGTGCCTCGTGCTGCCGCTGTTCTCCAAGGACAACTCGGCGGGCGGATCCGGCGGCTCCGGCGGTGGCGCCAGCGGATCGGGCTCCACCCAGGGCGCCGCCGTCGGCACGCCGCCGGCCGACCACCCCGAGCTGGCCAAGTTCTATGGGCAGAAGCTCGCGTGGAGCAGCTGCGACGGGGGCGAGTGCGCCAAGCTCGAGGTCCCCATCGACTACGCCGATCCCACCGGTGCGACGATCCAGCTCGCCCTGCTGCGGGTCAAGGCCCGCTCGTCGAGCAGCCGGTTGGGCTCGCTCGTCGTCAACCCGGGCGGCCCGGGTGGGTCGGGCGTCGACTATGCGAAATACGCCAACCAGATCGTCGGCTCTCCTGTGCGTCAGGTCTACGACATCGTCGGCTTCGACCCGCGCGGGGTGGGCCAGTCCGCGCCGATCGACTGCCTCGACGACACCGGGCTGGACGCCATGCTCGGCATGGACCCCACCCCTGACACCCCGGAGGAGGAGGCGGCCTTCGTCGCCGAGTCCAAGACCTTCGCCGACGGGTGCAAGGCCAAGGGCGGTGCCCTGCTCGCCCACGTGTCGACCCGCGAGGCCGCCCGCGACATGGACGTCCTGCGCGCCGCCCTGGGCGAGCCCAAGCTCAACTACCTCGGCAAGTCCTATGGCACCTTCCTCGGGTCGACCTACGCCGATCTCTTCCCCGACAAGGTCGGCCGTTTCGTCCTCGACGGGGTCGTCCCGCCCGATCTCACCTCGACCGAGATGAACGAGGGGCAGGCTCGCGGCTTCGACATCGCCACCAAGGCCTATGTCGCCGACTGCGTCGACCGGGGTGACTGCCCGGTCGGCTCGACGGTCGACGAGGGGATGCAGTGGATCCGCGACTTCCTCGCCCGGCTCGACAGCCAACCGCTGCCGGTGTCCGGCGACCGCCGCGTCACTCAGCTGACCGAGGGGTGGGGGGCCATCGGGCTCGCCTACGCGATGTACTCCAAGTCGGCGTGGCCGATGCTCAATGACGCGCTCAAGGACGCCAAGAACGGCGACGGCACGGCCTTGATGGACCTCGCCGATCAATATGCCGACCGCTCGGCGAGCGGGCACTACACGGGCAACATCATGGAGGTCATCTACGCGGTCAACTGCCTGGATCGCACCGACACCGCCGACATCCCGACGATCGAGAAGAACGCCACCGACTTCGCCACCAAGGCGCCCACGTGGGGCAAGTTCCTCGCCTGGGGCTCGGTGCCGTGCGGGGTCTGGCCGGTGCCGGCCACGGGCACACCTCACAAGGTCACCGCCCCCGGCAGTGGCCCGATCGTCGTCGTCGGCACGACCCGCGACCCGGCGACGATCTACGAATGGTCGGTCCGGTTGCGCGACCAGCTCTCCAACGCGGTACTCATCAGCTTCGACGGCGACGGGCACACGGCATACACCCGGAGCAACTCGTGCGTCGACACCCCGATCAACGACTACTACACCAAGGGCACCGTGCCCAAGGACGGGCTCAAGTGCTGACTTGCTGACGCTGCTCCGTTGCGCGCCAAGCGGATTGGTGCGCGACCGCGGTCAGCGACCGGCGATCAGCAGCCCCTTCTCGTCGGCCCGCAGGGCCGTGAGCGCCTTGACGGCGGCGGCATACAACGGTTGGTATGCCGCCTTGCGCGCCGCGGTGACGTCGGGGTCGGCGAGCAGCGTGGCGAGGTCGACGTAGCGGCGCGGCTCGTCGAGATTGCTCATCGCTCCTGGCCGGGCGAGGACCTGGATGACGGCATACCGCCCGTCGGCGGCAGGGGTGAAGGTGAACTCGACGAGGGTTTCGGCCTGGGCCACCTTCAGGCGCGGGATGATGTGTTGATTGGCGACCATATTGCCCAGGCCATAGGCGACCCACTTGCCGTTGACCTTGTCGAGCGGCTGCACGACGTGGGCGTGGTGGCCGTAGACGAGGTCGATGTCGGGGCTGGCAGTCAACGCGGCAAAGACCCGCTTCTGCTCGTCATTGGGCAGGACCTGATATTCGCTGCCGGCGTGGATCGCCACGACGACGATCTGCGCGCCGGCCGCGCGGGCAGCCTTGGCCTGGGCGATGAGCTTGTCGGTGTCGATGATGTTGACGGCCCACGGCTTGTCGGCGGGAAGCTGAAAACCGTTGAGCCCGTAGGCAGCCGCGAGCACGGCGATCTTGACGCCCTTGGCCTCGAGGATGAGGGGGGAGGCGGCCTCAGCGGCCGAGCGGCTGCTGCCGATGTGGCGCAGCCCTGCGGCGTCCATGGCGTCAAGGGTCCGGGTGATGCCGGTGAAGCCGGCGTCGATCGAGTGATTGGACGCGGTCGTGCAGGCGTCGACGCCGGCGTCGGTGAGCGCGGGCAGGATGTCCTGGGGGACGGTGAAGACCGGGTAGCCGCTGTAGGGGCCGCCGATCGGGGCGAGCGGAGTCTCGAGATTGCACAGCGCGAGGTCGGCCTTGGCGAGGAAGGGCTTGGCCCCGGCAAGCAGCGGGTAGTAGTCCAGGCCGTGGGTCGCCTGCGCGGGGTTGGCTGCGGCGTCCGTCTTGGCCTGGTCGGTGAGGCCGCCATGCAGCAGCACGTCCCCGCCGACGATGATCGAGATGTTGCGCGGGTCGTCGGGGAGCGCTGCGGGTTGCGGGGCCTTGGTCGTCAGGGTGCCGGCGGACGTGGGCTTGCCCGAGCTCTTGTCCGTGGATGGTGTCGACGTGGTCGTCTGCGCGGTGGCCACCGTGCTCGGCGCGCCGGCGGCTGCCGAGCCCGGCTGTGGGTCGCCCTGGCAGGCGGCGAGCACCAGTGCGGCCGCCGCGCAGACCCCCACGGTCGCCAACGGCCGACGGGGCAGACCACGCAGGCTCACCTTGGCAGGCTAACCCGGGGCGCACGGCATACTCCCGGGTTTCGGGTATGCCGTGGCGCGCGCCACGGTGCTGGTTCGCCGCCAGGTCGGCGGATCCGTATACTCGTCAGCCGTGCCCCTCGCGGGGCGCACGCCGCCTTAGCTCAGTCGGCAGAGCGATTCACTCGTAATGAATAGGTCTGGGGTTCGATTCCCCAAGGCGGCTCAGACAACGCCCTCCGGTCCGCCGGAGGGCGTTTCTGCTGCTCAAGGGCCCCGACCTGGCTCGGCGCTGGGCTCCGTTCGCCCGCCGCACCTTGTCCTGCAAGTGCAACGGTCGGTTGGGCTGTAAATGGCGTCACGGGTGACGGAAACGGCAGCCCAATTAGCCTGGCTCAGCCCCACCCGTCAGACAGGACGTGGCCGCGCTTCCGCGCACTAGGGATCAGCCCAGCCCGGCGAGCGCCGCCACCTCGCCGACGACCGAGTCGTAGAGGGCAGCCGGGATCGAGTGGCCCATCCCGGCATACGTGACGAAGCGCGCGCCGGGGATCCGCGCGGCGGTGTCCCGCCCGGCCGTCAACCGGATGAGCGGGTCGTCGGCGCCGGAGATGACCAACGTCGGCGCGGTGATCGTCTCCAGCCCGGGATAGCGATGCGCACGGCCGGCGGCCAGCTGGCGTTGGGTCGTCGATTGATCGCGCGGGTGGCGACGGTGGCTCGTCTGCGCAGTCTGCAACGCCCATTCCTCGGGGAAGGGATGGGCAGGGGAGCAGATGGCGCGATAGACCTCGACGAGCAGGTCGACCTGCTCCTCGTCGGTCTCGCCGGCACCCATCCGGCCCATGCGCATGAGCACGCCAGGGCGGATGTAGCGCATGGTCCGCAGCAACCCGGAGTCGGCGGGTGCGCCCATGGCGCTGATCAGCGTGCGGACACGCTCGGGGTTTTCCATCGCCAGTCCCTGCGCGATCGCCGCGCCCATCGACCCACCCATGACGTGGGCGCTCGGCCACCCGACGGCATCCATCACGGCGAGGGCGTCATCGAGCATGTCTCGCGCGGTGTATGCCGCGGGGACCCGGCCGGCCAGCGCCTTCCACGGGCTGGGCGAGTGCTCGGGGGCAAAGGCGGTGGACAGTCCGGTGTCGCGATTGTCGAAGCGCACGACGGCGAAGCCGGCCCGGACGAGTTTGTCGATGAGCTCCTCCGGCCACCACACCATCTGGAAGTCCAGCCCCATCACCAGCAGCAGCGGCTCTCCGCCCTGCAGATCGCCGAAGGGTTCGTAAGCGATCCGCACATCCCCGTTGTGCGCGTAGGAGATCCCGTCGTCCACCATGAGGTCCACGCTAGGGGACGCGGGCGACCGTCGGGGGTCGCCCGGCGTTGGTCGCGCCGATTGTGGATTCCCCCGTGTCGTGGGTGACCATGGAGCTGACCCATCGTGCGCTCACCGTCGAGCGACCGCACCCATCCCCAGCTCGGCGCACCCTGTGCTGTCGCCCGAAAGGAGTCATCGTGGACGGCATCACCGACGCCAGCTGGCGGATCTTCTTGGCTGTCAACGATTTTGCGCGGGTGACGCCCTGGCTTCACGGCCCGGCCGCGGCATACGCCACCTATGGTCCGGTGCTCTTCGGCCTGCTCATCCTCGTGGCGATCTGGCACGTCCGGCACCAGAGCTCGCAGCGTCTGGCAGCCGCTGTCTGGGCGGGGCTGGGCGGCCTGCTGGCCCTCGCCGTCAACCAGCCGATCGGACCTGCGGTCGCGGAGGTCCGTCCCTATGCGTCCCACCCGGGCGTCTTGGTCCTGGTCAGTCGCACGACGGACTGGTCCTTCCTCTCCGATCATTCCCTCATGGCTGCGGGTGTGGCCACGGGGCTGCTTCTGGCTTGGCCCAAGCTCGGCCGCTGGGCCTGGGCCGCCGCGCTGTTGATGGCGCTGACGCGGGTCTATGTCGGCGCGCACTTTCCCCATGACGTCATCGCCGGGTTGGTCGTCGGCACCCTCGTCTCGCTCGTCGGGTGGGTGTTGCTGCGCGGCCCGCTCACTCGCTTGGCCGACCTGGTGCGGTCCCTATCGGTCTGGCGGGGAGCCTTCGCCGCCACCCGCTGAGGCCGGACCGTCCCACCAGCGGAGGACGCGCAAGGCCCGCAGGGTGGTCCACCGGGACGGCGCTCCGACCGACTCCATCCGCAGCCACTCCCGACCCGGCCAGCGGTGCTCCAACGCCCAGCGGCCATCGGGACGTTGCTTGGCACGCAGCAGGTCGATCGCCTCGGCCAGGCGTGGGTCTCGAGGCGCATCGACATCGCGGAAGTGGTCGAGCGCCCGCAGCACGTCGAAGTGCCATTGCGGCGGGAAGGCGCAGCGGGTGAAGCTCGACTGGATCACCGACCCGGTGCGATGCGAGCGATAGAGCCGATGGACGAGCAGGAACTCGCGCCCGCGACGCTGGGCGGCGCGCACGGCGCGCAGCTGCCGGGTCTGGCGCGCGCGGTGGCGCTCGTAGGCAAGCAGCCCCTCGAGGGCGAGGATCGTCGTGTTCATCGACCCATGAGTGGAGCCGTCGCGGCGATAGCGGCAGTTCCATCCGCCATCGGGCATCTGCTCACCGAGGAGGTGCCCGGCGATCCAGTCCACGCGGGCGTCCGCGACGGCGAAGGCGGAGGCGATCGACAGGACGAGCCCGGCCACGCAGGTGTCGCTGGCCCACAGCCTGCCGGTGATCGGTCCGGTCACCATGGCGTCCAGGAGCAGCTCGCAGCCCCGCGCGGCTTGCGGATGGTCGGAGGGCAGGCCGAGCTCGCGCAGCAGCAGCATCGTGTAGGTCGTCGATGTCCACTTGGGTGTGTAGAGCCCGTGATCCCAGGTCCCTTCCGGGTCCTGCGCGGCCAACAGCAGGGCGCCCCAACTGGTTTCGGCGACCCGCGCCCGCTCCGCGGCGACGTCGCCCGGTGGCGCACCGACGAGGCCCTCGAGGGTCTGCCACCTGATCGACGGATCGCCCGCGAGCAACCAGTCCAAGACATCCGGATCGATCCGGCTCATGTCAGCAACTTAGGCCCTCGCCGGCTCGCTGCGCGCCATGCCGGCGGCCTTCTCCAGGTCGGGGCGCGCCGATGCCCTGTCCACGTGAGGCCGCGCGCGGCATACGTCCGGGTGGGATTTTCGGTGGCCCTGCCAAGCCGGCGTCTGGTTGGCTGAGGCGATGACCAGCTTCGTCGCGCACACCACGGTCGACTGCGCCAATGCCTACGAGCTCTCGGAGTTCTGGAAGCAGATCGTCGGCTATGTCGACCTCGAGGGCGATCCCAATCTCCCCGGCCACGAGGAGTGCATGCTCGTCGACCCCGACTCGGGCCACCGGATCCTCTTCATCGAGGTCCCCGAGGGCAAGGCGGTCAAGAACCGCCTGCACTTCGACCTGCGTCCCCGCTCGGGCACGCGCGACGAGGAGGTGGCGCGCCTGCTCGCTCTCGGGGTCGCCCTCGTCGCCGACCATCGCGGCATCAGCGGCCCGGGCACCGGTTGGGTCGTGCTCGCCGATCCAGCGGGCAACGAGTTCTGCATCCTGCGCTCGCTCGATGAGGTCCACTCGCCCAGCGCGCCCTAGCCTCACCCCGACAGGTCGAGCAGCCCTCCTGTCGGGTCGGCCCGCAGCACGTCGAGGTATGCCGTGACCGCCTCACGTCGTGCCGCTCGCTCGGCCGCCCCAGCCGTCGGATCCTCCAGGGCCGCCACGAGGTCGCGGACCAGCGCCGGGGGCAGTCCGGCGGCGACCAGCCCGTGCAGGTGCGCCGCCACGGGGAGCTGCTCCACGGCATACCGCCGATAGCCGTTGGCGTCGCGTGCGGCGGGGATGAGCAGGCCGGCTGCCTCGTAACGGCGCAGCGCGGCGGCGGGAATCCCTGTCGCCCGGGCGAACTCGCCGATCCGCATGATGCCTCCCTGCCACCGGCTCGGGCACGAGCCGCGGGACCTCTGCCCCATGGTAGGTCCGGACCATCCCCGTTAGCCTGACCAAATGCCCGACAGCGACCACCCGTGGCCGGAACCGTTGCGGCGCATGCCAGACGGCACCGTCAAACAGATCAATCCCTACTCGGGGACCTCGGTGTGGACCGTCCCCGGCCGGGGCAACCGACCGCTCGCTCCCGTCGGTCCGCCCCCCTCGCCCGTCGACCCTGAGCAGCACGGGCGATACTGCGCCTTCTGTGAGCACCGCTACCTCGAGACCCCGCCGGAGAAGGCGCGGCTGGTCGCCGACCCCGACGGCTGGCACCTGCTGCGCCACCTGCCGGCCGAGCGGCTCGACGAGTGCGCGGCCGAATTCCGGCGCATCCCCAACCTCTTCGAGATCGTCGCCTACGACTACTGGCGGCTCAACTACGGCTTCGTGCCGGGCAGCGAGGCGCGGGCGCACCACGACGGCTATCTGTCGACCGAGGCCGGCCGCGCCCATGTCGAGCGGATGATGCGCACGCGGGCCACGGCCGCGGGCATGAGCGAGGAGCAGTGGCTGGGGCTGCCGATGCACGAGCGCGCCGAGCGGGCGATGTCCTTCTTCGCCGGCACGCACGACGTCATCGTCGCTCGCAGGCACTTCATCGACGGGGCGACGAGCTCCGACCAGCTGGCCGGCTCGGGCGACCTCACCCCCGCAGAGCACGGGCACTACCTCGGCTTCACCGTCGAGGCGCTGCGCTCGCTCTACGAGGCCAACCGCTACGCGCGCTATGTCGCGGTCTTCCAAAACTGGCTGCGGCCCGCGGGCGCGTCCTTCGACCACCTGCACAAGCAGCTCGTCGCCGTCGACGAGCGCAGCGTCCGCACCGAGCACGAGCTGCGCCGGCTGCGCGAAAACCTCAATCTTTACAACGAATTCGCGGTCGACTACGCCTCGCGACAAAACCTCATCGTCGCGGAGAACGACTATGCCGTGGCCTTCGCGGGCTTCGGTCACCGCTATCCGTCGGTCGAGGTCTACAGCAAGAGCGAGTCGCCCCGGCCCTGGGAGCAGGCCGGTGAGGAGCTGCACGGCTTCTCCGATCTGTTGCACGCCATGCACGCCGCGACCGGCACCGCCGTGCCGTGCAACGAGGAGTGGCACTACCAGCCCCCGGACGTCGACCTGCCGATGCCGTGGCGGGTCGTGCTCAAGTGGCGGGTCTCGACGCTGGCCGGCTTCGAAGGCGGCACGAAGATCTACCTCAACACCATCGACCCCTGGCGGGTGCGCGACTTGCTGGTGGCCCGGCTCTTCCCGCTGCGCGAGGCCGGGACGATCAGCGCCTCGACCCGCATCGCCACCGAGTGCGCCTGCCGGCCCAACTCGCTGCGCTACAACCCGCTGTTGCGGTGATCCCAGGGGCTCGGGCCCCGTCTTGTGATCAAATCGTGACCTTTGTCGTACGAGTGATCTAATCCGCTTGTTGAAGTGCGGAAAAACAGCGGTGTCATTCGGGGAATGACAAACGTGGAATTTCCGAATCCGCCCGTGGCGCAATGTGATTCGTGAGGTGGATGTTTCGCGTGTGACGAATGAGTCCTAGTCTCGAGCTGTCTCGGCGAATTGACGTCGAGCCCAGCTGGGGGCTGGGATATCGAGCGCGAAGGCGGTGCAAGCGGTGTCGTCCACGGGTGCGGTGGCGCGTCGCTGCGCCCGCGTGTCGGTGGCCTGTGCTATTGCCAGTGCCCTCATCGCGGGCGGCGCCCCGATCGCGGGAGCCGATCCGGCACCGCCGGTCATCCCGTCCGCCGCCCAGGTCGCCGCCGCCGCCTCAGCAGCCACCGACGCGGCCAGCGCCGCGGCCGCGATCGATGCGCAGCTGGCCGACGCGCGGGCGTCGCTGTCCGACGTCCAGGACCGGGCCGAGCTCGCCGCTCAGGCTTACAACCAGGGCCAGGAGTTGCTCGACCAGCGTCAGGCCGAGAGCGCCAGCGCCGCCCAGGCAGCGGCCGATGCGCAGGCGCAGGCGGACGTCGCGCAGCTCGCGCTGTCGCGCTATGCAGCGGAAATCTTCCAGGGCGGCGGTGGTCTGGGCCAACTCGACGTCTTCTTCGGGGGCAGCCCCGGCGAGGTTCTCGATCGGGCGGCCGGGCTCGAGGCGGTGGGTGACGAGCGCGCCCGGATCATGCGGGAGGCCGATGCCGCCCAGGCTCTCGCCCAGACCGCGCGCACCGCTGCCGCGGAGGCGGCGGACCGCCAGGCGCAGGCAGCCGCGGACCTGCAGGCTCGCCTTTCCCAGGCTCAGGCCGACCAGGCTGCCGCAGCCGATGCCGCGGTCGCGCTGCAGACCCAGCAAGATCAGGCGTTGGTCACCCTCGCTGCCTTGCGCAAGACGTCGGTCCAGCTCGAGAAGGACCGCCAGGCCGGGCTTGCCGCTCAGGAGCAGGCGCGCATCGAAGCCGAGAACCGGCGCAAGGCGGCCGAGGCCGCCGCGAAGGCGGCGGCGGAAGCAGCAGCCAAGGCCGCGGCAGAGGCTGCCGCGAAGGCTGCCGCGGAGGCGGCCGCCAGGGCCGCCG
>CAZLGB010000056.1:0-17766 GCA_964558825.1 uncultured Intrasporangiaceae bacterium
CGGGCGGCCCGCCGCCGGGCGCGCCGCCCGGCGGCGGGACGGCCGGCGTGGGCTTGGGCGTGGGGGTGATCAGCTCGGTGCGCCAGTCGGTCGAGGTGAGCTCCGAGCCGGCCGTGGGCGATGCAGCCGCCGAGGTCGGGTTGGTCGGTGCGCTCGTGGACGAGCCCGACCCCGTCGATGTCCCCGCGGACGCGGACCCTCCGCCGTTGGCCGAGCACCCCGCGAGGAGGGCGACGACCGCTGCCGCGCCCAGCGCGACGAGGGGTGGGTGCACGGGCAGGCGCATGAGTGCCACGCTACCTCGCCCAGCTTGGGCGACTGCTGGTTGGCGATGAGGGCTTGTGCGAAACCCGGTTGCTGCGCCTGCCGCGACTCGGCAACAGTGACACGCATGTCCCACCGTCCCCCGTGGTCGAGCCTGCCGCCGCTCGTCACCGGCTGGGTCGAGCAGTTGCTCGGCGCCCCGGTCACGCTCGCCCAGGGACAAGCGAGCGGATTCTCGCCCGCCAGCGCGGATCGGGTCGTCGCCGCCAATGGGTCTCGGGCGTTCGTCAAGGCGGTCCACGAGTCGGCCAACCGGCATACCCCCGACATGCACCGGACGGAAGCGAGGGTCGCGCGAAGCCTGCCCGAGGGCTTCCCCTCGCCGCGACTGCTCGGCTCGCTCGACGCCGACGGGTGGGTCGCCTTGGCCTTCGAGGACGTCGACGGGCACCACCCGGGCCAGCCGTGGCGGGCCGCCGAACTCGATGAGGTGCTCGCCACGCTCGCCGAGGTGGCGCGGCTGGGCACCCCATGTCCGGTCGACGGACTGGGCGAGCTGCCGGAGATCTTCGGCGAGGACTTCGCCGGGTGGGTGCGGGTCGCGGCGGACCCCCCGACCGACCTCGACCCCTGGCTGGCGGCGCGGCTGGGCGAGCTGCACGATCGGGCAGCCGCGGGGACGGCGGCGCTGCGCGGCTGGACGCTCGCGCACGTCGATGTGCGCGACGACAACCTGCTGCTCGACGCGGCCGGTCGGGTGTGGGTGCTCGACTGGCCGTGGGCCTGTCGCGGGGCAGCGTGGGCCGACGCGCTGCTGCTGCTCTTTGCCGCGGTCGATGACACCAACCTGCCGCAGATCGACGCCCGCATCGACGCGCTGCTCGACGGCTACGGCGTGCCAGCTGCGGTCGGCACCGACGTGCTGAGCGCCTTTGTGTCGTTCTTCGTCGATGCCGCCCGCCGGCCGGGGCCGCCGGGTCAGGGCGATGTGCAGGCGCACCGGCAACGGCGGGTTGCATACGTCGTGCCGTTGCTGCGCCATCGCCTCGGGGACTGACCGGGGCCGGCGGGCGGCCGCGACGCCGCAGTCGTCGCTGTATGCCGCCCCGAGACTCGCTCGGGAGGGTCGCGGGTCGTCGGCGGGTGGTCTGGTGCCTTCGCGCGCGTGCCTGGGGCGCGGGGGGGTGAGGCCGGCTCGAGCGGCGGCTGGCGGCGGCTCGTCGAGGTATGCCGCCCGCGACTCACTCAGAAGGGTGGGGGGTCGCCAGCGGGTGGCCTGGTGCCTTCGCACACACCCTCGGGCTCGGGGGTGAGGTCGGCTCGGGGCGGCTGCCGCGCCGATGGGTTGGTCGTTGAGCCATACCGCCCGCGCCCCACTCAGAAGGGTGGCGGGTCGTCGGCAGGCGGGCCGGTCGCTCGGGCGCGGTCATCGATCGACTCACTCAGTGCGTTCAGCAACTCAGGCTCGCCGGGTGTCGCTGGTGGTCCGGCCAGGGGTGGGTTGTCCAGTTCGCGGTAGTCGTGGGGATGCGTCGTGTAGGTGAGCCCGGCCAAGGTCCGCCAGGAAAGGGTGTCATCGGACGGATCGTGCTCGGCGTGCCACAGGCCGGTGGTCTTGAGGTTGTGGTGACGGCGGTGTTTCGCCGAGAGGTTGCCGGCGCTGGTGGGTCCGGCGGGCCAGGGGTGGTCGTGGTCGAGGTCGCAGCTGGTGGCGGGGATCTGACAGCCCGGCCCGCGGCAGCTGTGATCCCGGGCGCTCACGTGGGCACGTAACCGGGGCGGCGGCGTGTAGGACCGGGAGTCTTGGGCCAGCAGGGTCCCGGTGACCGGGTCGGTGACCAACCGCCGCCACGTCGATCCGGCGGTGAAGGCGATATCGCGCGCCTGCTGGGCAGTGACGTAACCGTAGCCGGGGATCTCCCCGAGTCCGTCGGTGACTCCGAGCAGGGTCTCCAACGACACGACCAGCTGCACCCGCGCTGGCGGGTAAGCCCCCACCACCGGAGCGAGCGGCTCCAACGCCGTGGTGCCGGACGGCCCCGTCGAGCCGGGGACGCCGCTTGCGCCAACCGCGTTGATCCCGCTCGGGACCGTCGCGCTGCCCACGAAATGTGCACCGGCAGCATCGTGGTCCAGGCCGCCACGGCTCTGGCCAAGCTGCGCCTGACCAGCCGAGTCCGAGTGGCCAGCACCGGGATGGTTGCCATCACAGGCGCCAATGCCGTGGCCAGCGTGGGCCCGACGGGCCGAAGCCGGGTGGCCCTGACCGGCCGAGGCCGCACCCGGTGGTTGCCCGTAGAGCAGCAAATCCAGAGCGATGTCCGAGCGCAACTGAGACAGGGTCCGGCCCCCATGCCGACCAGACGCGCGAGCAGCCCGCGCCAACCCGTCAACCCGGCACACCGCCGCCGCGACCCGCTGACCATCCCCGCTGATGCTCATCTCACCCGACCCGTCGATCAACACCTCACCCCGAGCATCCCGAGCTGCCAACGCATCCCGACGCGCAACGATCGGATCGGTGACCGGGTGGCGGGCCAACTGACGACGCAACCGGGAGGCGAACAGGGTTTGCGACGGGGTCGACCCGTCACGGCAGGGGGCGAGCACCCGCGCAGCGATCTCATCCGCCACCTGCGGATCCCGATCACAGGTGGCGTCGTGCACCCGCAACACCCGCTGCAGCGACACGGCTCCCGAGCGCAACCCTGCCCGTAAGGTCACCGTCGCAGCCGGGTCAGCGGTGACGAACGCCAACCGGCGTTGACACTCCACCTCACCCAACCCGGTCGCCGCCTTCACCTCCTCCACCGTGCCGTCGCGGGTCATCCGCTCCCGCCAATCCGCTGCCTCACGCGCGGTCATCGACCCCGTCCACAACGCATCACACTCCGCCGCCACCGCCGACTGCAGCAACGCCAACGCCGCCAACCCCGCCGCATCCAACATCGCCTTCAACCGCTCCACCATCACCAACACCGCCACCGCCGCCTGAGCCGGCGACACCCCCGGCTCCAACCCCGCCAGGGTCGCCGCCAAGGCCTCCGGCAGCGAGCCAACCCCGAGCACGCCAGAGTCAACCCGAGCCGACTCGAGTGCCGCGTCGGGTGACCCGCCGGTCAGCACCCCGACGGCAGCGGCCGGGTCCAGTGCCGCACTGGGCGCCCCAGTTGTCGACGAGGCGGCCAACATGCCACCGCTCGGGCCCGGGTCGAGGCTAGCCGTGAGGGCACGGTCACGGATCAACTGGGCAGGGTCGACGGCAGGCGCGACCGACTCACCCGGGAGCCCGGGGAGCAGCGGATCGGTCGGTGACGCCATGCCTCATCATACCGCACGCGTGTTCGATTGCCAAGCGGTAATCCACACGGCCACAACAGTTTTCGGTTCAATTGGGGCGCGAAGATTGTTGGGCAGGAGAGCATCAATGTGACGGGTGTCCGCGCAGCGAGCGCACCACCACCCACGATGGCGCCCCCCGGTCGCGCGAACTTGCGAGGCCACTGGAAGCGCCGGGACAAGTCCGGATCCGGGCCATCCACCTGCGCGCGGCGCTGACGCGCTCGGCATCTGGAGCGCGCCATACCGGCTCGCCGACCACCCCCGAGCTGGACTCGCGAGGCTCCCGGGCGCCCGGGCGCTTGGGCGCAGCGGCGCTCCCGGCGCCGACCGTTGACCAGACAGCCAGGACAGTCGCACGCGCCCGTGCCCGAACGACGAGGCGTGCCAAGGCCAGGGCATCACCGCGGATCGCCAACTCGGCGGCCGCGACCAAGGCGGTCAGTCGCGTGACGCCCGCAGCGCCGCACCCTCGGCGAGGGCCTGATCGCGCAATCGCCCCTGGAATGCCTCCATGTCGGCCGCCATCCAGGCGGCGAGCTCGCCCTCGCCGGCGGCCGCGGCGCGCCGACGACCCGTCACTGGGCCGTGGGCCGGAAACGGCGCAGCCGCAGCGAATTGGTGACGACGAAGACTGACGAGAAGGCCATCGCCGCCCCCGCGATCATCGGCGTGAGCATGCCGAAGGCCGCGAGCGGGATCGCCGCGACGTTGTAGGCGAAGGCCCAGAAGAGGTTGCCCTTGATCGTGCCGAGCGTCGCCCGCGCGAGTCGCACCGCGTCGACGGCGCTCACCAGGTCACCGCGGACCAAAGTGAGATCGGAGGCCTCGATCGCCACATCGCTGCCGGTGCCGATCGCGATCCCGAGGTCGGCCTGGGCGAGCGCCGCGGCGTCGTTGACCCCGTCGCCGACCATCGCGACGACCCGCCCCTCGCGCTGGAGCGCAGCGACCGCCTCGACCTTGTCGGCGGGGAGCACCTCGGCGCGCACATCGGCATCGGGGATGCCGGCCGCCGCACCCACTGACCGCGCCGCCCGGGCGTTGTCGCCGGTGAGCAGGACGGGACGCAGGCCGAGACCACGGAAGAGCTCGATCGCCCATGGCGAGCTGGGCTTGAGAGTGTCGGACACGACGACCAGCCCGCGCACGGCCCCGTCCCAGCCAACCCAGATCGGAGTCTGCCCGGCAGTCTCGGCAGCCTCAGCGGCTACCGCCAGGGACTCCGGCAACTGCGAGAGCACCGCGCCGCCATCAGCAGCAGCACCCACAGCAGCCCCCGCACCCCCAGCGGCCCCCGCACCCACAGCGGCGTCGGCGCCCACAGCGGCGTCGGCGATCGCACTGGACGCGCCGGGAGCCCATTGTGCAGCAACGAAAGTCGCGCGCCCGACCCGGACCGACGCCCGGTCGACCACCCCGCTCACCCCGAGCCCCGCCTCATTGCGGAAGGCGTCGACAGCAGCCACGGGCGCACCCGCGACGTCACCGAGTCCCTCCGCGGCAGCCCGGGCGACGGCCTGAGCGATGGGGTGCTCGGAGGCCGCCTCGACGGCGCCGGCCAAGGCGAGCACTCGCGCGCGGGACTCGCCGGGCACGGCATACACGTCGGTGGCGGTCATCCGCCCGGTGGTCACCGTGCCGGTCTTGTCGAGCACGACCGTGTCGACCCGGCGGGTGGACTCGAGCACCTCCGGACCCTTGATGAGGATGCCGAGCTGGGCGCCCCGCCCGGTGCCGACCATCAACGCCGTGGGGGTCGCGAGGCCGAGCGCGCACGGGCAGGCGATGACGAGCACCGCAACGGCAGCGGTAAAGGCGGCCTCGACGTCATGACCGGTCACCAGCCAGGCGACGAGAGTGAGCAACGCGAGCCCGATGACGACCGGCACGAAGATCGCCGACACCCGGTCGGCGAGGCGCTGGACCTGGGCCTTGCCGGTCTGGGCGGCCTCGACGAGCCGAGCCATCTGGGCGAGCTGGGTGTCGGCACCGACGCGAGTCGCGCGGACGAGCAGCCGCCCCGAGGTGTTGACTGTCGCCCCCGTCACGACATCACCAGGGACGACCTCGACGGGCACCGACTCGCCGGTGAGCAAGGACGCGTCGACGGCCGAGGCCCCCTCGACGACGACGCCGTCGGTGGCGACCTTCTCCCCCGGGCGCACCACGAAGTCGTCGCCAACTCGCAGCTGCGCCAACGGGATCCGCGTTTCGACCCTGCCGCGCAGCACGGCGACGTCCTTGGCCCCGAGGTCGAGCAAAGCTCGCAGCGCGGCGCCCGAGCGGCGCTTGGCGCGGGCCTCGGCATACCGCCCGGCGAGCAGGAAGGTCGTGATGGCCGCCGCGGTCTCGAAGTAGAAGTGGCCGTGCTCGCCCATGGTGAGCAGCATCCAGACCGACCAGAGGTATGCCGCGAGCACGCCGCCCGAGACGAGCGTGTCCATCGTCGTCGCGCCATGGCGGGCGTTGATGGCGGCGGCTCGGTGGAAGGGCCACGCACACCAGGCGACGACCGGCGTGGTGAGCGCAAGCACCAGCCACGGCCAGCCGTGCGCGTGCAGCGCCGGGATCATCGAGATGAGCACGACCGGCAGGGTCAGCCCGGCGGCGACCATGAGCCGGCGCCACAGCACCCGCGTCTCGGCGCCCTCGCGCTCAGCTGCGGCGTCAACGCCACCCTCGCCGCCACCGGCGACCGCGGGCGGCAGCGCGGGCTCGGCCGAATAGCCGGCCGACTCGACCGCCGCGACGAGGTCGGAGATCTCGACGTCGACCGGGTGGATCACCAGCGCCTTGCCGGTCGCGTAATTGACGGCCGCCGTGACGCCGGAGAGCTTGCCGAGCTTCTTCTCCACCCGCGCCGAGCAGGAGGCACAGGTCATGCCCCCGACGAGCAGCTCGGTCTGGGTGTCGGCCATGAGAGGTGGCAGCGCACGGCCGCCGGTGCTGAAGTCGCGAGGACTCAGCGCCCGGCGAGGGTGTAGCTGCCTGCCTCCTCGAGCGCGGCGGTGATCTCGGCGTCGGTCAGCTCGTGGTCGGCCTCGACGGTGACCGTCGAGGTGCCGCCGGCGACGAGGTCGACGTGGACGTCGCTCACGCCGGCGACCGACTTGAGCTCGCCGGTGACGTGGCCCGCGCAGTGACCGCAGGTCATCCCGTCGACCTTGAACGACTGGCTCATCGTGGCTCCTTCGCATGGGATGGTGATGTCAACAGCATACCCCCCGTGGGTATGCCCTGGGGTCGCCACGGCATATCCATCGGGGGGCTCGCGCAGGGCTCAGCTGACCTTGGGAGCGCCCGGGCGGGCGTAGCGCATCCACGTGATGCCGAGGCACATGACGGCGAAGACGACACCGATCCAATAGAAGGCGGGGGCCGGCATCAACGTCAGCCCGACGCCGAAGAGGAAGGGCCCGAAGGCCGCGATCGCGCCGGTCCATCCGATGACCCCGCCGGCTTGGCGGCGCTCAAAGATCATCGGCATCTGCTTGAAGGTCGAGGCGTTGCCGATGCCGGCGAAGAGGAAGATCGCGAGCATCCCCCAGAGGAAACGGGTGAAACCGCCTTGCAGCGCAGTCGCATTGGACAGATCAGGGGTCAGCGAGGGGATCGTGTAAAGGATCGAGGCGACCAGCCCGAGCCCGGAGACGAGGGTCCACCGGGCGCCGCCCGTCCGGTCAGTCAGCGGCGAGAAGAGCACCCGGGCGCCGGCACCGACGAGCGGGCCGAGGAAGATGTATTTGACCGGGTCGGGCACGGCATACCCACTGACGAGGACCTGCGCGGTGGCGCCGGTCCCTGAGACGATCGCGGAGTTGCCCGAGCCGTAGAGGTTGGTCGTCAGCAGGCCGAACTGCGCCGACAGCCCCGAGAAGGTGCCGAAGGTCATGATGTAGAGCAGCGTCATCCACCAGGTGTCCTGGTTGCCGAAGATGTCGAACTGCTGGCGCAGGTTGGCCTTGATCGGCACCGACTTGAGCACCATCCAGGCGAGGATGGCGCCGCAGATCATCCACGGGATGTAGAAGAAGGCCGCATTCTGATACCAGACGGTCACGTCGGGCTTGCCCGGCACCTTCATCTGCTGCGAGCCGCCGAGGAAGCCGACCATCCCGAAGCCGATGAGCCACGGGGTGAGCAGTTGCACGAGCGAGACGCCGAAGTTGCCGATGCCTGCCTGCAGCCCGAGCGCCGTGCCCTGGCGCCGGCGCGGGAAGAAGTAGGACGTCGAGGGCATGAAGCCGGAGAAGGCGCCGCCGCCGATGCCGGCGAGGAAGGCGAGGGTGAGCAGCTCCCAATAGGGCGCGGTCGGGCTCTGCACCCGCACACCCCAACCGAGCACGGGGAAGACGAGCAGCCCGGTGGTCAAGGCGACCATCTTGCGGGTGCCCATGATGGGCGGCAGCGTCATCCAGACGATGCGCAGCAGACCGCCGGACAGGCCGGGGATCGCCGCGAGCCAGTAGAGCTGGTCCTTGGTGAAGGTGTAGCCGAGGGCGTTGAGCTTGGGGACGATCGCGCTGGGCAGGAACCACGCGACGAAGGCCAGCGTGAGGGTGAAGGTGGTCACCCACAACGTCTTCCACGCGAGCTTGCTGTTCCAGCTGCTCTCGTTCTCGGGATCCCAGGCGGTCAGCCACTCGCCGCTGCGCGGGGTGGTGGTGAGGGTGGTCATGAGAGGTCGCTTTCTCGGGGTTTCTCGGTCGTATGCCGTGCGGGTCGCGTCGCGGTCGGCGACGAGTCAGGCGCGGGTGGAGACGTGATCGGTGTCGAAGTGGTCGGCCAGCTCGGGCGAGCTGCTGTGCAACAGGTGCACGACGGTCCAATGCATCCAGACCGCGCATGCGACGGTGAGCAGGAAGAGGCATCCGAAGGTGCTCGACGGGAAGCCCGTCCATTCCTTGGTGTAGGCGAACATCGGGGGGAGGAAGAAGCCACCCAGCCCGCCGAGCATCCCGACCAGCCCGCCGACCGAGCCGACGTTGTCCGGGAAGTACTCCGGGATGTGCTTGTAGACGGCCGCCTTGCCGATGCCCATGGCGCAGCCGAGCAGGAAGACGAGGATGGCGAAGGGGACCAGGCCGATGGCATAACCGAGGTGGGTGCTCTCAGTGCCGTTGGGGTGGGCCACGACGATGTGTCCGTTGGGCATCATGAGGATGCCGGTCGTCAGCAGCATGACCCCGAAGGTCGCGTACATGACCTTGCGAGCGCCGACGCGGTCGGACACCCAACCGCCGACCGGGCGCAGCAGCGACGCGGGGAAGATGAAGGTCGCGGTCAGCAGCGCCGCCGGCCAGATGTCCACACCGAAGTTGTCGACGTAGTACTTGGGCAGCCAGCTCGACAGCGCGACGTAGGCGCCGAAGACGGCGACGTAGTAGAGGCTGAAGCGCCACACCCGCACCTGCCGCAGCGGAGCGAGCATCTCGCCGAGCGGCTTGCTTGCCCCGGGCATCCGGTCGTGACGGGGCACGACGACATAGGTGAGCACGGCCAGCGCGAGCAGCAGCACGGCATAGATGACCGGGACGAGCCGCCACCCACCCTGGATGCCGAAGGCGAAGGACATCCCTGCGGTGCCGAGGATGATCGGGGGGCCGATGAACTTCGTCACCGAGGCGCCGACGTTGCCCGCGCCGAAGACCCCCAGGGCGAAGCCCTGACGCGCCCGGCCATACCAGGCCGCGTTCCACGCGATGCCGACCGAGAAGAGGTTGCCGGCGAAGCCGACGAAGAAGGCCAGCGCGAGCAGGGCGCCATAACTGCTCGCCCGCGAGACGAAGAAGGCCGGGATCGCCGTGGCCGCGAGCATGAAGACGGTGATCTTGCGCCCGCCGATGCGGTCGGTGAGCATGCCGGCAGGCAGTCGCCAGAGCGAGCCGTTGAGCACGGCGACCGCGCTGACCCAGGAAAGCTCGACGTCGCTGAGCTTGAGCTCCTTCTGGATCGGGATGCCGAGGATCCCGAACATCATCCACACCGCGAACATCACGGTGAAGGCCGCGGTCGACATGACCAGGACCCGAGTCGCCCCCCTGCCGACCCCGTGCTGCTGACCCTCGACTGTGGGGGCGGCGCCCTGCCGCTCGATGGCCTCTTGGCCTGACATGCTGACCACTTCCCAATCCTCTAAATCCATTGAATGGTTCCCGCTAACCACTCTCTTGGCGAGGATAGCCGCCGCCGCGCTCCGGTAAATCTGAGTCCGTTCCGCTAAATTGCATCGCTCTCATCACACTGCGGCAAGGGTATTCGCCATCACCCCGCGCACTCCACGGACCTCCCCGGTGTGCTTTGATAGATCCAAGTCAAATCCTCTAAACTGCTTCCATAATCTCCAGGCCGCAGGGAGTCCCCGTGAGTACCGACCCGAGCACACCCCTGGCCTCGGCCGTGCGGCGCCGGATCCTTGGCCACCTCGAGCAGGTCGCCGAGTCGGCGCCGCCCGGCACGACGATCGGCCGCAGCGCCAGCGAGCTCGCGGCATACCTCCAGCTGCATGTCACGACCGTGCGCTTCCACCTCGACCAGCTCGTCGCCGGAGGTTTCCTCGTCGCGAGCTTCGAGCGGGCGAGCAAGGTCGGGCGACCGCGCAAGCTGTATGCCGTGCCCCGCGACGCCGTCGGACGGCCCGACGTCCAGCGGCACTACGAGGTGCTCGCGGGCCTCATGGCGCACTCCTGGCCGACCGACGGCGGGCCCACGATCACCCCCCAGGAGGCTGGGCGCCGCTGGGCGGCCGGGCGGGCCGATCCGGCTCTCGCCCAGCACGAGGCCGCCGCGACCCCCGGTCGGTGGCTCGCCAAGGTCGGGACGATGGTCGACCAACTCGAGCACTGGGGCTACACCCCCGAGCTGTCGACCTCCGACAGCGGGCGCTCGGTGACGATCACCCTGCACAACTGCCCTTTCCTCGCCCTGGCCAAGGTGCGCCCCGATGTCGTCTGCGGCATCCACGAGGGCCTCATCACGGGCGCCATGGCCCACGTCGGCGAGACCGACGTCAGCATCGAGGTGCGGCCCTTCGTCGGCCCCACGCGATGCCTGGTCAAGGTGACCACCCCGACCCACTTCACCCCCTCGCTCTCCGAAGGAGCACTCGCATGACCGCCCAGCTCGACGGCCCGCTGGCCGACGCCCTTGTCGGAGCGCGCCGCTTCTTCACCAAGGCCGAGGTGTCCGACGACGGACGCACGCTGCACCGCGTCGGCGGCCGCGAAGGCGACAGCTTCTATCGCGACCGCTGGGCGCACGACAAGGTCGTGCGCTCGACCCACGGCGTCAACTGCACGGGCTCCTGCTCGTGGAAGGTCTACGTCAAGGACGGCATCATCACCTGGGAGGCCCAGCAGACCGACTATCCGTCGGCGGGCGCCGACCGGCCGGAATACGAGCCCCGAGGCTGCCCGCGCGGCGCGGCCTTCTCCTGGTACACCTACTCCCCCACCAGAGTTCGCTATCCCTACGTGCGCGGCGTGCTGCTCGAGCAGTTCCGCGCGGCCAAGGCGGCCGTCGGTGACCCGGTCGTCGCCTGGGCGCTGATCCAGCAGGACCCGGCGGCGCGGGCGGCATACACGAGCGCGCGCGGCAAGGGCGGGCTGGTGCGCGCGAGCTGGGACGAGGTCGTCGAGCTCGTGGCGGCTGCTCACGTCTACACGATCAAGCGCTGGGGCCCCGACCGGATCGCCGGCTTCTCGCCGATCCCGGCGATGTCGCCGGTCTCCTATGCCTCGGGCGCGCGCTTCCTCGAGCTCATCGGTGCGCCGATGCTCTCCTTCTACGACTGGTATGCCGACCTGCCCAATGCATCGCCGCAGATGTTCGGCGACCAAACCGACGTCCCCGAGTCGGGCGACTGGTGGGACGCCGGCTATCTCATCATGTGGGGCTCCAACGTCCCGATGACGCGCACCCCCGACGCCCACTGGATGACCGAGGCGCGCTATCGCGGGCAGAAGGTCGTCGCGGTCGCCCCCGACTATGCCGAGAACGTCAAGTTCGCCGACGAGTGGGTCGCCTGCCGGCCGGGGGTCGACGGCGCCCTCGCCATGGGCATGGGGCACGTCATCCTCAAGGAATACTTCGCCGACCGCCAGGTCGACTTCTTCACCGACTACAACCGGCGCTTCACCGACCTGCCCTTCCTCGTCTCGCTCGAGGACGACGGCCAAGGGGTATGCCGGGCAACGAAGTTCGTCGTCGCGGGTGACCTCGACATCCCGGAGCAGACGTCCGAGAACGCCATGTGGAAGCCGCTGGTCCTCGACGGGCGGACCGGCGCGGTTGCCGTGCCCAACGGCTCGTTGGGCTTCCGCTATGGCGAGGAGGGCTGGGGCAAGTGGAATCTCGATCTCGGCGAGATCGAGCCCACCTTGAGCCTCTACGGCACGCACGAGCAGACGGCGCTGGTGCGCTTCCCGCGCTTCGACGCCGCCGACGGCCAGGTCGCCTACGAGACCCGTGGGGTGCCGGTGCGGCGCATCGGCGACCGGCTGGTTACCACGGTGCTCGACCTGCTGCTGGCCCACTACGGCGTCGCGCGCGAGGGCCTGCCGGGCGCCTGGCCGCTCGACTATGCCGATGCGTCCGTGCCGGCCACGCCGGCCTGGGCCGCCGAGATCACCGGCGTGCCGGCCGAGCAGATCACCCGCTTGGCCCGCGAGTGGGCCCAGAACGCCATTGACACCGAGGGCCGCGGCATGATCCTCATGGGGGCGGGCACCAACCACTGGTTCCACTCCGACCAGATTTATCGGGCCATGCTCCTGCTCACGACGATCACGGGCTGCCAGGGTCGCAATGGCGGTGGGTGGGCGCACTACGTCGGGCAGGAGAAGATCCGCCCGATCATGGGCTTCCAGCACTTGGCCTTCGCGCTGGACTGGCACCGGCCGCCGCGGCACATGAACCAGACGGCCTATTGGTATGTCAACACGAGCCAATACCGCTATGACACCTTCACCGCCGACGACCTCGACGCGGGCACGGGCGTCTTCGCCGGCAAGGGGGTCATGGACCTGCTCGCCCAGTCGGTGCGTCTCGGGTGGACCCCGAGCTATCCGACCTTCAACCGCAGCAGCCTGACCCTCGCCGACGAGGCCGAGGCCGCGGGACTGGAGCCCGCGGCATACGTCGTCGAGCAATTGCGCTCGGGGGAGCTGAAATTCGCGGTCGAAGACCCGGAGGCGGAGGAGAACCACCCCCGGGTGCTGAGCCTGTGGCGATCCAACCTGCTGGGGTCGAGCGCCAAGGGCAACGAATACTTCCTCAAGCATCTGCTCGGCACCGACCACGCGGTCACCGCTGACGAAGCGCCGCCCGAGAAGCGCCCCGGCGGCATCGTCTGGCCGGAGCGCGCGGCCGAGGCCAAGCTCGACCTGCTGACGACCATCGACTTCCGGATGACCAGCTCGACGCTCTTCTCCGACGTCGTGCTGCCGGCCGCCACCTGGTATGAGAAGCACGACCTGTCGACGACCGACATGCACCCCTTCGTCCACTCCTTCAGCCCGGCCATCTCCCCGCCGTGGGAGGCGCGCACCGACTGGGGCATCTGGAAGGCCATCGCCAAGAAGTTCTCGGCGCTGGCCGTCGACCACCTCGGCACCCGACGCGACGTCGTCGCCAAGCCGCTCTGGCATGACACCCCGGAGGCGCTGGCCACCGTGCACGGCAGCGTCAAGGACTGGCGCACCGGTGAGGTCGAGCCGGTGCCGGGCAAGACGCTGCCGGTGCTCGTCGTCGCCGAGCGCGACTATCCGGCGACCTTCCAGAAGATGACGAGCATCGGGCCGCTCATGGAGAAGGTCGGCATGCTGACCAAGGGGGTGCCCTATGACGTCAAGCGCGAGATCAAGATCCTCCGCAAGCGCAACGGGGTTGCCAAGAGCGGGGTCGGGGCCGGTCAGCCGCGGCTCAAGAGCGATGTCCATATGGCCGACGCGATCCTGCATCTGTCGGCGACGGCCAACGGCCACCTGTCCACCCTGGGCTTCAAGAACGTCGAAAAGCGCACCGGCACAACGCTGCACGATCTGGCCGCCGAGCACGAGGGCAAGCAGATCACCTTTGCCGACACCCAGGTCGCACCGGTCCCGGTCATCACCTCGCCCGAGTGGTCGGGGTCGGAGTCGGGGGGCCGGCGCTACAGCCCCTTCACGATCAACATCGAGCGGCTCAAGCCCTTCCACACGTTGACCGGCCGACAGCAGTTCTATCTCGACCACGACTGGGTCATCGGGATGGGCGAGTCGCTGCCGGTGCACCGTCCACCGCTCAACATGACGACGCTCTTCGGCGAGCCGGCGGTGGGCGCGACGGCCGAGGCACAGAGCGGCCAGCACAGCGTTTCGGTCCGCTATCTCACGCCCCACAACAAGTGGTCGATCCACAGCGAATACCAGGACAACCTCTACATGCTGTCGCTGTCGCGCGGTGGGCAGACCATCTGGATGTCCGACAAGGACGCCGACAAGGTCGGCATCCGCGACAACGACTGGGTCGAGGCGGTCAATCGCAACGGGGTGGTGGCGGCGCGGGCGATCGTCTCGCACCGGATGCCCGAGGGCACGGTCTACATGCACCACGCCCAGGACCGACTCGTCGACGTGCCGCTTACCGAGACCAACAAACGCCGCGGCGGCATACACAACTCGCTGACGCGAATCATGATCAAGCCGACCCACATCATCGGCGGCTATGCGCAGCTGGCCTACTTCTTCAACTACATCGGCCCCACGGGAAACAACCGCGACGAGGTCACGATGATCCGCCGTCGCGCCAACCAGGAGGTGACCTACTGATGTCACCCCACGAAGTTCTCCGCTCGTTCCGCCCACGCAAAGCGTGGGACCCAACTCCGATACTTCGCGGGGACCCCGACTCGGCACGTCACCTCATCCAAGGAGGCATCCTCTGATGCGCCTCATGGCTCAGCTCGCGATGGTCATGAACCTCGACAAGTGCATCGGCTGCCACACCTGCTCGGTGACCTGCAAGCAGGCGTGGACCAATCGCTCGGGCACCGAATACGTGTGGTTCAACAACGTCGAGACCCGCCCCGGGCTCGGCTATCCACGAGGATATGAGGACCAGGAGCAGTGGCGGGGCGGGTGGATCCGCAAGCCCAACGGGCGCATCGCGCTGCGGGCGGGCGGGCGCTTCGCCAAGCTCGCCTCGATCTTCTCCAACCCCAAGATGCCGTCGTTGCAGGACTACTACGAGCCGTGGACCTATGACTACGACTCGCTGCTCAAGGCTCCGGCGCAGAAGAACTTCCCTGTGGCGCGGCCCTATTCGATCATCAGCGGGAAGCCGATCAATGTCTCGTGGTCGGCCAACTGGGACGACGACCTCGGCGGCTCACGCGAGCACGCGGTCAAGGACCCGCTGCTGCAGGGCATCGAGGACAAGGTCACCTTCGAGTTCGAGAAGACCTTCATGTTCTACCTGCCGCGCATCTGCGAGCACTGCCTCAACCCGGCCTGCGCCGCTTCCTGCCCGTCGGGCGCGATCTACAAGCGCTCCGAGGACGGCATCGTCCTGGTCGATCAGGACCGTTGCCGCGGCTGGCGCATGTGCATCTCCGGCTGCCCCTACAAGAAGGTCTACTTCAACCACAAGACCGGCAAGGCCGAGAAGTGCACCTTCTGCTATCCCCGCATCGAGGTCGGGCTGCCGACGGTGTGCGCCGAGACCTGCGTCGGTCGGTTGCGCTCTATCGGGCTCGTCCTCTATGACGCCGACAAGGTGCTCGCGGCTGCGTCGGTCGACAACGACACGGATCTGTATGCCGCGCAACGCTCCTGCTTCCTCGACCCGTCCGATCCGGAGGTCGCGAAGGCGGCTCGGGCGGCCGGCATACCTCAGGACTGGGTGCGGGCCGCACAACGGTCGCCGGTGTGGAAGCTCATCAGCCAGTATCAGGTGGCGCTCCCCTTGCACCCGGAATACCGGACGATGCCGATGGTCTGGTACATCCCGCCGCTCTCGCCGGTCGTCGACGTCATCCGCGACACCGGCCACGACGCCGAGGATGCGCGCAACCTCTTCGCGGCGATCGACACCCTGCGCATCCCGGTCGAATACCTGGCCAAGCTCTTCACCGCCGGCGACACCGCCCCCGTCGACGCGGTGCTGCGGCGACTGGCGGCGATGCGCTCCTATATGCGCGAGCGCACCCTCGGCAACGAGCCAGGCCCGGCGCTGGCCGAGTCGGTCGGGATGACCGAGGAGGATCTCTACGAGATGTTCCGGCTGCTGGCCCTGGCCAAGTATCAGGACCGCTATGTCATCCCGCCCGCCCATGCCGAGCAGGCCCACGCCCTCGAGGAGCTGGCGACCGACTGCGCGCTCGATGTCGACGGCGGTCCGGGCATCGGCGGCAGCGGCCCCTTCGGCGAGGGATCGGGAGCCATCACGCCGGTCGCGCTGGAAAACCTGCGGATGCTGCGCGAGCGGCAGACCTCCGACTCCAGTGCCGCGCCGAGCGCGACCAAGGGACGGGTCAACCTGCTCAACTGGGATGGCAAGGGCCTGCCCGAGGGTCTCTTCCCGCCCGATGAGGGAGCCGGATCATGATGCGGCTGAAGCGTTTTCGCGACACACCAGGGCTCAGCGACGAGCAGGTGCAGGCCACCTGGGCGCTGGCCGCGGTGCTGCTCGACTATCCCACCGAGTCGTTGGTCGAGCGGCTCGAAGGCGTCCTCGCGGCTGCGGCGACCCTGCCCGAGATCGTGAGTGCGCCCCTGACCCGCCTGGCCGAGCACCTCGCCGCGACCCCCGTCGGCCAGACGCAGCGCGACTATGTCGAGACCTTCGACACCGCGCGCCGGACCTGTCTGCACCTCACCTATTTCACCTGCGGCGACACCCGCCGTCGCGGGGTCGCGCTCGTGCAGCTCAAGCAGGCCTATCGCCGCGCCGGCGTCGAGTTCAGCGCCGACGAGCTGCCCGATCACCTCTGCGCCGTCCTGGAGTTCGGGGCCACCGTGCACGTGGCCGGCGCCTGGAAGATCCTCACCGACTATCGCGCCAGCGTTGAGGTGCTGCGGATCGCCTTGCAGGACAAGCATTCCCCGTGGGCAGACGCGGTCGTGGCGGTGTGCGCCACGCTGCCGGCCCTCGTCGGCGACGACGAGACGGCCGTCGCCCGACTCATCGCCCAGGGCCCGCCGGCCGAGGACGTCGGCGTGGAGCCGTATGGGATCGACCCGCGCCTCAACCCGCTGCCCGACTACCTCACGGCAGGAGCACGCCCGTGACGACCTTCCTCTGGGTCATTTTCCCCTACCTGTGCCTGACGACCTTCGTCGTCGGCCACTACTGGCGCTATCGCTACGACAAGTTCGGCTGGACCACGCGCTCGAGTCAGCTCTACGAAGACCGCTTGCTGCGCATCGGATCACCCCTCTTCCACTTCGGGATGCTCGGCGTCGTCGCCGGCCACGTCATCGGCCTGGTCATCCCCCAATCGTGGACCGACGCGATCGGGCTGAGCCGGCATAGCTATCACGTGCTGGCCCTCGTCGCCGGCATCCCCGCCGGGGTCGCCGCGGTCGCCGGGCTGCTCATCCTCGTCTATCGGCGCCGGGTGACCGGGCCGGTCTTCAGCGCGACGACGACCAACGACAAGGTCATGTATGCCGTGCTCGGCGCCGTCATCGTCCTGGGCATCTGGAACACCATCGCGGGCTCATGGCTGCAGTTCGGCGGTGAATACAACTACCGCGACGGGGTGTCGCCCTACTTCCGCAGCATCTTCACCTTCTCGCCCAAGGCCGGGTTGATCGCGGAGGCTCCGATCTGGTTCCAGCTGCACGCCCTGCTCGCCTTCGCGCTCTTTGCCCTGTGGCCCTTCACCCGGCTGGTCCACGTCTTCTCGGCTCCGGTCGGCTATCTCACCCGTCCCTATGTCGTCTACCGCTCGCGTCCACCGCGCTCGGTGCGGACCATGGGCAGCCGGGTGCCGGGACGCGGCTGGGAGCGGGTCGGGCAGTGACCTCTGCCGACGGACTGGCATCTGCCGCGACGGCATACGACGCGATCGTCCTCGCCGGGGGGCGCGGCTCGCGGCTGGGCGGCGTCGACAAGGGCGCCCTCGTCGTCGGCCGGCGCTCGCTGCTCGCGACCGCGCTGGATGCCTGTGGCGCGGCG
>CAZLGB010000057.1:0-12488 GCA_964558825.1 uncultured Intrasporangiaceae bacterium
GGCCGGTGGTGGCGCGCTTGGCCGCGGTGGCCTTGGGGACGGCTCGCTTGCGGGCGCGCGCGGGAGTCGCGGGCACGGCGCTGTCGGTGCCCTCGGCGGGGGTGGTCGGTTCGTCGGTGGATGCCATGCGGCGCCCTCTCGTCACCCACGTGGCGACGCCACACCCGGCTCGGCCCGTCACCACGCGGCGCGTGGTTTGCCTCGTCCACGCCGCGGATGCGGCGCGACGGAAGTCGTGTTCGCTACGCCATTGCGGTTCGCGCAGGTTGCGCGGCTCCGGTCAGGCGCCGGCGGCCTTCTCGTCGGTGACCCACGGGTGGGTCACCGTCGCGCTGCCGTCTTGCAGGGGGCCTTGGGCCAGCCGGGTCACCAGGGGCGGTGTCGGAGGCTCCAGACCGGCAACTGCACGGAGCGCGGTCAGAACGTCGTCGGGGCGTGTGGCTGGTGTGGAATGCCGCACGACCACTCGGAGTATCGCACACTCGGGCGTCGGCGCCGCGGCGGCGTCCGGCATACCCGCGGGGGTGTCGACCCAGAGCGCGGCGACGGAACTGCGGACGTCGAAGGTCCGCGGGCCGGTCTTCAGCACCCGGCTGACCTCGATGCGCTCGGCGGCAAGGAACGTGCCGACTGCCTGCTCGAGCAGAGCACGGTCGACCCCCGGCAGCGCGACCGCCCAGTCGCTCGCCTCCAGTCGGTCGGCGAGCGAGCCCGACTGCCCGGGGATCACCTCGATGACCTCGACGAGATCCAGGCCGGTCGGCAGCGCGTCGTCCAGCAGGGCGCGAACCGACTCGGGATCGCGCCGCTGCGACAACGCCAACTCGACGTACTCCGCCTCGCTCGCGGCTCCGGTCGGCGCGGCATTGGCGTAGGAGATCCGTGGGTGCGGATGGAAACCGGCGGAGAAGGCCACCGGCACCTGCGCGCGGCGCACGGCGCGCTCGAGCGCCCGCTGGAAGTCCCGGATGGAGGTGAAGCGCAGCCGTCCGCGCTTGGCGTAACGCAGCCGCAGCCGCTGGACCACCGGGGCGGGAGGCGGACCCTCCGGCTCGCGCTGTTGCCGTGCCATGGGGCCGAAGGCTACCTGGGCGGAGCCGCCCGCTTGGCCGCGCGCTCGGCGGCCCGGCGCGCCGCGTCGGCCCGGTTGATCTCCACCGCCTCCTCCGGCGTCGGGGCACTGCCTCCCAGCCGTCGCGGCACGAAGATCGCCTCAGCAGCGGGCACGGGTGGGTATGCCGCCCACACTCCTTCGAGCTGCCCGGCCATGAGGGTGCGCAGCCGATCGGTCACCACATGGATGTCATCGTCGGGCGCGACCTGGACGGGGGCACCGATGTCGATGGAGATCGGCGTCTTGGTGCGACCCAGCCGCTTGGGGTGTCCCTTGGTCCACACCCGCTGGGCGCCCCAGATGACGCAGGGGATGATCGGCACGCCGGCTTCCTGAGCCATCCGCGCCGCACCCGCCTTGAAGGCCGTCAGCTCGAAGGACCGCGAGATGGTCGCCTCGGGATAGACCCCGACGATCTCCCCGGCTCGCAGGGCCTCGACGGCGCGGCGGTATGCCGCGGCCCCGGCCGCGCGGTCGACCGGGATGTGCTTCATGCCCCGCATGAGCGGCCCGGAGATGCGGTGCTTGAAGACCGACTCCTTCGCCATGAAGCGGACCAGCCGCTTGCGCGGGAGGGCGGCATACCCGGCATACGTGAAGTCGAGGTAGCCGGTGTGATTGATCGCCAACACGGCACCGCCCGTGCGGGGGATGTGCTCGGCACCCGTGATGGTGAAGCGCAATCCTTGGAAGGCAAACATCGTCCGGGCGATCCCGATGACGGGTCGATAGACCAGCTCCACAGGCACACCCTATGCGCCCCGACTCGGGCGGCAGGGATCAGTCCAGCTCGAGATCCAGCGAGTGCAGCCCCGCGCCGAGCGCAAGCGTCCACGCGCGCGCCAGCAGGATGTGTCGCATCCGGTCGTTGTCGAGGGCGAGGTCGGCGTGCAGCCGCAGGTAGCCCGCGTCGCGGGCCAGTTGGGTCAGCAGGTCGACCAGGGTCGAGCCGATGCCGCGGTCCTGCCACTCGTCCTCGATGAGGAAGGCCACCTCGGCCAGCTCGGGGTCGGCGGTCCGCACGAGATGGGCCATCCCGACGATGCGGCCCTGGTGGACGGCGACGATGGTGCGGCCGCGCTGCGGGTCGAAGGCCCAGGTGAGCACGTGCTCGACCTGGGGCGCCGCAGTGAGATAGCGCCAGCGCACGGTCACCTCGGAGCAGCGCTCGTGCAGGGAACGGATGTCGTCGGAGTCCGCTCGGCGGGCCTCGCGCAGGATGAGCTCGCAGCCCTGGTCGTCGTGGATCCAGGCCGGGACGCCGCCGAGGCGGCGCCTGGGCGGCGAAAGGGTCGCCCAACGGGTCGTGGTCATGCTCGTCCTCCCCCGCGACGGGTCTCCCGAACCGCCGCTAGTTACTCGCGAGTAACATAACGGGTGAATGATCCGCGATGTTCCCGCGAGTGACCCGGAATGTCATTCCGGTCGACAGCAAGTCTAGCACCTTGCATTCCGCGGTGCGGAAAAACACCAGGTGGGGCCGGCTCAGTCGAGGTCGAGGTCCATGCAGTAGTCGCCGTCCTCGATGACCCCGTGCCAGCCGCGGTGGGCGAAGAGCGTGCGCATCCGGCCGTTGTCGAGGGAGACATCGGCATGCAGGCTCACGCAGCCGTCCGCCCGACCCAGGTCGGTGAGCAGGTCGACGAGCATCGACCCGATCCCCCGGCCCTGCCAGTCGTCGGCGACGAGGAAGGCCACCTCTCCGGCGCCATGCGAGTCGGCGTTCATGAGATTGGCGAGGGCGACGAGCCGGCCCTCGGAGAAGGCGCCGACCGCCTGCCCTTGGGAGCGGTCGAAGACCCAGGTGAGCAGGTGCTCGAGCTGATCGGACACCCCGAAGTAGCGATACTTCAACGTCTCGATGGAGCAGCGGGCATGCAGGTCACGGATCGCCGCCTCGTCGAGAACCAGCAAGGGGCGCACGAGCAGGTCGACCCCGCGGTTGTCGTGCATCCAGGCGGGAAGGGGCGTCGTCCACGAGCGGGTCAACGAGAGCCCGTGGTGAACTGCCGTGGCCATCCAGATCCCCCCTCCTGAGGTTCCGGCCCCACTCCGCACCAGCGCGGTTCGGGTGTTACTCGACGGTAGGACTTTCCGCTGGGCGGAACCAGGACCTGCGACCCGTCCCAGGCGTGGTGCCCATCACACGGCATACGACAGGCGGCAGCGCGCCTGGGTCGGCGACGGGCGACAGGCCCCGTGGGTGGCCCCCGAAGTCGGTCGAGACCACCCCCACCGGTCTGGGAGGATTTCCGGCATGACCGACCAGCCCGCCCGCCCGACCTCGATCCCCGACCAGCCCACGGTCGACGGCCTCGAGGAGAAGTGGGGTGCGGTATGGGAGGCCGAGGGCACCTACCGCTTCGACCGTGAGCGGGCGCTCGGGCTGACGCGCGAGCAGATCTTCTCCATCGACACCCCGCCGCCCACGGCCTCGGGCAGCCTGCACATGGGGCACGTCTTCTCCTACACCCACACCGACTGCATGGCCCGCTACAAGCGAATGTCCGGGCTCGAGGTGTTCTACCCGATCGGGTGGGACGACAACGGGCTGCCGACCGAGAAGCGCGTGCAAAACTACTACGGCGTGCGCGGCGACGCCCACCTGCCCCACGACCCGAGCTTCCAGCCCCCGCACCGCGGCGACCGCACCTCGATCAAGTCGGCCGACGAGGTCCCCATCAGCCGGCAGAACTTCATCGAGCTGTGCGACGAGCTCACCGTGCTCGACGAGCAGGCCTTCGAGGCGCTCTTCCGCCGGATGGGATTCAGCCTCGACTGGACGATCAGCTATCGGACCATCGACGACCATTCCCGGGCGACCAGCCAGCAGGCCTTCCTGCGCAATGTGCGCCGCGGCGAGGCCTACAGCTCCGAGGCCCCCGGCCTGTGGGATGTCACCTTCCAGACGGCCGTCGCGCAGGCCGAGCTCGAGGCCCGCGACTACCCCGGCCACTATCACCGGGTCGCCTTCCACGGCCCAGCCGGCCCCATCCACATCGAGACCACCCGCCCCGAGCTCATCCCCTCGGTGTGCGCGCTCATCGCCCACCCCGACGACGAGCGGTATGCCGCGCTCTTCGGTTCGACGGTCACCTCGCCGCTGTTCGGCGTGGAGATCCCCGTGCTCCCCCACCCGGCCGCCGAGCCCGACAAGGGCGCCGGCATCGCCATGTGCTGCACCTTCGGTGACCTCACCGACGTCCAGTGGTGGCGTGACCTGCAGCTGCCCAACCGCTCGCTCGTCACCCGCGCGGGCCGGATGCAGGCCGACACCCCCGAATGGCTCGCCGACGGTCCCGGCGCCGACCTGTATGCCGCGCAGCTCGCCGGCCGCACGCTCTTCGCCGCCCGCGAGGCGGTCGTCGCGGCGCTGCGCGACTCGGGCGACCTCGACGGCGAGCCGACCAAGACGATGCGCAAGGCCAACTTCTACGAGCGGGGCGAGAAGCCGCTCGAGATCGTCTCGACGCGTCAGTGGTACATCCGCAACGGCGGCCGCGAGCCGCAGCTCGGCGAGCAGCTCATCGCGATGGGCCAGAGCATCGACTTCCACCCGGCCTTCATGCGGGCGCGCTACACCAATTGGGTGGCCGGGCTCACCGGCGACTGGCTGGTCTCGCGCCAGCGCTTCTTCGGCGTCCCCATCCCCGTCTGGTATCGCCTCGACGAGCAGGGCGAGCCCGACTACGACCACCCGATCCTGCCCGACGAGGCCGACCTGCCGGTCGACCCGGCCGCGCAGGCGCCTGCGGGTTACACCGAGGCCCAGCGCGGCATACCCGGCGGCTTTGCCGGTGACCCCGACGTGCTCGACACCTGGGCCACATCCTCACTCACCCCGCAGATCGCGGCCGGGTGGCGCGGCGCCGGCGGCACCGAGCCCGACCCGATCTTCGCCAAGGTCTTCCCGATGAACGTGCGCCCGCAGGCCCACGACATCATCCGCACCTGGCTCTTCGCGACGGTCGTGCGCTCCTTCTGGGAGCACGGCACGGCGCCGTGGAGCGACGCGGCCATCTCGGGCTTCATCCTCGACCCCGACCGCAAGAAGATGAGCAAGTCCAAGGGCAATGTCGTCACGCCCGAGGAGCTCGTCAAGGCCAATTCGTCCGACGCCGTGCGCTATTGGGCCTGCTCGGGGCGCCTCGGCACCGACTCGGCCTTCGACCCGGGCCAGATCAAGGTGGGGCGTCGACTGGCCATCAAGATCCTCAACGCGAGCAAGTTCGCGCTGAGCTTCGGCGCGGTCGAGGGCGAGTTGGCGGCCTCCGTGACCGAGCCTCTCGACCGCTCGATGCTCGCCTCACTGTCTGACGTGATCGCCTCTGCCACAGCGGGTTTCGAGGCCTGGGACTACACCCGGTCGTTGGAGATCACCGAGTCCTTCTTCTGGTCCTTCTGCGACGACTACCTCGAGCTCGTCAAGGACCGCGCCTACGGCGGCCAGGGCGAGGCGGCCGCGGCCTCGGCTCGGGCTGCGCTGCGCATCGCCCTCGACGTGCTGCTGCGCCTGCTCGCTCCGGTGCTGCCCTATGTCACCGAAGAGGTGTGGTCGTGGTGGCAGGCGGGCTCGGTCCACCGCCAGGCCTGGCCGACGCCGGCCGAGGCCCTCGCCGGTGGACTGACCGGCGACCCCGCCATGCTCGGTGCCGTCGGCGAGGCGCTCGCCGCGGTCCGCAAGGTCAAGTCGGAGGCCAAGGTGGGCATGCGCGCCGAGCTGCAGTCGATGACCCTCGCCGGCACCGACACCCTCGTCGCGGCAGTGCGGGCGGCCGAGGCCGACCTGCGCGCCGCCGGGCGGATCACCACCTTGACGTATGCCGGTGCCGACGCGACCGAGGTCCGCGACCCGGTGCTCGCCCCGGTGACGCCCGACCCCTCCGCGAGGTAGCGTCAACGGTGTGAGCCACCAGGGGCGGCGAGCCGTCACGGCTGCCGTGGTCCTCGGCCTTGGCCTGCTCGCGCTGGTCGTCGTCGTGGCCGGGCGCCCGGTCGATGTGGTGTCCGCTCCGCGCCTGGATGGCACCCTGACGCCCCCGGATGCAGCGTCGATCACCACCTCCTACGCCACCTCGACGAGGGTCGGCCAGGACCTCGGCGAGCTGCCCGGGTGGCTCGTCGCCCTCATGCAGATCCTCCTCGTGCTCGTCGCGGCGTTCGTCGCGTATCTCATCTGGACGCTCATCCGCTATGCCATCCGCGCGCTGCTGGCGCGCCGCCCTCGGCGCGAGCTCCCGGCTCCGCGATCGGTCGAGCCCCTCCCCGAGGTGCCTGAGGAGCTCGTCGGCGAGCGCGCGGCAGCGCGCCGGCGACTCCTGCTCGAGGGCGAGCCCCGCAACGCCATCGTCGCGTGCTGGCTGCACCTCGAGGAGTCGGTCGCCGACGCGGGGCTGCCGCGGCGACCGGCGGAGACCTCGACCGAGTGGATGGTGCGCGTGCTCGCCGCATGGGAGGTCGACCGCGTGGCCCTCACCGAGCTCGGCGCGCGCTATCGCGAAGCCCGCTTCTCACCCCACCCGGTGACCGAGCCCCAACGGCAGCGGGCGATCGAGCTGCTCGACGCCCTGCACGCCGACCTGCAGCGCGCAGCGCAGGTCACCGTCGCGACCGGAGACCCGTCGTGAACCCGCTCGCCCACTGGCGCGGCCTGCCACCCGTGTGGCGCGCGCGGGTGTTGAACGCCGTGATCGCCTGGGCGATCGTCGTCGGGGTCCTGTCGATCGTCGGGATGTCTCCGTCCGCGCCGATCCTCGCCGCCCTGACCATCGCCGGGCTCGCCTTGCTGCTCGTGCTCGACACCGAGCCCGACGCCGGCGAGCGCGGTTGGTATGCCGGTGACCTCACCGGCGTGACGAGCGGCCGGGGCTCCGACCACCGGACCAATGCCCTGGCCGATCATCTGGCGCTCGTGCAGAGCTCCCCCGACACGACCGAGGAGATCGTCCGGCGCATCCACGTGCGGCTGCAGACGATCCTCGAGTCCATCGTCTGGGCGCGCATGGGCATCGACCTGCGCCGCAATGCCGAATGGGCTCGCACCCTGCTGCCGGGCGACCTGGCCGACTTCTACCTCAGCCCACCCGACCCCGCCGCGCTCCGCCCGATCGCGCTGGACCGCCTGCTCACGAGAATCGAGGAGCTGTGACCATCTCTGTCGCCGAGGCCACCCGCCTGGGCAGCGCCGTGCTCGACGAGGTCGAGCGTGCCGTCGTCGGCAAGCGCGACCCGCTGACCCTCGTGCTCGCCTGCGTGCTCGCCGGCGGACACGTCCTGCTCGAGGACTACCCGGGGCTCGGCAAGACCCTCGCCGCGCGGTCCTTCGCGCAGGCGCTCGGGCTGGACTTCACCCGCGCACAGTTCACCCCCGACCTGCTGCCCGGCGATCTCACCGGGTCGTTCGTCTTCGACCAGCTCACGGCGGAGTTCGTCTTCCGCCGCGGCCCGCTCTTCACCGGGTTGCTGCTCGCCGACGAGATCAACCGCACGCCGCCCAAGACTCAGTCGGCGCTGCTCGAGGCGATGCAGGAGCGCCAGGTGACCGTCGAGGGGCAGACCTTCCCCCTGCCCCAGCCCTTCCACGTCATCGCCACGGCCAACCCGGTCGAATACGAGGGCACCTATCCGCTGCCCGAGGCCCAGCTCGACCGCTTCCTGGCCCGGGTGTCCTTCGGCTACCCCGACGCATCCGAGGAGTGGCAGGTGCTCAGCCAACGGGTCGCGCGCCAGCACGAGGAGATCACCCTCGAGCGGATCACCGACGGCCCCGGGTTGCTCGCCATGCAGCAGGCCACCGAGACGGCCAGCGTCGACCCGAGCGTGGGCCGCTATTGCGTCGAGCTGGCCCGCGCCACCCGCGAACATCCGCACGCCCTCATCGGCGCCTCACCCCGCGGCTCGCTCGCCCTCATGCTCGTCGGCCGCGCGTATGCCGTGCTCCACGGCCGCGATTACCTTGTCCCCGAGGACGTCAAGGCCGTCGCCCCAGCCGTGCTGGCCCACCGGATCACCGTCAAGCCCGAGCTGTGGATGAGCGCGGTCAGCGGAGCGACGATCGTCGCCGACGTGCTGCAGTCGGTCGCGGCGCCGTCGGCGCGCGAACCCTTCCGGGCCCCCATCGCCCCCTGACCCGATGAGCAGTCGACACACGGTCGCCGGGTGGCGGATCACCCATGCCCAGCTGCGTGCCATCGCCCTCGGCGGCGGCACGACGATGGCGGCCGTGCTCACCCACCGCGGGGACCTGCTCGTGCTCGCCACACCCTGGCTCATCGTGGCGACCTGGGGCTGGGTGACCCGGCCCCGCGACGACATCGCCGCCTCGGCGCGGATCGGCAACCACAGCCTCTCCGAGGGACAGGCGACCCGGTGGACCGCCACTCTCGAGCTGCCCGCCGCGGCCGAGGAGGCCATCGTGCGGCTGGCCTCGGGGACCTTTGTGACCAGCGACCCCGTCCACGGTCACCCCACAGCCACCCCACTGGCCGACGGCGGGTACGTCGAGGTGGCGATCCCCGCACGGGCCGTGCGCTGGGGGGTGCGCCGCATCGGGCCGGGCCTGGTGTCGGCCCGCTCGCCCTGGTGGGCCTATCGGACTCCCATCGTCGAGGTGGGCGAGTTCACCGTGACCGTGAGCCCGGCGACGGCCGACTTCGAGGCGTCCGCGCCGACCCCCCATCCCGAGGGCCTGGTAGGGCTCAATCGCTCGACCCGCCCGGGCAGCGGCACGGAGTTTGCCGCCATCCGGCCCTTCCAAGTCGGTGATCGGCTGCGCCGGATCCACTGGCCCAGCACGGCCCGCACCGGGACGCTGCAGGTGACGACGACGTATGCCGACCAGGACGCCCATGTCGTGCTCCTCGTCGACGCCTTCAGCGACCTCGGCCCGCGCGAGGGGATCGACGGGCGAGCGACCAGCCTCGACCTCACCGTGCGGGCTGCGGCGGCGCTGGCCCGGCACTACGCCCGTGCCGGCGACCGGGTGTCGCTTCGGGTGCTCGGCATGGAGCGAGCCCGACGGTTGCCACCCGGCACCGGGATGGCGCACTACCGCAAGGTTCTCGACGTGCTGGCCCGGATCGAGCCGGCGACCGATCGCGAGCTGAGCACGGTGAACTCCGTCGACGGGTTGACCTCCGGCTCGCTCGTCATCGTGCTCAGCCCGATGGTGCACCCGGCGATGCCCGGGCTGGTCGCCCGGGTCGCGGCCCGCGGCATCCCGGTGGTCGTCGTCGACGCGATGCCCGAGCACCTGTGGACCGACCAGCGCGACCGCTTCTCCAGCCTGGCCTGGCGCATCCGGCGGCTGGACCGAGCCCAGGAGCTGGCCCGGTTGCGCAGCGCCGGGGTCCCCGTCGTGCCCTGGGTGGGCGCCGGCAGCCTCGACCTCGTGCTCCGTGACCTGGCCCGGCGGGCCCGAGCGCCCCGGACGGTCCGCCGATGAGCACCAGGCCATCGACAACCTGGGGTGCGGCCCGCGCGCGCGCCACGGCGTTGCGCCCGCGCGTTCGCTGGTCACTGGCCGGGCTGCTGGCTCGGATGGTTGCCCTGGTGGCGCCCGCGGCATACCTGCTCGTCATGCAGAGCGGTGCCAAGCTCGACGGCAGTTGGGTCGGACTCGGGCTGCTCGGGATCGCGGTGGCCCGGTGGCCGGACAGCCATGTGCCGCAATTCGTCTGGGGTTTGCTCGTCGTCGTCTGGGTGGTCTTCGGCCCAACCGAGCTCGGGTGGGCGTTCGCCGGGGCGGCGGTCGCCCTGCTCGGTCACACCGCCGCGGCCTTCCTCGCCGGCGCTCCGGGTGATGTCACGCCCACCCGGCCGCTCGCGTGGCGCTGGGCGCTGCGGCTCGTGGCCGTGCTCGCCGCGACCGCAGCGGTCGCGGTCGCCGAGGCCGCGATCTCCGGGCTGGCGGTCGGCGGCTGGGTCGCCCTGACGACCGCGGTGCTGCTCGGTCTCGCGGGGTGGTTCGTGCTCATGCGCTCCCGCAGCTCGACCTGGTGAGGCCTTTCGCGGCGGTCCCTCAAGCTGACGACGCGGGCCGAGCGTCGCTGGGCGGCAACGGCATACAGAGCAACCAGGCAAAGCCCCAGCCACCGATCTCGGCCCCGCCGCCGGCCAACTCCCCGACCAGCCAGCCGTCGAGCTGGCGCACCGTCCCCCCGCCCGGGTCGTAGACCGCGACGCCGGAACCGCTCGAGGACGGCACGACGAGGGCGACATGCCGTGGCAGCCACCGCGAGCCGACATAGAGCACACCCGGCCGCCGGGGGCCGATCCGTGCGGCCATCGTGTCGATGAGCCGGCCCAGCCGCAGCGGACTGGCTCGGCGCACGACGACCGTGCCATAGCGGGTGCCGGGCGGCGCGACCAGGGACTCGAGCTCACGGCATACCCCCCAGGGTGGTGTGCCGAGAGCGCGCGGCCAGGGGGCCTGCAGGTGCCCGCCCGGTCCGACGAGCGCGGTGGTGCGCCGGTGCACGAGCGCCGCGTATGCCGCGAGCCGATCCTGTGGGTCGCCCTGGGGCCCCGGCCGGTCGGGAAAGGCCCGCCCGCCTCGGTCGCCGGTGCGCACCCAGTGGGCGAGCTCGCGGTCGCCGAGCATGCGAGCGACGGTCAGGGCGGTCGGACCGCAATCGGTGCCGCTTTGTTGGCGCGGCGCCGGTGCCCCGATGGTGAGTCGGAAAGATGGTGTGGGCACGGCAGGAATGATGCCAGGCTGCTCAGCGACCGGCGATCGGCGGCTCGCGGCTCAGCAGCGACGCCGCGGGCGACCTCGCAAGCGTGCCATGTCGCCGCGGCATACGCGCCGATCAGGCGGACTGTCGGCGCGACGGACGCTTGACCACGCGCGGGGCCTCGCGGCGCACGATCGTCGGGTTGACGTTGTCGAGGACGACCTCGCGGGTGACGACAACGCGGGCGATGTCGTGCTCGCTCGGGACGTCGAACATCACGGGGAGCAAGACCTCTTCCATGATCGCGCGCAGGCCACGCGCGCCGGTGCCGCGCAGCAGGGCCTGGTCGGCGACCGCCTCGACGGCCTCGGTGGTGAACTCGAGCTCGACCCCGTCGATCTCGAACATCCGCTGGTATTGCTTGATGAGCGCGTTGCGCGGCTCGGTAAGGATCGCCACGAGCGCCGCGCGGTCGAGCGGGGTCACCGTCGTGATGACCGGCAGGCGGCCGATGAACTCGGGGATGAGCCCGAACTTCATGAGGTCCTCGGGCATGACGTCGGAGAAGGACATGCCCTCGTCCTTGGCCGTGTGCAGCTGCGAGCCGAAGCCCAGGCCCTTCTTGCCGGAGCGGGCCTCGATGAGCTTTTCCAGGCCCGCGAAGGCGCCGCCGACGATGAAGAGCACGTTGGTCGTGTCGATCTGGATGAACTCCTGGTGCGGGTGCTTGCGCCCGCCCTGCGGCGGCACCGACGCGGTCGTGCCCTCGAGGATCTTCAGCAGCGCCTGCTGCACGCCCTCACCGGAGACATCGCGGGTGATCGACGGGTTTTCGCTCTTGCGGGCGATCTTGTCGACCTCGTCGATGTAGATGATGCCGGTCTCGGCCTTCTTGACGTCATAGTCGGCGGCCTGGATGAGCTTGAGGAGGATGTTTTCGACATCCTCGCCGACATAGCCGGCCTCGGTGAGCGCGGTCGCGTCGGCGATGGCGAAGGGGACGTTGAGCATCTTGGCCAGGGTCTGGGCGAGGTAGGTCTTGCCGCAGCCGGTGGGGCCGATGAGCAGGATGTTGGACTTCGCGATGTCGATCGCGTCCTCACCCTTCTTGCTCGCGCCCTCTCCGGCCTGGATGCGCTTGTAGTGGTTGTAGACGGCGACGGCCAGCGAGCGCTTGGCGATCTCCTGCCCGACGACGTAGTTGCCGAGGAACTCGAAGATCTCGCGCGGCTTGGGCAGCTCGTCCAGGCCCAGCTCGGTGGACTCGGCGAGCTCTTCCTCGATGATCTCGTTGCACAGGTCGATGCACTCGTCGCAGATGTAGACGCCGGGGCCCGCGATGAGCTTCTTGACCTGCTTCTGGCTCTTTCCGCAGAAAGAGCACTTGAGCAGGTCACTGCCCTCGCCGATACGTGCCACGAGTCGACCTCCAGCCAAAGACGAGCAGCGGTGGACGGCTCAGGACGCCGTCACGTGCCCCGACGCTACCTGGCGAGGCGGACATCCGTCCTGTTTAAAAGCCCCCGTGTCGCGCTGTCCGCTAAGGGCGGACAAACGACACCGATGTATGCCGTGCCCCTTGCAGGCCCTGCCACAGCGCCCGACCTATCTCGCCCGAGCTGGCCGGATCCGCCGACTCCACCTCACCAGACGTCACCCTCACCACTCCCGGAGTAAGCGCTTGCCTGGCGGGTTTCAGG
>CAZLGB010000057.1:12588-17528 GCA_964558825.1 uncultured Intrasporangiaceae bacterium
GCCCGCCCCCGGCATACCACCCGGAGTAAGCGCTTGCCTGGCGGGTTTTCAGGGCCCGCCCCCGGCATACCACCCGGAGTAAGCGCTTGCCTGGCGGGTTTTCAGGGCAAACGACACCGACGTATGCCGTGCTCCCGGACGCACGGATGCCGCGCGCGCACGGGGCGCGCACGGCATACGTGGAACTGCTGTGGCGAACTACTTCTGGGCCGATGCCTTGCGCGAGGTGAGCACCTCGTCGATGAGCCCGTAGTCCTTGGCCTCGGCGGCCGAGAGGATCTTGTCGCGCTCGATGTCGCTCGCCGTCTGCTCGGCGGTACGGCCGGTGTGCGTGGCGAGGGTCTCCTCCAGCCAGGTGCGCATCCGCAACACCTCGTTGGCCTGGATCTCGATGTCGCTGGCCTGGCCGTAGTCGCCACCCGCGAGCGCCGGCTGGTGGATGAGGATGCGCGCGTTGGGCAGCGCGAAGCGCTTGCCCGGCGCTCCGGCACCGAGCAGCACCGCGGCGGCCGAGGCAGCCTGCCCGACGACGAAGGTCTGGATGTCGGGGCGGATGTATTGCATGGTGTCGTAGATCGCCGTCATCGCCGTGAACGAGCCGCCCGGGCTGTTGATGTACATGAGGATGTCGCGGTCGGGGTCCTGGCTCTCCAGGACGATGAGCTGGGCGATGATGTCATCGGCCGAGGCGTCGTCGACCTGCACGCCGAGGAAGATGATGCGGTCCTCGAACATCTTCGTGTAGGGGTCGAGGCGCTTCATCCCGTAGGAGGTGCGCTCCTCGAACTGCGGCAGGATGTACCGCGATTGGGGCGCATAGGGGGTTGCGGCATACGGGGCACCGGCAAAGGGGTATGCCGTGCCGCGCGCGGGGACGTGGAGCCGGTCGCTGGTCATCTGGATCTTCCTTGCTCTGGCAGCCGGGGGCTCACGCGCCGGACACGGGATTGTCGGAGGTCTTGCCGGCGCTGGAGGCCCGCTCGACGACATGGTCGACGAAGCCATAGCCCATGGCCTCCTCGGCGGTGAACCAGCGGTCGCGGTCGGAGTCCTTCTCGATCTGCTCGACCGTCTGACCGGTGTGCTGGGCGATGATCTCGGCCATCTGCTTCTTGATGTGGAGCATCTGCTCGGCCTGGATCTTGATGTCCGAGGCCGTGCCTCCGATGCCGCCGGAGGGCTGGTGCATCATCACCCGCGCGTGTGGGGTGGCATAGCGCTTGCCCGGCGTGCCGGCCGAGAGGAGGAACTGCCCCATCGAGGCGGCCATCCCCATCGCGACGGTCGCGACGTCATTGGGCACCCACTGCATGGTGTCGAAGATCGCCATGCCCGCGGTGACCGAGCCACCCGGGGAATTGATGTAGAGCCAGATGTCCTTGTCGGGGTCCTCGGCCGCCAGCAGCAGCATCTGCGCACAGATCGCGTTGGCGTTCTCGTCGCGCACCTCGGAGCCCAGGAAGATGATCCGCTCCTTGAGCAACCGGTTGTAGATGTGGTCGTCGAGGCTGCCGGGCGACGCGGCACCGGCCATCTCGGCGTCGTTGCGTGGGCTCACGGGTGACTCCGTCTCGTGGATGCTGCGGGGGCGCTCCCCCGCTCACCCGACCCTAACGCCCGAGCTGGGCGCGACAATCCCCGCTATGCCGGGTGTTCGCCGTGAGCGCACACGCGTCGGCTCCGACGCCCGCCGAGCGCCGCATCGCTCTCCGGCGGACGCCGGGGTGTTGTCGGCTCGCCGCCCTGCTCGAAGCCCCGCTCGAAGCCCGCGTCAGCCGGTGCCGCCGACGTCCATCTGATAGGCCTCGAAGATGAGGTCGGCGCCCTTCTGGCGGTGATGGCCGAGGCGCCGCAGCACCTCGCGGACCTCGTCGCCGAGCCTGACTCGATCGACCGCGTCGCCGGCGAGCGCCCTGTTGAGGGCGACGTCGGTCAGCTCGAGCAACTCGGGGTGCTCCTGCTGCAGTTGGCGCAGCGGTCCGGCCAGGCGCGGGGCGTCCTCCCGGACGGAGTCGTAGAGGCCGTCGGGCCGCTCAGTCACCTCGACGTGGTCGTCGAGGTCGTGGCGCACCTCCATGAGCGCCGCCTCGACCCGCTCCACCCACCTCGGGTCGCCGTGGTCTTCGCCGAGCACGCCCTCGAGCGCCTGCATCGAGTCGCCCAGCTCGGCGCGCCGCAACCGCACGTTTTCCAGGTATGCCGCAAGGTCGTGATCCATCGGGTCACCTCCGGGTGAGCGGACGAAACACCATGGTGACGTATGAACGCCGTCCGTGCGGGGCGAGCGAGATGGTCACTTGGTGAACTATCACCCAGTTGCGCCTGTTGCCCACAAGGGCCTTTGACCACCTCACGTAGGCCCAGTGCCAATCGACCCTCGTGGGGTCTGGCGGTTGCTCGAGGTGGTCTCGTTCGGGCCCGGCGGCAGGTGTGGGCTGCAGTTTCGGTCACCGGTGACGGTTTCTACAGCCCACATGCCACCAGGAGCCCTGGCAGCCGACGTAGTTGACCCCGCAGGACCGGAACCGGGCACGTCTGAGGCCTGACAGTTGGGGTTCGGGCTGCAGTTTCGGTCACCGGTGACGGTTTCTACAGCCCAAACCTCACCTCACACCTGCCCTGCGTCGTTCTCCTGAGCCCAGGCACACCCGGGCGAGCGTTGTCTCCCCAAGCAAGCCTGACAAGCCAGCCGAGCTAGCCGACCTGGCCCGGCGACTCAGGCTCTGGATCACCGGGGCGAAGCTCCCGCACAGCAGGCACGGCAAGCAGCGCCAGCGCCACCATCGCGCCGACGACGAGCAGCGAGTGCAGCACCCCGACGTGGTCGCCGAGCAATCCGAGCAGCGGCGGGCCGCCGAGGAAGGCCAGATAACCGATCGTCGAGACCACGCTGACCCGCGCTGCGGCGCGGGCCGGGTCGTCGGCCGCAGCGGACATCCCGACCGGGAAGCCCAAGCTGGCGCCCAGCCCCCACAACCCCGCTCCGACGAAACCGAAGACCGGCCCACCCCAGACGACGAGCGCAGCACCGACGACCGCCAGGGCGAAGGTGGCCCGCAGCACGGGCACCCGCCCGTGCCGGTCGAGCAGGCCGGTGCCCAGCATTCGTCCGATCGTCATGGCGGTGAGGAAGGTGGCAAAGCCGAGTATGCCGGCCCAGGGCGGCATACCGTGACCCTCGACGAAGGCGACCGAGAGCCAGTCGTTGGCCGTGCCCTCGGTGAATGCCGCTGCGAGAGTGACGAATCCGACGAGCACGGTCCGGCGCTCGGTCCAGGCCGAGCGCATGCCGGCCCGGCGCCGAGGCGGAGTGACCGCCGGCTCGTCGCCTGGCGATGCCGCCACCTCGTCGCCGAGCGGCTCGGCCGCCTGGGCCTCGATCCCCCACGGCAGGAAGTGGCGCACGGCCCAGACCCCGGACGCCGCCACCAGCACCGAGACGACGATGAGGTGCCAGTGCACGGCGATCCCCGCTCGGCTGACACCCGCACCGACCAGGGCGCTGAGCACCGTGCCGCCGCTGAAGGCCGCATGGAAGCGCGGCATGATCGCCTGGCCCAGCGCCTGCTCGACCGCGGCCCCCTCGATGTTCATGGCGACATCCCAGGAGCCGATGCCCAGCCCGGCCAGCGCCAGCGCGCCGGTGAGCAGCGGCCGCGACCCGAAGGCGTCCACGGCGACGCCGGCCAGCACCATCCCCACCGTCGCGGCGAGCAGCCCCGTGCGCGTCGTGCGCGCGGCGCCGAAGCGATGGACGAGCCACCCGGCCGCCGGCAGACCGCACAGCGAGCCGACCGAGACGGCCAGCAGGGTCAGCCCCAGCTCGCCGGCCGTGAGGCCCAGGTGGGCTTTGACCTCGGGGATGCGGGAGGTGAAGGAGGCGAACTGCACGCCGGCAAGGGCGAAGACGGCATACACCGCCGTGCGTGCAGCCCTGACGTATGCCGCGGCAGCCCCGGACGCGCCCGGGGCCGGCGCAGCCGGATCAGTGCTCGTGGCCCTCGTGACCCTCGTGGTCGTGGTCGTGGTCGTGGTCGTGGTCGTGGTCGTCAAGGAGGTCCGGGCCGGCGACGCCGACGCTCGGGCCGGTGATCTCCTCGAGGTCCACCGGGTTGCCGTCGGTGTCGGTGACCACGGCGGTCGTGAGCACCGACGCGAGCGCCTTGCGGCGGGCGACCTCGGCGACCATCGCGGGGATCTGCCCCTGCTGGTCGATGGCCTGAGCGAAGTCGTTGGGGTCCATGCCGTATTGCGAGGCGGACATGACGAGATATTCGATGAGTTCGTTGCGCTCGACCTTGACCTCACGGGCCTCGGCGATGGCGTCGAGGAGGAACTGCCCGGCGAGGGCCTTGCGGGTGTCGGCGTCGACTTCGGCGCGGTGCACATCGTCGGCCAGCCGGCCCTCACCCTCGAGGTGCTGGTGGACTTCCGCCTCGACGATGCCGTCGGGCACGGGGATCTCGACCTTCTCCATGAGTGCGGCCATGACCTTGTCACGCGCCTGCACGCCCTGCTCGAAGCGCTTGGCCCGCTCGGCGTCCTTGACCAGGTCGGCCTTGAGGTCGTCGAGAGTGTCGAACTCCGATGCCAGCTGGGCGAATTCGTCGTCGAGGGCCGGCAGCTCGCGGACCTTGACCGACTGGACGGTGATGGTGCAGTCGGCATCCTGGCCGGCGTGCTCGCCCCCGGCCAGCGGGGCCTGGAAGGTCTTGGTGTCGCCGGCGCTCATCCCGACGAGCGCCTCGTCCATGCCCTCGAGCATGTTGCCCGAGCCGACCTCGTAGGACACTCCGGAGACCGTGTCGATCTCCTCGTCGCCGATGCTGGCGCCGAGGTCGATCGAGACGAAGTCGCCCGTCTCGACGGCCCGCTCGACGCCCTTGAGGGTGCCGAAGCGCTGGCGCAGCGTGGTGAGCCGCTCCTCGATGTCGGCGTCG